>JBDTQM010000141.1:0-9771 GCA_039932175.1 Specibacter sp.
TTATCCTACAACAACTGCGACACAGAATTCAGGGGTGGGCAGATTAGCTGCCCATGCCCCGACTTTCCGCCGGGACGGTTCCCGCGGGCGGGGTGTGCGTGCTGGAGGCAACGGTTTCATTGTCGCTGTTGAGGACCACGCGCCAGTGGCCATGCTGTCCCGACAGGAACGCCGGCAGCCAGTGACTGGCATCCGCCCACATGTGCGCGTGGGGCAAATCCCCCACCGGGTGCCATTGTGGCGCAATTTCATCGCTTTCAACGGCGTCGCCGGCGAACATCCGGCACAAGAACACTGTGGTGAACATGTCCCATTCAGGTTTCGCCGGGAAAACAAATTCCACGGTGCCCGCGGGAATCAGGTCCATCGCCCCAATGGCGAGGCTGGTTTCCTCGGCAACTTCACGGCAAATCGCCGCAACAACACTCTCCCCCGGCTCCACATGGCCGCCGATGCCCACCACTTTTCCCGCGCCAAAACCTGTCTTCTTCAGCCCCAGCAGCACCTGCTCCCGTCCCTGATGGGTGCGGAGCAGGAAACACAGCGTTACGGGGGAGCTCATTCAATCAGCATACGTCGCCGGTGGGGACCTCCACTGGACAGATCGTGCCGCTATTTGTCCTCAGGACGGCATTATGTGTCCAGTGAAAAAAGATCAAGGCCTGATTTGCCCGAGGCACCTGCCGAAAAGCAGCAAAAATGCCCCGAAGGGGCACCCCCCGCCATTGGCCCCACTTTAAAGTACGACGGCGGCCGATCACCTTCCAGTTGAAGGTGAGCCGCCGCCGTCGCTCCCCAGCCGCCCCCACCGTTCGCAAGCCCGCAGCGGGACTCTCGCGGCCGTGGGCCCGGGAGTGCTAGTCGAACGGCCAAATCAGGGCAGCCATGCCGGACCGAACCACGGAGAGCACGGTTTCCAGCACGGTCCACGTCTTTAGGGTTTCCTTGACGGACATGTTGAAGTACTTGGAGATGATCCAGAAGCCGCCGTCGTTGACATGGCTGGCAATGACTGAACCGCAGACAATGGCCATGACAATCAAGGCCAACTGCGGCTGCGAGTACCCGGCGCCGAGTCCAACGTGGCCATGGGCCTGGCCGCCATGGGTGTTGACGCCCATTGGGTGGGCCGTGTCGGCCACGACGGTTTTGGCACGCGCATCCTCAACGAGCTTGCCTCCCATGACGTGGGCGTCAGCGGCGTGGTGCGCGATGACACCCGCGCCACGGGCCTGGATGTGAAGATTCCGGCAGCCGCGCAGTCGGACGCCGAGGAAAGCGCCGTGCTGTACTACCGCCAAGGGTCCGCAGCCTCGGCCATGATCCCCGACATGCTGGACAACCCCGCCGTGGCAACCCTGCTGGCCCAGGCCGGCCTCATCCACCTCAGCGGCATCACTGCCACCCTCTCCCCCGGGTGCAGGGCCCTGCTGGCGGGCATCCTGGCCCTTCCCCGCAACGGCCGGCTGGTCTCCTTTGACGTGAACGGGCGCGCGGCGCTGTGGGCAAATGAGGATAAGGCCATCCTGCGCACCCTGGCCAACCCGTCCGACGTCGTGCTGGTGGGCGCCGATGAAGCCATGCCGGCCCTCGGCACCAATGACGAGGCCGGGCTGCGGGCCATGCTGCCGGACCCGGCGGTCATTGTGCTCAAGAACGCCCACACCTCAGCGATTGCCCTGATGCGCGACGGCGGCCGGGCGGAAGTGCCGTCCCTGAGCATTTCGGTGCTGGAGCCTGTGGGCGCCGGCGACGCCTTCGCTGCCGGCTACCTCAGCGGCATGCTCTTTGGCCTCGACCAGCGTTCCTCGCTGCTCCGCGGCCACTTGAGCGCCGCTGCCACCCTGACTGTCCCCGGCGACCGCAGCCCGCTGCCCAGCACCGCGGCGCTGGAGAAGATCCTGGCCCGCTCCGCGGCCGACTGGTCCGCCACCCATGTGGCGCCCGGCCGGATCGACTCCCCCGTGTTGTCCGGGGCCGTGCCGTGAGCCAGAGCCTGGTGCGGGCCCTGGACCTGCTGTCGCAACTGGAAAAACGGCCGGCAACCCTCGATGCACTGGCGTCCACCTCCACCGTCCACAAGAAAACTGTCATGCGCCTGTTGCATTCACTGGAGGCCGAACATTTTCTGGTGCGCAACAACGCCGGGCAGTTCCAGCTGGGCCGGAAACTTCCTGAGCTGTCCTCCCTGGCGCTGGAGCAGCGGGACCTGCGGCAGGTGGCCCGGCCACACCTGGCCCGCCTGAACGAACAAGCCGGACACACCGTGTACCTTGCCGAGCTGGAAGGCAACGAGGTGGTGTACATCGACAAGTTCGAATCCCACCACCCCGCGCGGATGTACTCCAGGATCGGACTCACAGCGGCCTTGCATTCGGCGGCCGTAGCCAAGGTGATCCTCGCCGACATGCCGCGCTCAGGCCAGGAAAAGATTGCGGCCGGACTGGACTACGTCAAAATGACGGAGAACACGCTCACCCCGCCCACGGCACTGCTGGCGGAACTGGCCGCTGTGCGTGAACAAGGCTGGGCGCAGGACAAATCCGAGCACGAGGCTATTGTGCACTGTGTTGCCGCACCCATCAGGGACGCCTCGGGCCGTGTGGTGGGAGCCGCCTCCTTCTCGGTCCCGGTGGTGTTGCTGAACTATGAAGACTTGCTCAAATTACTGCCAACACTAATAAGTGGGACACAGGCCATCTCGAAGGATCTGGGCTGGGTCCCCAATGAAAGGAACACTCGATGAGTGAAAAACTATTGTCCGCACTGAAAACGCACCCGCCCCGGCGCACACCTTCTCCCAGGGCGTCAAGAAGGGCCCAGCGGCGCGCTCCCCTCCCGCACCACGGTCTTCGTTGACCTGCCGCACGAGGTCGTGCTCGTGGAGATCGACACCCTGGCCGTCAGCGCCTAAGCACCCCTTTTCCAACTGTGACGCAGTAGTTGCATCACGATCAATCTTAATTGGTTGATTGATGCGCAACTACTGCGTCATAGTCTCTAAGGACGACGACGGCGCCTCCTTAGGCGCGCCGCCTGCCGCCGGGCGGCCGGGCCTGGTCCGCCGTGACGAGCGGATCGCCCGGGGCCGCTGCGACGGCGCCGGAGGTTTCCACGGGCAGGCCGTTGCGGGCCCAATATTCTATGCCGCCCAGCATTTCCTTCACCGGGTACCCCAGCTCGGCGAAGGCGAGGGCGGCGAAGGTGCTGCCGTTGCAGCCCGGCCCCCACGAGTACACCACCACGGGCGTGCCGGCGGGGATGAGCACGGCGGCCTGGGCCGGGATGAACGCCGTGGGCAGGTGCAGGGCGCCGGGAATGTGCCCGTGCTCCCAGGAGGCGTGACGGCGGGTGTCCACCAGCACAAAGTCCCTCGCCGAAAGACGCTCATGGACGTCCATGACGTCAATCTCAAAATCCAATTTGTTCCGGAAATACTCGGTTGCAGCGCTCATGGACCTCAGTTTAATGTGCAAATGCACTCCCCTCTGTGACTGTGTAGCAGTTGTTGAACGAAAAACGCCGAAATCGGGTCATTTTGGTCCAATAACTGCCACACAGATCCGGGGGTGGGCTAGCCGAGGGCCCTGGGGTGCGCCGCAGCATAAACTTCACGCAGCGTTTCGGCCGTGACGAGCGTGTACACCTGCGTGGTGGTGACGGAGGCGTGGCCCAGCAGTTCCTGGACCACTCGGACGTCGGCGCCGCCCTCCAGCAGGTGTGTGGCAAAGGAATGGCGCAGGGTGTGCGGGGAGACGACAGCCTGGACCTGTGCCGCCTCGGCGGCCGCCTTCAGAATTGTCCACACGCTCTGGCGGCTGATCCGGCCGCCCCTGGCATTCAGGAACAGGGCCGGCGTCCCGGCCCCCTTGGCCACCAGCGTGGGGCGTCCGCGCACCAGGTAGGCCTCCAGTGCGCGCAGCGCGTAGGAGCCAATGGGCACTATGCGTTCCTTGGAGCCCTTGCCGAAGAGGCGCACCAGTGACGGGCCCTCATCGAGATTTTCCGGAAGAACCAGGTCGTCAACGTCAAGCCCCACGGCTTCGCTGATGCGGGCGCCTGTGGAGTACAGGAATTCGAGCATGGCCGCATCCCGCAGGCCTGTGGGCGTGTCCGAACCAGCCGCTTCCAGGATGCGGGTGACGTCGTGGACGCTGATGGCTTTCGGCAGCCGCTGCCCGGTCTGGGGCGGATGAACGTCGGCTGCGGGGTCGGCCTCGCTCATGCCTTCCAGGGCCCAGAACTTGTGCAGGCCGCGCACGGCCACCACCGTTCGTGCCACCGAGCGCAGGCCCAGGGCTGAACCGCCGTCGGCCCCGTCGGAGAGTCCCTGGGCAAACTCGCTGACATGGTGGCGGGTGATCTGCCCCAGCTCAGTGACGTCGGCGGCGGCAAGGAATTCCTCGTAGCGGCGCAGATCCCTGGTGTAGGCCTGCAGGGTGTTGGGCGCCAAGCCGCGCTCAACACCCACATGGAGCAGATAGTCGCGAATGCCCCTGCCCAGCACCGAAGTCGTTGCCGGCGTTGTCACCGCTGGCGCTGGGCCGGGTGCTCGGGCCATGCTGCGCCGGCCGGGCGCAGGGAGGCAAAGGCGCCCCGTTGGGCCTGCGCGGCCGCCAAGATGCCGACGACGGCGGACGGGTTGTGAATGCGCCCCTCCAGCACCGCCGTGGCTGCGACATCCAGGTCCACCCAGCGGAACTCGATTTCGGCTTCCTCCTCGGTGCGCACGTGGCGGTCTGCCTCGGGCACCAGGGACAGCCCGCGGGCCAGATAAATCCTGATCGCTTCGCTGGAGGATCCGGGAGAGTTGAAGAAATCGGTCAGGACATGCCATTGGGCCGCCACCAGATCGGCTTCTTCAGCCAATTCGCGGGCGGCACCCACAACATGGTCCTCGCCTTCCACATCCAGGAGGCCGGCCGGGATCTCCCAGAGGACCATCTGGACGGGGTGCCTGTACTGGCTCAGCAGCAGGACCTGGTTGTGCTCGTTGAGCACCACCACAGCCACCGCGCCAGGGTGGGCGATGTAGTCGCGGGTGAGCGGCTTGGCACCGGGTGTGAGGGAGAAAGTGTCTGAGACAACGTCCCAGATGCGGCCCTGGTACACCGTCGAGGAGGACTGCAGGGTGCGGTGGCTGAAAGCATCAGCCACCGGCTCACCCGCCGGGTGCTTGGTGTCCGTCCAGGACGGTGTACCGGGCGCCGCCACTAGACTTCCAACAACCGTGTGGCGTTCTGACGTTCCAGGGCAGCAGCCACCAGACCGGCAAAGAGCGGGTGCGGCCGGGTGGGGCGCGAGCTCAATTCCGGGTGGGCCTGGGTGGATACGTAGTAGGGGTGCACGTCACGGGGCAGTTCAACAAATTCCACCAGCTTGCCGTCGGGTGATGTGCCGGAGAACACCAGCCCGGCTTCAGCAATCTGGTCGCGGTACTTGTTGTTGACCTCGTAGCGGTGGCGGTGGCGCTCGGAAACGTCAGTGGTGCCGTAGGTCTCGGCAATGACCGATCCCTCGACCAGCACGGCCGGGTAGAGGCCCAGGCGCATGGTGCCGCCCAGATCGCCCTTGCCACCAACGATGTCCAGCTGCTCTTCCATGGTGGCAATGACGGGGTAGGTGGGGTTGTCGTCGAACTCGGAGGACGATGCGCCTTCCAAACCAACAACGTTCCGTGCGTACTCGATGACCATCGACTGCAGGCCCAGGCAAAGACCCAGCGTGGGGATCTTGTTTTCGCGGGCAAACTTCAGCGCGCCAAGCTTGCCTTCCAAACCACGGATGCCAAAGCCGCCGGGAACACAGATGGCGTCAACGTCGCCCAGTGCCGTGCGGGCACCGGCTTCGGTTTCGCAGTCGTCGGAGGGGACCCAGCGGATCTTGACCTTGGTGCTGTTGGCGAAACCGCCGGCACGCAGGGCCTCGGTGACCGAGAGGTAGGCATCGGGCAGGTCAATGTACTTGCCCACCAGCGCAATCTCGATGTGGTGCAGCGGGTTGTGCACGGCTTCGAGCAGCTTGTCCCACTTGGTCCAGTCCACATCCTTAAACGGCAGGTCCAAGGCGCGCACAATGTACGAATCCAGGCCCTGCGAGTGCAGTGTCTTGGGGATGTCGTAGATGCTGGGGGCGTCCGGGCAGCCAATGACTGCCTCGACGTCAACATCGCAGGCCCGGCCAATCTTGGTGTGCATTGCCTCGGGCAGGATGCGGTCGGAGCGCAGGATGAGGGCGTCGGGCTGGATGCCCAGGGAGCGCAGCGCTGCAACGGAGTGCTGCGTGGGCTTGGTCTTCAGTTCCTGGGACGGGCCAATGTAGGGCACCAGGGAGACATGGGCGAAGAACACGTTGTTGCGGCCAATGTCCTGGCGCACCTGACGTGCCGACTCCAGGAACGGCTGGGATTCGATGTCGCCAACCGTGCCGCCAATTTCGGTGATGATGACGTCGGGGGCGTTCTTGCCTTCGGCAGGCAGGCGCATGCGACGCTTGATCTCATCGGTGATGTGCGGGATGACCTGGACGGTGTCGCCCAGGTATTCGCCGCGGCGTTCCTTGGCAATGACTGTTGAGTACACCTGACCGGTGGTGACATTGGCTGAGCCTTCAAGATTTTCATCAAGGAAGCGCTCATAATGGCCAATGTCCAAGTCGGTTTCGGCGCCATCGTCAGTGACGAAGACTTCACCGTGCTGGAAGGGATTCATTGTGCCAGGATCCACATTGAGGTAGGGATCGAGTTTTTGCATTGTGACCGACAGGCCGCGTGCACGGAGAAGGTGGCCGAGGCTTGAAGCCGTCAGTCCCTTACCGAGCGAGGACGCGACTCCGCCGGTGACGAAGATGTGTTTGGTCGTCTTGGACTGACCACTGAACCGGGAATTTGATCGTTGCACCACGGGATTCGAGCCTATCATCTAATGAGCCAATAAACGTTCGCGGACGGTACTTACACCAAGCATAGGCGCCGCTTTTCCTAGGACGCCGGGCGTGCTGCCTGCGCCAACAATTCCTTGGCGTGGGCCTGTGCAGTGGCTGAGTCCTCCTGCCCTGCAAGCATTCGGGCCAATTCCACAACCCGTTCCTCGTACGTCAAAAGACGCACATTGCTGGTGGTGATCCCTGTTGAGTTTTTGCTCACAGAACTCTTGGTGACCAGGATGTGCTGGTCCGCAAAGGCCGCCACCTGCGGCAGGTGTGTGACCACCAAAACCTGCACATGCTGGGCCAGCATGGCCAGCCTTCGGCCGATTTCCACCGCGGCCTTGCCGCCCACCCCTGAATCAACCTCGTCAAACACAAAGGTCGGCACGGGGTCCACGGCGGCCAGCACCACTTCGAGCGCCAGCATCACCCGGGACAACTCGCCGCCGGAGGCGCCCTTGCCCAGCGGACGCGGCAGGGCGCCGGCATGCGGGGCCAGCAGGAAGGCGATGTCGTCCTCACCGTGGATGCTGCGTTCGGCCGTGGTGATGTCAATGACCAGTTTGGCGTCCGGCATGGCCAGCGCCTTCAGTTCGGCGCTGACGGCCTTGGCCAGCTTGGCGGCGGCCGAACTCCGCAAGGCGGTGACCTCGGCCGCGAGCAGGCCCAGCTCGACCAGGGAGGCTGCCTCCTGCGCCTCGAGGGACTCGATCCGGCCGGAGTCATCGCTAAGGTCCGCCAGCCGGACCCGTGCGGCGTCGGCCCAGGCAAGGACTTCATCAATGCTCGGGGCATACTTGCGCACCAAAACGGCCAGTGCGCCGCGGCGGTCCTCCAGCTCGGACAGGCGCCCGGGACCCTCGGAGTCCAGGGACGTGGCGTAGCTGGCCAGGTCCCTGGCAATGTCGGCCAGCAGGTAGCCCACCTCGGACAGCCGCTTGGCGGTTTGCGTGAGCTCTTCATCGCTGGCGGCTACTGCCTCCACCAGGCGTCTGGCCGTGTCCACCAGGGAGGCCGCGTCAACGCCGTCGCCGTAGTCGGCGGCACTGAGTGCCTCGTGGGCGCCCAGGGCGGCTTTGCGCAGTTCCTCAACGTTGCCCAGTTTCACGGCCTGGGCCTTGAGGATCTCATCCTCTGCCGGCAGCGGCTCAACGGCATCGATCTCGGCCAGGGCCGTTGACAGCGACTCGGCTTCGCGCAGGCGTTCCCGGCTGGCCGAGCGCAGCAGCGCCAGCTCCGCCTGGGTTTCGCGCCACCGCTCAAACACCAGCTTGTAGTTGCGCATCTTGCCGGAAAAACCCTTGTTGGCTTCGGCGGCAAACTTGTCCAGGGCCACGCGCTGGGCGGACGGGTTCTTCAGGCGGATCTGATCCGACTGCCCGTGCACGGCAACCAGGGCCTCCCCCAGTTCGTTCAGTACGCCGATGGGTGCGCTGCGCCCGCCAACATGGGCCCGGCTGCGCCCGTCGGCACTGACTGTCCGCGCCAGAATCAGCTGCGCACCGCCGTCGAACTCGTCAACGTCTGCCCCTGCCTCCAAGGCGCGCAGCAGCGCCGGATGGCCTGCCGGCAGGGTCAGTGTGGCCTCGGCGGAGGCAGACTTGGCACCATTGCGCACGGCCCCGGCATCTGCCCGGTTGCCCAGCAAAAGTCCGACGGCGGTCACCACCATGGTCTTGCCGGCGCCGGTCTCGCCACTGACGACGCTCAGGCCGGGGCCCAGCGGAAGCGTTGATTCGGAAATGACGCCAAGGTCGCGGATGCGGATTTCTTCAATCACTTGGCGCCCTCCCCATGGAACCCCTGCGTGCCGGAGTACGAGCTCGCCTGGGGCGGCACCCTCAGATCGGGAAGCTGCGGAATGGGGCCCGTCCGGGGGCCTTCCAGGGACGTTTTGGGGCGCAAGGTTTTGATGATGGGCAGCTGGGTGGTGGGTGGCTGGGCTTCCTCCGCCGAGGGGCCGCGCCAGCCTTGGACCGGCAGCTCAAACTTGCGCACCAGGCGTTCGGAGAAGGTGGATTGCTGTGTCCTGGCCAGCTTGACCGGTTTGGCGGAGCGGGTGACCTCGATGCGGGCACCGGGCAGCAGATCCACCGTGCGCCTGCCATCGCACCAAATAACGCCGTAGGCGCCGTTGCGGGTCAGGACTTCAACAGCCAGCGTGGAGGTGGGGGCCACAACCAGGGGCTTGGCAAAGAGTGCGTGTGCGCTGATGGGGACCATGAGCAGCGCTTCAACCCCGGGCCACACCACGGGACCGCCGGCGGAAAACGCATACGCCGTAGATCCTGTGGGCGTGGCCATGACAACACCGTCGCAGCCAAAGGACGTCAGGGGCCGGCCGTCCACTTCCGTGACAACCTCAATCATGCGTTCGCGGTTGCCCTTTTCCAGGGCCACCTCGTTCAGGGCCCAGGTGTGCGCCACGACTTTCCCGGCGACCTTGACTACAACATCCAGGCACATGCGTTCCTCAACGGAGTACTTGCGCTGCACCACTGCCGCAACAGTCTGGATGAGCTCCTCACGCTCGCTCTCGGCCAGGAAACCCACGTGGCCAAGGTTGACGCCCAGCAGGGGCAGGTCAAAGTCGCGCACAATCTCTGCCGCCCGCAGGATGGTGCCGTCGCCGCCCAGAACCATGACCAGTTCAATGTCGGCCAGGGTGACATCCCTGTCCAGGATCTCCATTTTGACGCCGGAAACACCCAGGTAGCCTGTCATGTCGGCCAGTTCTTCGGCGTACATGACGGGGACAATACTGTTTGCATGAAGTTCCACGCACGCCTCCAGGGCTGCCAGCATCGACTCTTCACGGCCGGTATGGGCCAGAATCAGGACGCG
>JBDTQM010000142.1:0-9698 GCA_039932175.1 Specibacter sp.
TTTGCAGGCGACCTCACCGGGGGCCGGCGCCGCTGACGGTGTTCCGGGGGCCGGCATTCCGGCAAGCGGGGACGCACCGGCGCTGGTGTTCTTCCTCCACGATGAGGTCATGGTGCATTGCCCCGACGCCCTGGTGGAGGAGGTAACCCAGATTGTGCACGAGTCCTCCCGGGCGGCCACCGAGCTGATCTTTGGCCGGATTCCGCTGGAATTTCCCGTCAATGTCAGTGTTGTGCAGTGCTATGCTGACGCCAAGTGAGTCACGGCAGTACTGGGCCGGCCCAGCCAGTCGGGACAGGCACGTTAAACCAACCCGCGCACATGGGAGGCCCCAGCATGAGCAAGCCGCAGGCAACGCCCGCCGCCGAGCATGCTCCATCCCGTGGTGTCCGTGGCGTCCATCCCGAACAGGTCTTTTGCAACGGCCGCATCCTCACCATGGACGGCCCCGCCCCCGTCTACGCCCAATCACTTGTCATCCGTGGTGGCATAATTGTGTTTGTTGGCGATGAGGCCCCGGCACGGGAGCTCTTCCCCGACGCGCTCACACGGGACCTGAACGGGGCAGCACTGCTTCCCGGATTTATTGACGCCCACAGTCATTTTTCAGCAGCTTTTGATCTGGCCGACAGGGCGAACGTGGGTCCGCCACCCATGGGCCCGTGCACCGACATTGCAGCTGTTCTCCAAACACTGAAAACGTTCAAGGACAGCCGGGGCATTGGTCCCGGCGGGTGGCTCATTGGCTACGGCTACGACCAGGAAGCCCTTGCCGAAAACCGGCACATCACCGTCAACGATTTGGACGCTCTCTTCCCCGACGCCTTGGTCATGTTGGTGCACGTGTCCAGCCACGGGGCCGTCCTGAACTCGGCAGCCCTGAAGTGGGCCGGGATCGATGCCGGCACGCCAACGCCCGACGGCGGGGTCATCGCCCGGCTGCCGGGTTCGCAGGACCCGGCCGGGCTGCTCATGGAAACGGCGTACATGAATCTGGTGGTGGGCAAGCTGCCGGTTCTCAGCCCGGAAGACAAGCTCCGCCTGCTCGACGCCGCACAGCAGGACTATGCTTCGCAGGGGTACACCCACGCCCAGGACGGATTCGTCACCGTGGCCGATCTGGACCTGTACCAGTCAGCGGCGGCCCGGGGGCTGCTGTATTTGGACATCGCAGCCTTGGGCTCGTTCCGGGAAGCGCCCCAATGGTTGGGCAACCCCGCCTACCCAGCCGGAACGTACCGGGACGGTTTCAAGATCGCGGGCCTGAAAATTCTGCAGGATGGTTCACCCCAGGGCCGCACGGCGTACATGCGTGATCCGTACCTGACTGGCGGTTTGGACGGCCAAGATGATTGGTGCGGGGAGCCGATGATACCCTTCCCGGCCTTCGCAGCGTTGGTCCAGGACACGCTTGACCACGGCGTTCAGCTCTATGCCCACGTCAACGGTGATGCCGCCATCGACCAACTCATCCGCGCCGTGGAACAGACGGGCACCACGGCTGCCAATGATTTGCGGACAGTGGCCATCCATTCACAATTCCAGCACCCGGAGCAGTTGGCGGACTACCTGCGGTTGGGCATCACACCGAGTTATTTCACCAACCACACATTCTTCTGGGGCGATGTGCACCGCGCCAATGCGGGCGAGGCCCGGGCAGGGTTCATCAGTCCCTTGAAATCCGCCCGGGAGGCGGGGCTGGCCGTGTCCAACCACAGCGATTTCCCGGTGACATCGCTGAACCCGTTCTTCATGATGTTCACCGCCATGAACCGCACCACCCGTTCCGGGCACATTCTGGGCCCCGACGAGCGTGTCGGCGCCTACCAGGCGCTGCAGGCCCTCACCACCGGGCCGGCATACCAGCTGTTCGAGGAGCACAACAAGGGCATGCTCAAGGCGGGCATGCTGGCCGATCTTGTGGTGCTCGACGCCGATCCGGTGGTGGCCGCTGCCCCAGGAATTAGAGACATTCAGGTGCTGGAAACCATCAAGGAAGGCGTAACAGTCTTTGGCCGCTGACGCCCGCTAGAGGGGGGCCGGAATTTCCCGGCTTTCATCCCACGGCACGGCCCATCCCAATTCCTGGAACACGTACGTCAAGATGGCCGCGGTGAAACCCCACACCACCACGCCGTTGACCACAAAAGCCGGCCCCTTGTACGGGAAACGCCCGCGCTGTAAAACAGCACTGACCCGGTTCTCCGGATCCAGCAGATCACGCACAGGCACCCGGAATACCTGCGCCGACTCGCCATAGTCAACAACAGCCACGGGTGTTTGCCGTGCCCACCAGCCCACCACGGGGGTCACCAGATAGTTGCTGACGGGCAGGGGAACCTCGGGCAGCACGCCCAATACTTCAACCCCTGCGGAGTCAAGGCCGGTTTCCTCCTCAGCCTCGCGCAACGCGGCAGCGACAATGGAGGCATCCTCCCGGTCCACCCCGCCGCCGGGAAACGCCACCTGGCCGGGATGGTCGTTCAGCGTGTTTGCGCGTTCAATCAGCAGGATGTCCAAATCGGCGGACACCAGCGGCTTCGTTGAGGTGGCAGGGACATCGTCCAATGCCCCAAAGAGCATCAGCACGGCTGCCTGCCGGGCGGAGGCTGTGTCCATGGCTGGTCGCCACAGCGCTGGCCGGCCCGCCCGCAGGGCTGCGGGCAGCGCGGCCGTCGCTGCCGCTTTTTCAGCCAGCACCGCCAGATCCGCATAGGCGCTCACAGCGAAGCTGCCACGGAGCGGGCAGCGAGCTGGGACTCTTGCCTGTACTGCGCCGCCTTGTCCACATCGGCGAGCATGCGGGCCAACAAGTCCTCCTGCCCGGGAGCCAGCTCGTACTTCAAAAGCTTGGCAGCCTTTGCAGGATCAACTTCACCGTCCCCATAGGCGGGGCACAAGTGCGCAATCGGGCAGGCCCCGCAGGCGGGCTTGCGCGCGTGGCAAATTCGCCTGCCGTGGAAAACCACCCGGTGGGACAGCATTGTCCAGTCCCTGGGTTCAAAAAACGCCGCCACATCGGCTTCAATCCGCACGGGGTCGGTGGACTCGGTCCAGCCAAATCGCCGGGCCAGCCGCATGAAATGGGTGTCCACCGTGATCCCGGGAACGCCAAAGGCATTCCCCAGCACCACATTGGCAGTTTTCCGCCCTACTCCCGGCAGCGTGACCAGGGCTTCAAGGGAACCTGGCACCACGCCGTCGTACTCATCAACCAGGCGCGTCGCCAAGGCGAGCAGGTTCGTCGCCTTGGCCCGGAAAAACCCCGTGGGCCTGATCAGTTCTTCAAGCTCCATGCTGTGCGCCTGGGCCAGCGCCAACGGGTCCGGGTACCGGGCAAAAAGCGCCGGGGTTACGGCGTTGACGCGCACATCGGTGGTTTGCGCCGACAGCACTGTGGCCACCAGCAGCTCAAACGGGTTCCGAAAATCCAGTTCCGCATGCGCATAAGGGTAGAGCTGCGCCAGTTCGCGGTTGATTTTCCTGGCCCGCCGTTTGAGCGCCAGCGCCGATTCCTGTGCCACCATTGCCGGAATGCTACTGGCTGTCCGAGGCCCGCTCGATGCCCACCAGGTCAAGCAGAATGCCTGTCTTGCCATGGCTGTCCTGAACCAGGAAGCTGCTTCGGCGGTCTTCCAGCGCCAGGATCCACGAGCCGGGTGTCAGCTTGAAAGCAAACTGGCGGGTCTTCTCATCAATCACGTTCTGGGGGCGGTCAACGGCGAACCAGAAGGGATCGGACACCACCGGGGCAGCACTTGCCTTGGGGTTCACCGTCGCGGCGATGCTCTCCTTGACGGGGGCGGCGGTGGCAGCCGCCGGCTCGGCAACCTGCGGGTTCAACGTGGTTGCGGGTGCGTCGGTGGACTGCCCCGCCCCGGTGTTGGCAACGCCGGCCGCCGCGCCCGCCTGCACACCGGCGTCAACGGCCGGGCCTGCTGCGGCGGGGACTGCGGCTGCGCCCGCCTGCGTGGTTGCCTGTGCCGTTGTCCGGGCCGCCGGGTTAGCCACTGTCTGGGCGGCCGGGAAGGCGGTGTTGCCGGCAGCTGTTGCGCCGTTGGCGGCGGTGCCTGCGGCCGTGCCGGTTGCTGCGTGGGCAGCCGCGGTGGCTGCGGGTGCGGCGTCGGCCACGGTCTGGGCCGCGGCACCTGCTGCAGCAACGCCGGCGGCACCGGTTTCCTTGGCGGGGGTGAAAATCTGGCCGGCCGCCGTGTGTCCGGCTGCTGCCTGCGGAGCATTCCACGCATGGGCCTGCTGCGTGGTGTGTGCTGCCGCTGCCGGAACGGCTGCCCCGCCCTGGGACTGCTGGGCGCCCTTGCCGGACGCCTTGGCGCCGGCAACGTTTTGGGTGGCCGCAACAGGCTTGGGAGCCGCGGGGCGCTTGGCGGGCGCAACGGCGTTGCGGGCTGCAACATGCGCCGGTACTTCGGCCCGGCCGGCGAAGTCAGAGGCCAGCATGGGGATCCACTGGGCGCAAACAGTTGCCGTGAGCAGCACCACCGAACCCACCAGGCCCAGCAAATAGGCCACACCAAAGGTGGTCACGGTCCCTGTGAAGAAGAAGAATGTGGCGAAGGAGGCCACCACCGAAGCAAACTGGTCAATGGAGAGTGAGCCAATGCGGATATTGACCCCGGGGCTCAACCGGCGGACCAGGAACAGTGCGCCCACGGCCAAAGGCAGGATGACGCCGACGCCAAGGTAGAACAGCCCGGCAACATTCCACAGGTTGAAGCTTCCCGCAATGGTGACAATGATCGGCACCACTGAGGCGATGAAAATGAGTGCAACCGATCCCAGCACTGCCAGGTCGCGAATGGTCAGTGGGCCGGCAACGGTTTTGCTGGTCGAAGTCCCGCCCTGGCCTGCAGCGGCCGGTGCAGATGGCGTTTGTTGCTCTGTCATGGTCTTACTCCTAATTGTCACGATTACTCCCAAGCCTAGTTACCGCAGGGTGCCAACACTAGCGAGCCACAGCAATACGTGACAGTAATACGCCACACGGGGAGAACTGCCCATCCGTCCGGCGTCCCCGGCAACCGGCCGCAGTTGGGCGCAGATATGACCCCGCTGGCCCCATTGGCCTGTGATGGCGGACACGTTTTAAGCTGGAAGGCGATACAGTGAAAGCAGGATGACACCGATGTCCCTGACACCCAATCTGCCCAACCCACCCGGCTCCGCCATGGAACCGCGGTGCACTGGCGCTTGAGGGGGGACGTCCGGGGCACCAGCTACGAAGGAATGAAGGGATGTTAGATGTCTGAGGTCACCACAACAGCGGGAAACGAGTCCGGGGACGCACTGGAAAACCTCCTCACGGAGAGCCGTGCCTTTCCGCCCAGCGCGGAATTCGCCGCCAACTCGACCGTCAAAGCCGACGAATACGAAGCTGCCAACGCTGACCGCCCCGCCTTCTGGGGCAGGCAGGCCCGGGAACTGCTGACGTGGAGCAAGCCGTTCACCAAGACCCTTGACTGGAGCAACCCGCCGTTCGCCACTTGGTTTGAAGACGGTGAAATCAACGCCGCCTACAACGCCCTTGACCGCCATGTGGAGGCCGGCAACGGCGAGCGCGTGGCCATTCACTTTGAGGGCGAACCCGGGGATACCCGCACCTACACATACGCCCAGCTCACCGAAGAGGTCAAGAAGGCCGCCAACGCGTTTGAGGCGCTCGGCTTGGCCAAGGGTGACCGCGTGGCCGTCTACCTGCCCATGATCCCCGAAGCCGTCATCACGCTGCTGGCCTGTGCCCGCATTGGCGCCATCCACTCGGTGGTGTTCGGCGGGTTCTCGGCCGACGCCCTGCGTTCACGCATTGACGACGCCGAAGCCAAGTTGGTTGTCACGGCCGACGGCACGTTCCGCCGCGGCAAGCCCAGCGCCTTGAAGCCTGCCGTGGATGAAGCGTTGGCCGCCCCCGGGCACTCGGTGGAGAACGTCGTCGTGGTCAAGCGCAACGGCCAGGATGTCGACTGGGTCGAGGGCCGCGACAAATGGTGGGCCGACACGGTTGGCACCGCCTCCGCCGAGCACACCGCTGTGGGCCACCCCGCCGAGCACCCGCTATTCATCCTGTACACCTCCGGCACCACCGGCAAGCCCAAGGGCATCCTGCACAGCACCGGCGGCTACCTTACCCAGACCGCATACACCCACCGCGCCGTGTTTGACCTGCACCCGGAAACGGATGTCTTCTGGTGCACGGCCGACGTCGGATGGGTCACCGGCCACTCCTATGTCACGTACGCGCCGCTCATCAACGGCGCCACCCAGGTCATGTACGAGGGCACCCCGGACTCCCCGCACCAGGGCCGCTTCTGGGAAATCGTGGAAAAGTACAAGGTCTCCATCCTGTACACGGCACCCACGGCCATCCGCACGTTCATGAAGTGGGGCGAGGACATCCCCGCCAAGTACGACCTCTCCTCGATCCGCCTGCTCGGCTCGGTGGGCGAGCCCATCAACCCGGAGGCGTGGATGTGGTACCGCCGCGTCATAGGCGGCAACAATGCGCCCATCGTGGATACCTGGTGGCAGACCGAGACCGGGGCCATCATGATTGCCCCGCTGCCCGGCGTCACAGCGACCAAGCCCGGCTCCGCTCAGGTTCCCATGCCCGGCATCGCCGTGGACGTGGTGGATGAACTCGGCGCCTCCGTGCCGCACGGACATGGCGGCTACCTGGTGATCCGCGAGCCGTGGCCTTCCATGCTGCGCGGCATCTGGGGTGACAACGAACGCTACAAGGACACGTACTGGTCCCGCTTTGACGGCATGTACTTTGCCGGCGACGGCGCCAAGTGGGACGACGACGGCGATGTTTGGCTCCTGGGCCGTGTTGACGACGTCATGAACGTCTCCGGACACCGCCTCTCCACCACGGAGATTGAATCCGCCCTGGTAAGCCACCCCTCGGTGGCCGAGGCAGCCGTTGTGGGTGCAGCGGATGAGACCACAGGCCAGGCAGTTGTGGCGTTCGTGATCCTGCGCGGTTCCGCCGTGGAAGACGCTGACATTGTCACCACCTTGCGCAACCATGTGGGCAAGGAAATTGGCCCCATCGCCAAGCCCAAGACCATCCTGGTGGTGCCGGAGCTGCCCAAGACCCGGTCCGGGAAGATCATGCGCCGCCTACTCAAGGATGTGGCGGAGGGCCGCGCAGTGGGCGACTCCTCAACACTGGCTGACAACACAGTCATGAACCAGATCGCAGAGTCCCTGCGCGCCTAACCCTCTCACCCCATCTGTGTCGCAGTTGTTGCACTGGAAATCGGTTTCCCAAGCCGTTTTGATGTAACAACTGCGACACAGATTTTTAAGGGGAAGGCTGGCTGCGCCAGTGGGGCATCATTAACCCATGACCTCAACCACTGCACCGGACCGCGGCACCCTGCTGATCCTCAACGGCCCCAACCTGAACCTCCTGGGCACCCGCGAGCCGGAGATCTACGGCTCAGCCACGCTGGCCGACGTCGAACGCCTCGCCACGGAGGCGGCCACCGCAGCCGGGTTCGGCACCACCGCCCTGCAGTCCAACCATGAGGGCGTGCTGCTTGATGCCATCCACGCCGCCCGCGGCACGGCCGTGGGGATCATCATCAATGCCGGCGCGTACACGCACACCTCGGTGGCGCTCCGGGACGCGATTGCCGCCGTCGAACTTCCCACCGTGGAGGTCCACATCTCCAACGTGCACCAGCGCGAGGAATTCCGGCACCACTCGTACCTGTCGGCCGTGTGCGGGACAGTCATTGTGGGGGCCGGAGTGCACGGCTACGAGCTGGCAGTCAGCTACCTGGACAGAACCCTGGCTTAAACCCGCCGACCATCAAGGTGTCAGCCGACCTTGCAGGACCCTGCCGACACTTCACGCTCGAGCATGGGCGCGGTCGAGATGACGGGGCCCGCCTCTTCCATGGTCAGGGCAAAGCCAATGCTGTCCTGCGTTGTCGCCTTTGCAAAGACAACACCCACCACCCGCCCGTCACCATCGAGCAAGGGCCCGCCCGAGTTGCCTGACTGGACATTGCCGGCCAATTGGTAAACATCCAGGAGGGATTTCTGCCCGCCGGTGATATCCGGGACCATCATGGGCCCGGATGACAGCACCGTGGCCGGGCGCACTTGCAAGGGCCCGCCCAGCGGGTAGCCCGCAAAAGCCGCAGCAGTGTTGTTGCGGGCCGTCGCCGCGGTGGGCAGCGGCGCGGCTTCCAGCGAGTCCACGGCGAGGATCGCCAAATCCTTTACGGGGTCAAAGAACACCACGCGGGCAGGCAGAACGCCCTGGTTCTGGGTTTGCACAACCGGCCTATCGACGCCGGCAACCACATGCGCGTTGGTCACAACCCTGCCCGGAGACACCACAAAACCGGTACCTGTCTGGTTTTGCCCACACTGGAATGCTGTGCCGGAAATCTTCATGACTGATTTGGCCGCATTATTCCAGGCAGCCGTATTGGTGTCGGCGTTGGGTGCCGCAACCTGGACATTGGGTCCGGCCGGGTTCAACAGCGCAGGGATGCCCTCATCCAGCACCAGGGAGCGAATCTGGGCGGCAGCTGCCTTGACCGGATCCGGTGTCCAGGCCTCAATTCTGGAGATGACCTTCGAGTCGCTCAGTTGCTTGGACACGGCCGGGATGCCCAGATTGGAAACGCTAAAGGCCAGCATGGAGAGGACCAATGCGCCGACAAAAACGTTCAGCGCGCCACCCAAAAGCCTGTTAACGGTCCGGATGGAGTCCGATTTCACACGCCGCCCAATGGCACTGCCAAAGCGCATTCCCAGGGCATGGCCAGTGGCTATCAACACCACCGTGGCACCGAGCACCATGACCGTTCGCCAGCCGGGGCTGGGCGCGAATTGGTTGACAAAGGGGGCAGCAAAAAACGCTGCCACGGCGCCTGCCACAAAACCGGCAAGACCGCCCAGTCCCACTACCAGCCCGGTTTTGAGACCATAAGTCAGCTGCCACAACAGCCACAGGATCAAAACCGCATCCAGCCAGGAAAAACCAAACACCTATGAGCAGAGCTCCTCGCGGGCAGTGCCCGTCATCATGAACGTTCAGGCACAGAAAGTGTCCCAACTGCACATATTACCGGGGCAACCCGAATGATCCCCGGGCTTTCCTGCGTCTCAAACTGCCAATATGCTGTCAACGAACGCTTTGCATGCCAAATTGGTCACAAAAACAGAAAAGTTCTGAAACAATCAATATTAGGTCAGAACTGATTAGCTACATACTGTAAGGAGATTTCATGGACATCGAGGTACTACGCCGGGCACCCCTTTTCGCTACGCTCGACGACGAGGCATTCCGCCTTTTGACGGACGAACTGGCAGAGGTGGACCTGTCCCGCGGCGCTTCGGTCTTCCGTGAAGGCGACCAAGGTGATCAGCTGTACTTCATCGTTTCGGGCAAGGTGAAGCTGGGACGCACTTCCTCCGATGGTCGTGAGTCACTGGTTGCCATCCTCGGCCCGGGCGAGCTCTTCGGCGAAATGGCACTCTTCGATCCGGCCCCGCGCAGCACCACTGCCACGGCCGTTTCCGAAACCCGCCTCGCCGGGCTGAAGAACGAATCCCTGAACAACCTGCTGCGCAACCGCCCCGAGGTCTCCATGCAGTTGCTGCAGGCCCTGGCCCGCCGCCTGCGCCGCACCAACGAGAACCTCGCCGACCTGGTCTTC
>JBDTQM010000143.1:0-9510 GCA_039932175.1 Specibacter sp.
CTGTCACAAGGCGCACCCCTGGGGTGTTCGCCCAGTCCCCAATGAACGTGGCGGCCGCCCCGTTGGTGATGTCCCAACCACCGGAACCATTGGCGAACGCGACAGGGATCGTGGCCCAGCCCGGGGTTTGCCGGACCAGGGCAATGTCTGTCAGACCGTTGCCGTTGAAGTCACCTGTCACAAGGCGCACCCCTGGGGTGTTCGCCCAGTCCCCAATGAACGTGGCGGCCGCCCCGTTGGTGATGTCCCAACCGCCCGAACCATTCGAAAAGGCCACGGGAATCGTGGCCCAGCCCGGGGTTTGCCGCACCAAGGCAATGTCCTTGCCCATCACCTGGTCCACCGAACCAGCCGCCAGCTGGACGGCCGCGGCAGCATTGACCCTGCCGAAACCGTAGTCGTCATTGTGCCCGCTGGCGTCATACGCCACCCCGCCGATCTTGTCCGCGGAGTCCCGCATGATGGTGCGCAGTTCATCACGGGTGAGATGAGTGTTCATGGACAATGCAAGTGCTGCGCAGCCGGCCGCACACGGGGCCGCGAAACTGGTGCCGGTGCTGGCGCCGTAGCCGCCGTCACCGGTGGTGCTCACCACGCCAACCCCTGGTGCAATCAATTCAACCGCGGGTCCGCGTGCTGCGTTGTCCTCCAAATCCATTCTGGTGGAACGGACCACGGCAATGACATCGGCGTGGGAGACTACCTCGTCCTGCATCACGTCAACGTTGTTTCCGTTGCTGGCAGCCCAGAAGATGGCAAGCCCGCGCCCGCCGCGGCCGTTTGCGGCGGCAAATTGGAGGGCAAGGTCCATGACAACCGTGAGGTCCCAGGCCGCCCCGTTGGGGCCAAGGCTCGAGACCACAATGTCGGCGCCGGTGGCCGGATCGGCACCAGCCACTTCCCGGGATGGATCCGCGGCATAGGCGACCGCCCGGGCCAGGGTTGTCTGTGTTCCGACCTGATCACCGAGGCAGGCCACCAGCATGAGCTCACACTCCGGTGCCGCGCCGCACCCGCCCCTGCCGTTGTTGTGGCGTGCACCGACCATGCCGGCGCAGAACGTGCCATGGTCGCCTGGCGGAATTGCCGCCGTGCCCTGCATGAAGGTTGGTGGGCCCGAACCTGCGCTCCGGAACGTGCCCGAGGCGCCCACAACGGCGGCCTGGAGATCTTCATGGGCGGCATTGAAGCCATTGTCGATGACGGCGACCCTGATGCCGGCTCCCAAAGTCTGGTCCCACGCCTCTTCCGCATGCACATCGGCCCCCGGCGTACCGCCGCCTTGGCCCGTATTACGCCATTGCCACTGTTCACCGTAGCGTGGATCCGACGGTGTCAGGCGGGGCGGCACATGCTCGATGAAGCTTGGCTCCGCCAGGGTGAAACGTGGATCCTCGTGCAAGTCCACGGAGGCCGCCAGCGCGTCCTCGTGGACAGTGGTGTCCACCTCGAAAAGATTTGACGCAAACGTCAGCCGCGTCAACAGCGTCAGGCCGCGTTCAGCCAGGATTGCCTGGGCTTCTTTCTCGGAGTATTCCTCGCCGAGCTGCACATTCAGGCGCTTGGTGACAATCCCGAAACGCCCGTTTTCGCGCTTGACCAGGGCTCCGGCGTCGTCCGCCGCAGCAAAATCGTCCAGTGCCGCAAGCGAGTGGGACGTGTCCGATGATGGCTCCACAAACACCCAATGCGCGGCACCGAAAGCCGCCAAACTGTCCTCCGACAGCCCCAGCTGCCCCGCGGCGGCCTCGGTCCCGAAACTTCCGGCTTCCGTGGCATTGAGACCCTGCTCCGTGGTGGCCACCTTGATCGCGACGACGTTTTCAATCGGTTCCACCGTCTTCCGCTGCCCCCGCGCGAAGTATTCCCGGTTCATAATGTGTTCCTTATCTGCGAAGAATTGAACAAATAATCATGGATCCGACGGCTCCCGCAGGCATGCCTCGATCCCGCACCCTCAGTGCACACCCACCCACGTTACGGGCGCGTCACCGCTCCACGGCCGGCCGGCAATCCCCACCCCCGTGAATCCTTCTACCCCCTCCGGCGAGGTAGCCGGTTGGCGCCGAAACCTGCATGCGGCGCATGTGGTTCTCGACACCAACCGGCTACCTCGCCGTGGATGGGGGCTTGGCTGCCGCCGTCGTCCCTTCCAGGCTGGCCAGGCAGCGGCCCTTGACCAGCAGCCAGAAGATCAGTGCAACTTCCCCCACAAAGGTGAACTGGGCTATCACCGGCGAGTAGCCAGGAACCAGCACGGTGCCCACGGTGTCGGCCAGGTATCCCAGACCTGACACCACGAGCAGAACGCCAAAAATCGTGGCCACCCAGCCGGAGCGGTAGGCCAGCCAGCCGATCAGCACCAGATGAACACCGAAGAAGACCAGTCCCACATGCCAGAGATCATCAAAGGTTTGGACTCGTTGTTCGACCGACGCCGATCCTCCTGCATCTGCCAGCATTCCGGGCAGCTGGCTGATCGCCACCAGGAAGACCCCGGCGTAGGCGACCCTGAAATACGCCGCCAGCGTCGACACCTTCCGGCTCACAGGCGCGAAAACTTCAAGGAGCCCGGCCGCCACGATGACGTCCAGCACCGCGACCAGGATCAAGGCAAGGATTCCCCACCGGAACAGGGACTCGGAATCGGTGATGGCTTGGGCGACTCTTGATGTGTCGCCCGCGGAGCCAATTCCCCCGAGCGCGCCAAAGACTGCGAAAGCAGACAATAGGGCCATCATGGCCAGCCCAACACCGGCCACCACGCTGGCCGTGCGTACGGAACGAATGGTCGGGGCTGGCGCAAAATTGCCCAACCTGGTCTCCTGGGTGGACATGTCAGGGTCCTTTCATGGAACAGAGTCTGCTGAATCTTGAGCACGGAATGGATGCCACGCAAATACAACCTTACTTAGTAAGTCAGTGTATCGTACAGTGTACGAAAATGGGATAGTCTGGGTTCATGAAGGCAGCAGAAATTACTGAGGGGACCCAGGAGCGCACCCCGCTCAGCCGAGAACGAGTGCTGCGCTGCGCCGTCGAAATTGCCGACGTGGAGGGCATAGGGGCGCTGACAATGCGCTCACTCGCCCTCGCCCTGGGCGTCAAGCCAATGTCGCTGTATTACTACGTGGCCAACAAGGGCGTGATTCTGGACGCCATCGTTGACATGGTCTTCAGTGAGATTGAGTTGCCCTCCATCGACGGCCACTGGCAGGCGGAGATGCGGGCCAGGGGCATCGCCATGCGCCAAGCATTGCGCCGCCATCCTTGGGCCATCGGGCTGCTGGAATCCCGGACATCACCTGGGACTGCGACACTGCGCCATCATGATGCGACCCTTGGCGTGCTGCGCCAGGCGGGGTTTTCCGTGGCGCTCACGGCCCATGCCTATGCATTGCTGGACAGCTACATTTACGGATTTGCGCTCCAGGAGGCTGCCCTGCCCTTTAATGGTCCGGATACGGCCTCGGAGATAACCGCCCCCATCGTGGAGCTTTTTTCTTCCGGTGAATACCCCCACCTTGTGGAGATTGCCACCGAGCATGTGCTCAAACCCGGCTACGACTTTGGTGACGAATTCGAGATCGGGCTCAACGTCATTCTGACGGCCTTGGCACAGTGGCTCCCCCGCGCCGAGAACCATGGACCCCAACACTAAGCCCGTCGGCACGCTTCAGCTGGTGGCCGGCTTCAGAGGCTGGCAGCCAGCGTGGCGCAGCTTGGTCACTGGCGCCACAGTGGCCACCAGTGGTGCGCATGGGCAAAGTGGCCTTGGGTCATGCGCCACGCCAGCCCCCACGCTGCCCCATTTAGGTGTTGGTTGAGGGCTTTGTTGAATCCCGGGCTTTGCGCGGTGCGTGCAGCCACGGCCGCAGCAACCGGGTGCTCAGAGGCAGAAGGAAGTACGTCATGGTGGGCGTCAAAAGACAGACGTTGAGCAGCACAGCCAATGGCAGCGGCCAGTGGCCCGTGTATGGGTGCAGCAGGAAATTTGCCAGCAGGCTCAGCGGGAAGAACGGCAGGAAGATGCTCACGGCCTGCTTCCACCGGGGCGGCACCACGTTTTCGGGGACGCTGATGGAGACATCCCCGGGCTGATCGAACCAGCCCTCGATGCCTGTTCGGTGCTCCACCCTGGTGATTTGCATCAGCCCCCCGACGCTGTCAATCCACCAGCGGCGCTCGTGCGAATCGTCCCAGGCGCGCAGCGAAACGATATCGGAGAACCTGTACATGACGTGCCATTCATCCGAGTCCGGCCCTGTCCGCACCCAGCCGGAACCAAGGTATCCGGGCCACTCGCGCGCCAGCTCCTGGCCGGCGTGCGCCCACGCGGCAAATTGGCGGTGATACCCGGGCTGAACGGTGCGGGCAATGGAAACTGTAACGGGTTGAAGATCTGACACCGAGCAATTCTATGGCTAAATCGCAAGGCCCATCCACCATGTGGACGGCCCTATGAGGAAAGACACTTGGAGCGCCGCAGCGGGAAGCAGCCGAACACGCCAACAATTGGCTCTCGAAGCCTGCGCACTGAATTCTTTTGGCTACTACCCGTGAATTTTTTTTGGGGCTACGATCACGGTAGTCGGTGCATTTCCTCGATATTTAATCGTTGGGAGTTCCAATGAGATTCAGCCCAGCGGGCTGCGGCGCGCCTGGCCGTTGCGCCCAGACATCCATGAGGTAACGGACAGGAGCGAAAATGATCGACACAACGGAATTGCCGGGCAGCAGCCCCAATTCACTGCTTCGAACATACCGGAATTTGCGCATCGGCATCGGATGCGTCGTCATCGTGGTCATGGTGTCCGTGGGTGTGGCTGCGCAGAGTGTTGGGGTTTTGTCATCCATCAGCGCCTACTACTACACGCCTGCCCGAACCATGTTCGTGGGGGCCCTCATGGCCGCCGCACTGGGCCTGTTGACCATCTCCGGACGTGGATTCCAGCGTGTGCTGCTGGACACGGCCGGGCTTCTGGCTCCCTTGATAGCCATATTGCCGACCCCCATTGGGAACAAAACAGTGCCTGGCTTGGATGCGGGCTGCCCACCGGGCCGATTGTGCGTTCCGCAGGCATTCCACGCTGACGTCGCCAATGGTATCTACACGTTTGTCATTGTGGGAACGGTGGTTGTCGTGGTGATTCTGATTCTCTCGCGGACCAAGGCAGTGGACATACGTTCCGTGGCTGGTTCCCTCGTGGCAGCAGCTGGCGTTCTGGCCGCCGTCATCTGGCTGTGGCAGCGGGAGCCGGAACTCCTGCTGAACCTTGGGCATGTTGTTGCAGCCGCCGGATTTTTTCTCATGATCAGCGCCGCCGCGGTAGTCGTCGTGTTCCCGGGCGTGGACAGGTCAAAATCCAAGGAACCTGGGAAGCTGCCGAGCAAGTCATTCCGCACCATGTATTTGATTATTGCTGCCGGATTTGTGATCGACATTGCCGTAGTGGCCTCCGTGATCGTCAACGGAAACGTCGATTCGTTCACCATACCGGTGATACTCGTGTGTGAGCTGGTGGCGCTGGGACTGTTCCTCCTCTTCTGGATACTTCAGTCATTCCCGAAATGGACGGACCCCAACCCCGGCATCATTTGATCCTGCCCATCAAGGAGGGCGTTTCAGCCGTAGTGCTTCTTGTTGGTCCCATGCGTAGCCATGAAACCCAGTATCACCGTCACAACAACAATGACGCCAATTGCCAAAGCCAGTCCCATCATGTCCATGACCCATCAATTCCTTACTTCGTTGCCGGCTGCGTGGCCGGCAGGCAAACCGGCCCAGGGATTTTCTGGTTGACGTTCACCTCCTTCCATCATGCACCCGCCGGGGCAATGCTTCCAGACCCGACGGGCGGCGAAATGGTGCGGACCGTCGTCGAACTTCCCTGAAGCCTTACTTCTTGGCCAGCAGGCTCTCCACGCGCGGCTTGACCTCCGTGGCCGGCACGGTGATGGATTCCAGCAGGTGCTCGTGCGGCAGCCCGCCAATGTCCGTCTGCAGAAAGTGTGGCAGGCGCTCCATTTCCACGTTCACGTTGTGCCAGCCCTGGTAGATACGCTCCAGCGCCTCCTTCTTGGCGGGGGCCACCGGGCCAAGTGCGGCCACTGATATTTTGATGTCACCACCGGAATGCCCGGCCTGCTCGGCGGACTTCCTGTACAGCCCGGCCAGCGGGGCAAAGCGGTGCGGGGCCCCGCCAATGATGCCGCAGGAGATGGGCGGGCCCAGGATTCCGGCGCGGGCGTCCGACGCCGGGCTGCCGTCGGTTGCAACCCACAGCGGCAGTTTCCCCTGCACGGGGCGGGCCACCACAGCCCGGCTGCCAATGTTGGGCCGGACGGTGCCCTCCCAGCTGACATTTTCGTCGCCGGAGTTGTTGATGCTCACGAGCAAATCAAGCTTCTCGAAGTAAAACTCGTCATAGTCGTGCAGATCGAAGCCAAACAGCGGGAAGGTCTCCAAGGAGGAGCCGCAACCGGCAGTGATCTCAATGCGTCGACGACCGGAAATGGCATCGGCGGTGTCCAACCGCTGGAAAACGCGCACGGGATCGTCGGTGCTGATGATGCTGGCGGCGCTGCCCGGCTTGATGTTTTTGCTCGCTGCCGCGGCAGCCGCCAGCATGGCCCCGGGCGACGACGCCGGCATGGTCACCGAGTGGTGCTCCCCCACGCCAAAGTAGTCCAGTCCGGCATTGTCGGGGTGGACTACGGCATCACAGACGTTCTGGATTCCCTCAGCTGTTGTGCGCGATGTTCCATCCGGGTTGAGCGGCGTGTCGCCAAAGCTGGATGCGCCAATTTCCATGACTGCCTCCAAAGATCTACCCATACGTTGTCTTAAAGTTCATATTCCACACAGATCATTTACGTCAAGGGGTTCGTGTCCGCCCATCACATTCAGGTCCATTGCGGCACACTTGGAGGTCAACGCCGGGGACATCAGGGACCCGGAAGCGTCACCGCCCGCCTCGAAAGGCAAAAACATGAGCCAACAGTCCCCCTCAGGCACGCCGCACGGGAACTACAACCAGCGGAACCCCTACCCGCCCTTGGGCAATGGTGACCGCAACAAGCCATTGCGCCCGGTGTTCAGCAAGCAAGCCATCTCCGGCTTTGTTATTGCCTGCATCAGCATGTTTTTCTTTGGCTTCGCGGCCATCGTTGCCGTCTTTTTCTGTGTAAGGGCGCTGCGTGAAATCCGCACCGGGGCAGCCCGGGGGCGGGGCCTGGCGATTGCCGGCATCATCGTGGGATCCCTGAGCTTTGTGTTCTACATCCTGAACATGTTCATCCGCGTGTAGTTTACTTGGCCGCGGCGCTGCCATCGGACCGCGCCGGCCGTTTCGTTCCATGAAAGGATTGCCAGCATGGAACCTGAAACCCCCACTGCACTCCGCGCCACTGCCGTCACGCGTGTGTCAAAGTGGCTGAAGATACCCTTCCGGGGATTCAGCTTCGACGCCCGCTACGCCGACGGGCGCGAAATATATGGCGTACAAGTCGGCACTGCCCTCAAGAGCGGGCAGTATCCCGCCGACGCCCACGTGGTGCGGACAGGTGCAGAAGCCGCCTGCCCACCCATGGGACAGGGACCTTGGGTGGACTACCCCTGGGGCAGGCCGATTCCACCGAAGTAGCAGGCACCGGGAGGGGCGCCGCCCGCCGCCCGCCGGCAACCGCGCCAACCGAACCTCAGCGATGCTCGTGGCCGGAGGCGTGGTCCGAGTCGTGAAGGTGGGCCTTTCCGCCGTCGTGGTTGAGAATACTAAGGATCTCCACCGGGCCCTCATGGGCGGCAATGACATGCGGGACCATGGTGGAGAACTCGGCCACCTCGCCTGGGTGAACCAGGATTGTCCGCTCCCCCAGCTCCAGCCTGGCAATGCCTGAGAGCACAGTGAACCAGTCGCGGCCGGCATGTACACCGCGCTGATCCGGGCCACTGGGCCGTTCCTGGGTGATCCGCATTTTCGCCACCGTCTTGCCAAGGATGCCGTCCTCGCTCGAGAGGATCCAGGTGGTCAGCCCCTGGGAATGCCCCGGCGCCGGACGAATCACCACATCCTCATCACTGCCGGATTCAACCAGTGCATCAAGTGTGGTGCCCAGCGCCCGGGCGAGGGGAACCAGCTGGTCCAGCGCGATCCTCCTGTGCCCGGTTTCGAGGCGGCTCAGGGTTGAGGGGCTGAGCCCGCAGCGGGCCGCAAGGTTCTCCAGCGACCAGCCCCGCGAGAGCCGAAGCCCGCGAATGCGCTGTCGGATAATATTGTCCACTTCCAGTTCTTGCGTCATGCGCAAAAGTCTATGCCATTAGCGCATGGAATCGATAGTGTTGAAGCCATGACAGCACACGAGCACCACCATCACGGACATGACAACCACGGCGGACACCAACACGGTGCGGGGCTGGCGGAAACGCTGACCCTGGACTCCCGGATCCTGGGATCTTATCTGGAGCAAGCGACTGCGTTGGCCGCCGAGTTGGCCGCCACGGTTCCGGCCACCATCATTGACCTGGGCGCGGGCACTGGCGTGGGAACGGTTGCCCTGGCGCAGCGTTTCGAGAATGCGGGCATCGTTGCCCTGGACAAGTCTGCCGACATGCTGGAGCAGACGCGCCAGGCCGCCCGAGGGCAGGGCCTGGGCAGCCGGGTGACAACCGTTCAGGCCGACCTTGATGCGGCCTGGCCCGCGGTGGCGGCTGCCGATCTCATCTGGGCCTCCTCCTCGCTGCACGAACTTGCCGACCCCGAGCGGACCATGCGTGACATGTTCGCCAATCTCACGGCGGGCGGCCTGCTGATGGTCATCGAGATGGACAGCCTGCCCCGCTTCCTTCCGGGCGGCTCCGAACTGTCGGGGATGGAGTCCAGGCTGCATGTTGCCCTGGCCCAACAGCACTGGAATCAGCACCCCGACTGGAAGGCCGGGCTGGCGCGTTCCGGATTCGATGTCATCGAACAATGGAGCATCACAACAGTTGCCAGTTCGACGCCGGACCTCACCGCCCGTTACGCCCGCCTGTTCCTGGAGCGCATCCGGACGGCACTGGCCGGCGTGGCCGACCCAGCGGATCTCACGGCACTGGACACCGTGCTGGCAACGCACGGCCCCGACTCCCTGGACCACAGGACTGACCTGGTGGTCAGCGGCAGCCGCACGGTGTGGGCTGCACGCAAGCCATGAGCCAGTGCCCCTTGTGATCCGGGGTGAAGCGCCGCTCCGGCGAGGCACGATGGGCACATGACGGACAAAGACTGTTGAAGGCTAACGCTGGATCTCGAGGAATTCGATGAGGTGACGTTCGTGGCCGGCTTGGAACGGCACCGGGAATCGGGCTTCCACATTGCCAGCTTCACGTCACTCGGAGGCAACGATGAAAGCCGGCGGAAGCTGTATGAGCTCAGCCGGGCTTGCCTGCGCGACATCCCGGGGTCTGAGGAAGATCCGCCCGGAAATTCACGCTAACGGCGTTCCGGTTTTGATTCCGTCATGGGCGGT
>JBDTQM010000144.1:0-9453 GCA_039932175.1 Specibacter sp.
GTCGCTCGACCGGGCCGTCGCGCTACTGCGCCGCCCCGGTCGAGAGGCGTGTCGTCACCTCGCTGCTTCCGCTCGGCTGGAAACTACCGGCATGCTTAGCTAGGTCCATGACAGCACAGCACACACACGACGACTGGGCCAGCATGGCCGAGACCCTAGAGACCTCGATGCGTTGCTGTTGGACTGCGTCCGCTCAGCATTTCCCTTGCGGACACCATCTTGCTGCGTGGACGAATACTGAAAATTGTTCTGCCGGGTTCGAACAATGACACGTTGCCTCTTAACCCTATGCCGCCGACAGTCTCATAACCTCAGTGTCTCAAAACCCATGGCTTACAAGACGAATCAGACGGCAACCTAGTCCATATTCTCAGGCCCCGGACACATCGGCGAGCTCTTACCGCCGGATACTGTTCCAATGTTCGTCAAGGGCCTATTCCGCCTCCCATTCATGACCACACGGCCCGAGCCACCAAACTTTCTTGCCGCTCCCATACGACAGCTCCCCGAACCGGAGTTCTCCGTTCTTTGTTGGGTGCCACTCGTCTGCAAGTGATGGAGCGGCTGGCGGCGGCATTGTCACCGGCTGTGCTGCTTGCCCTGGGTCTGTGACTTGTTCGGTGAGTTGGTTTTGATCTTGTTCACGGTTTTGCCTTTGCCTGCTGCGGCGTGGCTGATGGGGTGTTTCTGTTGTGATTCCGCGAACTGGCGTGCGGCGATTCCCTTCTCGGGTGCCCCTGCTGCACGCATCCGGTCCGCGAGTGCTTCTTGACGCTCTGCGGAATCGTAAGCGGCCCCTGCGGTGACGAGGACCCGTTCGCCTTGTTCTTCGTGCCGTTCGGCGGTTTCCCTCAACGCGGTTGACTGGGTGCGCTCTTCCCGAGATTCCGGTGTTTCGGTCAGAAACAGATCCCGGTACCAGGCTTCGTCAGCGGGTGATGGGCCATCGAGGTCAACACTTGCGGCGTGGTCATTCTCTTGCCTGGACTGTGCGAACTCGTCTGCGGCTTCCCGGTTTTGAACGTCACCTTGTTCGCGATTGGTGGTGGCTGCTTCTTCTGCCCTTTTCGCTGCGGCCTCTTTCGCCTCGTAGTCGTTGAGGATGTTTCGCATCCGTGTGGCTTCTGGGTAGAAGCTGGGGAGGATGTCTGTGCGGCCTGTTTCTTTGGCCCAGTCTTGGGCTTTGGCGAGCTTGGGCAGTTCAGAGTCGAGGATAGGTGAGTCGTTGATCGCAGCCTCGTGGGCGAGTTTTTCGGCGTCAAGGCCGTAGCGGGTGCTGGCTTCGGTGAGGATGTGTTTTTCGGCGTGGGCGGCTTCCGGCGCGTGGTCTTTCCATGCCGTGGCTACACGGTAGGCGTCCATGAGTTCTCGCGGGTTGGCTGCATCCCACCATTGTTGTTCCTGGGTGGGCGCCAGCAGCGCCACGGCGGCTTGCTTTTCACTGTCGAACGCCATTTGCAGCCTCGCTGCTTCACGGCTGTTCATCAGAGACTTTTGTTCCATGTTCAGCTGCCAGACGCGCGCTACTTCTCGTCCGAGTTGGGCGGAGATGGCCATGCCGTGTTGCAGGACTTGCTCCAGGGGTTCGTCTATTTCGTCTGCTTCGTTCATGGCCGTATGCCTTTCTCTGGGCCACGGTCTTTAGTCCGTGGATTGTTGCAGATAAGTCTGGGCCCCTGTGGGGTTCTGCCCGGTGGGGGTTGACCAGCTGGGGTGTTGGTTTGTTGTTCGGCAAACATGCGGGCGGCAATGGCCTTTTCATCCACACCGGCTGCACGGAGGCGAGCCTCCAGCGCTGCTGTGCCACCCTTTGCCGACCCCTTGGCACCTGTGCGTGCCGGTAGTGGATTGACGAGCCGGTAGGCGTCGTGAACGGTGTCCAATCGCTGGCGTAGATCAGTGGTGAGGACTTCTGATCGTTGCGCCCATCCCTTCGCCTCGAACGCGCCGCCAAGCTTGGTGCCCATGTTCGCCCAGGCCCGGACGACGGCCACTGCCCCTGCCCTGCGAGAGAGGCCAATAGCCTGATGCGTACACAGATCGGCGTAGACCGCCGACGGTGGTGTGACGGCGCGGACGGGCTTCTCGGAGAGTTCGGCGTGACGGGCGAATAGCCGTGCCGCTTCCGCCAGTTCCTTCGCACTTGCCTCGCCTTCGTCGCCTGCTGCGACTGCCCAGGCGGAGAACAACCCGGCCCCTTGACGGGCGATCTGTGCGTAGGCGGCGGGGTCGTTGACATTGGCATCAGCCAGCGTCTTGGCATAGGCGTCGAGTTCGTTGAAGTACTCCCGCAGCTGCACCCCAGAAACGGCACTCCTGTCTGGGGTGGCGAAGCCACGATTCTTCGATGCCGCGTTCCATTCCGGGACCGCCTCGGCGGCACTGTCTACCGGCCAGCCCGCACGCAGTGCAGGCAGGGACAAGTCCTTGGCCAGGGTTCCTCCCCCATACCAGATGGGCCGCTCTCCCTCGGTGGGTCGCATGGCCACGGAGTAGCCTGCCATCGTGCCCGTTCCACCCTTGGCGAAGTACGGGCGAACCAGCAACCCGTTGCCCCGCAACCGGCGAATGTATTCGGCCTCCGAGCGTGAGCCGGCCCCTGCTGCTCGCACCTTGAGAGCTATTTCGGAGCGGGGTTGTTCTATGCGTGATTGCTCGGCAATCAGGTGTTCGCGGGAGGTCTTGTCCAGCAGTGACCAGGGCACCATCCCGACAGTGGTGTTTGCTTCGCGGGTGTGTTTGGCCATGGCACGGCGACGGGCCACTGATTGCAGCTCACCCTCGGCATATCCTTGGGTTTTCACGCCCTGTGCGAGCACGCGCAGGCCGTGCTTCTTTTCCATGCCCCGCAGCGTCGCTGAGCTCTTGGCGAAGTCCTTGTTCGTATTCCACCAGGTGCCGTCTTCACGGATCATCGACACCGCAATGTGCACATGGTCGTTGCCGTTTGAGCTGACGCCGTGACGTATCGCTGTCCAGCGCATTGGTGGCTTGCCGTCCGTGCCGTCCATCTCCATGCCGTGCAGGTATTCGCGCACCATCGTGTCCCAGAAATCATCGTCCTTGATTCCTTGGGTGGGGTCCAGGGAAAGGGAGACGTGGAAGACCTGGGCGCGCTTGTGGTTGTCCGGGTGGTAGACCTTTTTGGGGTGGTTCATTTCATGCCCCAAAGCCATGATGTTCCCGGCGTCCAGTTCCATGCCGTCACTGACGGTGGCCATCAATTCCGAGGAACACACCACATGTATATCGGTGTGTTCATTCGCCCGTCCTGGGCCAGCCAGATACTGGATCAACCCGATCATCCGGTGACCCTTCGTGATCTTCCCAATCATGGCCCGGACACTCCCCGAACAGTGTCGTCAATGCGCAGCATGAGTTGGCGCATAGCCGCCACAGCGGCGGACGCATCGTGGGGAAATTCGCCCTTGGCGTTCGCGTGCCTGGCAATCTGATTGATGTTCGAAGAGACACGCGAAAGCAGCGTGCGCACCTGCGCCATTTCCTGGATCAAAGCCTGCCGGTCGGAGTGCGACTCCCCCTGCTTCGACAATGCGGACTCGACCACCAGACGGGCCACGGAAATCCCGTACCGTTGCGCCTTCACTTTCAGTGCCGCTTCCTCAGCCACCGAAACGCGGTACGTCTTCTTCTTGGTGCGACCACCCTGAACATCGTCCCGGTTGGTCTTGCCCCACGACGCATCCCCGACATCAGCTTCCGACAAGCAACCCACCCCTCCATGGCCTAGCGCAGCGACTCCACACCGTGGAGACAACAGACACCAGTCTGCCACAAACCCTCGCCACAGACGAGGGTTTCAAGTAATTTGGGTACCCAAATTAGATAACTTGCTCTGCTCTGGGTGTTGTTGGGCTTTTCGTCTTGCCTCTGTGGTGTCCGGAAAGCTACGCTTCCCCTATGGACATTAATGTGCTGGCCCAGGAAGCAGAAGACCGCCTCACCAAGGACCGCGAGGCGAAAGTGGCTTCAGTGGTAGCCGCCGGCAAAAGCGGCACAGCCCTCACCCAAGCACGCGCAGCGTTGAACGCTGCAGAACGCGAACACAACCTCAACCACGCCGCCGCCCTGCGCCAAGGCTGGAGCGCCAAAGACCTAAAAGAAATGGGCATCGAGGCAGCAACGAAACAATCCAACGGGCGTCCCAAAAAATCAACCCCTGCCGCCGCCGCGGAATAGAACTTGTTGGTCTTTGGTCTGGGGAAGTATCTAGCCTCCTGACCACAGGGGCACGGCAAAAGATTAATCCTCCGGTCTTTTCCCGCACACCTGTGGATAGCAGGAACCTGCCGCGCACCCGCACACAACCACCAGCTCACCCCGGGCAGGAAACTCACCAGTGTTACCGGTGGATGTGCACGGCCTCTGTTCCGTTTCTACTCACCAACAAAACCAGGGGGTGGGTGTTCCGGCCATGGCCGCAACACCCACCCCCTTTTCTCCACTCTCAAAGTCTCAATCATGACGGCACGTGCCACTCCCCCAGCGCTTATGAGGCTGTGCACGGGCGACGGCCCACCCAACATAACCCTTTAATCCACACTGCCACTGGCGGCGGTGTGCAGCCGGTCCCTGAGGGTCCCGGTATCCACCTGTGGGCAGGAAAAGACCGAAGGAGAAGAATCTTTTGCTGTCCACCTGTGGATACGGGGCCAACACACCCCACCACGCACCCACCCAATAAGGGCCGACGAAGTCGGCCAAACTTTTCCCTCTCCTACCGCTCCCCCTTCTCTTCGCCGGCGACAGCAGCAGTCGGGAACCGGTGCCGGTGACGGCACCACAAACACAACCGCTACATAGCCTCTCAACTGTGGCGTCACCGGCACCGGCGCGCTGGCAAAATCCGCCACCAACGATTGGTCCGGCACCTGTGCAACTGCTAAAATAGGGCAGAAGAAAAGCGCGGCACCTAGATAATTCGTGTATCTAGGTTCCGCGCTTTTTCTTGTGTTCTTTTCTTACTCCTCGATCAATAGCTTTTCTACTTCGCTGGGGGTGTATCCCCATTCGATCAGCTTGCCGAGGTAGAACGTTGCTTCCCTGCTCGGGTTGCGCCATACGTCCTTGGGCATCTGCTTTTCGAAGCTGGCCATGACCATGGCCAGCAGCGCGAACTCGGGGCGCGTGGCGTGGGTGGCCACGTGGTCTTTGAATGGGTCATAGCCCCAACCGGTGTTTTCATTCTCTGCCTTGACGCTGATCATGTCGGCTGCAAGTTCGCCCTCGTAGCTTCGTCCAATGTCGTAGAAGCTCGTCATGGACAGCACCGAAAAGTACTGCCACCCTTTCGGGGCGCTCTTGCGTGCCAGAAGGTTCTTCACCCATTCGCGGCGGACACTGGTGGCCGATTCCATGGCCTTGTTGTTGGCAATAAGTGTTCGGCGTTCTTCCTTCTGCTCCTCACTCATGGGCCCCTTGGCGGCGGTGGAACTGGTGCCGTACTTCTCTGTGTAACCGAGTGCCTTCCACCCCTTCACGACCAAGACGATGGTGCCGCCGTGGTAGGCGCGGCGGACGCCGAACGCGTTGGCGTCCTCGTCGGTGGCGTCCGTTCCGTCGCCCTTCAACAAGTAACTGACTCGCGCCATTTCCGCATCATCGCAGTACCCGAGTTCTCCGACATTCTCCAAACCCTTCGCTTCGTGGGCGGCGACTTCTGCTGCCAGTGCTTGTTCAGCTTCGCGCTTGTCACGCAACTGCTGGGCGAGGTGGTGCAGCTGTGTAGGTTCATCGGCCAGCACGGATTCAATCTCTTCCGTAGCATCCTCGTCATCCGCGAACTCTGCGAAAATCAACGCAACCTCGAAGTCGTGGCCATCCTCAAGCGCCTTGAATCCTGCATCTGTGGACTTGGCCGCAATGCCCTGCTCAACGTCGGCCTTGGTGCGGCCCATCTTCTTGGCGATCTTGGCCGCTGGCATCCCCAACAGTGAAAGCTGCTCGAAGGCCACGGCCTGATCTGCGTGGCCCAGCTCGGCGCGCTGGATGTTCTCCACTACTTGGGTGATGATGCGGCCGGCCTCGTCGGGGCTGTCAATGACGACCACGGGGATGGTGGTCAGCTTCGCCTCGACGGCGGCCAGGGTGCGGCGCTGTCCCATCAGCACGTGCACCGTTCCATCAGCTTTGCGGTGGGCAATGACTGGTTCCAGCACACCGAGTTCACGGATACTGGAAACGAAAGAGGGTGTCAGTCCTGCGTCCTTGCGGACGTTGGTATCCACGGTCAGATTGGCCGGGTCCAGCTGGACCAGCTCCTGTGTTTTCTCATTCATGTTGGTGTTGCTCCTTATGCGAAGATTTGGGTGAGAGAGCGGTGTGACCTTGCCAGCTGCTTTCTTGTCTCTCTCTTTTCCCGTTGTTTTTTGGTTGCTGGCGAAGCTTGCGTAGCTGTGGCCGACGGAGCACGGTCTACCCGCAGGGCAAGACTGGGAAAACATGTGCAGGAAATAAGCGAGGAACGAGCGCCGGAACGTGTTTTGCCAGGTGCAGGCCCCGACGAAGGAGGGGCTAGAGGGTGTGGAGCGGACACGTAAAATCCGAAGGACAGCAACCAAAAAACGCGCAGCGTTTTCAAAGAACAGGGGCGGGCACGGCGGAGCTTGCGGAGCCGGGACCACCCCCAACAGCCGGACGCGCAGCGGACGCCCATCAGCCTGGTGCGAGCTCGCGAGTACCAAGCAATCATGAATCGTGAAGCTCACCGCGGATCCATAGCAGCAGACAAAAAGAAAGAGCCGGCTAAATAGTCGGCGTTGACGAGGTCCCCTTTGAGCGAGATATGTGTTCAAATCCTGTGCTGGATGGGGAGATCCAGCGCATTCAGCGCTGCATAATACCTTACTGCGGGTACAATTGGGTGTTTTTAGCGAATTTCTATACAAAAGGACCAATTTCAAGATTATTTCAGGTCTATTCAATTCAATTGCTTGACTTCAAGGATAGTTTTCCGCGATGCTCACTAAACGATAATTGACCACCTATCTTGGTATTCGAATTCATCGAATCGGATGTGGACCGAAGAGCCGCAAATGGCACATGGGGCATTGGGGCCTCGGATTGGGGAAAATCGTGAGCCAGCGAAAATTAACAGCATTGCGCCGCAGGATTATGGCTTTATTGGGCCATGAAAATGAGCTCTTGGCAGAAGATCCTATTCAGATCGGGCTTACTCATTTGTACGCGACAGCGACAGCCCGACCCTCGCAGAGGAAACGAAACACAGCAAAAATTTTTGCCACACTGAGTGTGGTCTTCGGGCTTCTGCTTTCACAGATTTCACCTGCAACTGCAGCTGACAACTGGTTTACATACTTCAACTCGACTACGGCACCGTCAAGCGTGAAGTCTGGCTATGTCGGAACCATTGTGGGTGGAAAAGTACAGCTGCTCGTCGGTACCAAGGCTTTCATTTACGTCAGAACATACAGCGTATTCGGCGCTGTGGTTGACACGGGCACTACCGGGGGAGCAGGACCAATCACGATGATTCATGGCACAACATTTAGCGGGGTAAGTAAGTGCTGGTGGACAGGGGGAGGTACTGCACCAACTCCCCGTGACATGATCTGCTCCGACCTACGAAGAACTTAATCTGCTCCGACCTATGAAAGCGCTCATATTTAAGGATAAGGGGGAACTACTAATGAATATTTTCAAGAAAAAATTCCTGGTCTGGACCACGATTTTGGCCGCAGGGACAGTAGTCGCAATAGCTGGAAGCACTACGGCGAACGCGGGTGACCCGAGAGAGTTCACCGCAGCCACAGATTTGTCTGTGGCCAAATCCGATGCCAACTACGATTTGCGTGTTCTCGATTCCGTCGGTGCCAAAATGGCACAACTTCCTGCTGACGTTCCGAGTTCCGAGCTCGGTGACGGTGGACTCCAACCAGAGACACTACGTTTGGTCGCGAGTGCTGAGAAGGCTAGCACATACGTCGCTTTGAATAAGAAGAATCAACTTTGCGTAATCGTGTACATCTCAGGTTCGGACTGGACTGCGGGGAGCACATGCACGACGCCCGACCTCTTCATGGAGGGCGGGCTAGGGTTGCGCATCGGTAACCCGTCGACCAGTTATGAAACGTACCTCGTTCCGGATGCTGCGACGCGTGGAACAAGCACATTTGCAAAGTCTCGTGGTCTTGATTCCCCGACCGCGAACCTCATCGTTGTTGACCCCGAATTGTCATCTGAGGGTAGGACTAAACTAATTGAGGAATCTCGAAATCTGCCTCTTACCATCATAGATCAGGCGATTTCTTATGAACCTTAGGTCAATTCTCGGTAGGAACATGAAGCCCAAGATTATTCACATTTTAGGTTCGATCATGTTGGCGCTCAGCCTCGCTCTATTAACTGTCACACCATCATCGGCGGCTGATACCATTTACCAAGACGGTATGTGGATAAAGGAAGCGTATATCGGCACATCGAATAAATCTTCGTTGATTGGTGGGCGAGCCTTCCACGTGGGAACAGTCGTCATTTTGAGAACACAGACGGTATTATCTGACGGTTACGCAAAGTATACGATGGAAGGCGCAAACGGCGCGGCTGCTGATCATACCCATGTTCGAGTATACAATGCCAGTGAGCGGTGTCGCTGGCTACCAGCAGCCGGTGGTGGCGGAACCCAGATTTGGATCATTTGTAAATATAGAACCTGAGTCGAAACGATTGGAGAGTGGGAGAATGTTCTGGAACTTCACAAAAAGTTCATTGACACTGACATTTGGAATAGTTATTGCTTTGTCGGTGGGGAGCTGTTCTAGTGCTCAATCTCTTCCATTTTTTGAGCATGACCAGAAGCAATCGGACATCCTTCCCTCCATCGTCACTGCAACTGACATCGATAAGGCAAGTAGTCGGCACCTCGGACAGGGCAAGAACGGTACCGACTACTTTGCTGCTCAGACAATTAGCCAGGACTCTTCTTCACTAATGTTCTGTCTCGTTGTAGTAGGTCCAGACGGAGATTGGTCGCGAGGATGCAGCGAGAAACTTCCTTTGAAGGTAGGCCTCTCTTCCTTGAAGAAGGAGGCAACGCTCAATCCGGTCCCACGGCCAGATTCGCAGGAATGTTTAGGGGACCACGAATGTGTGGGTGACTATGTCGATGTCCAACCCCTATCTCCGTAGCGGATGACACTGGGCAGAAGGATTCCGAACCTTCACCAACACTGAATAGCACTTCAGGAAGAGGGGCCCGCGATCTAGCTGGCCCCTCTTTTTCCTTAGCAAAGGAAATATGTGAGGTAGGAGCGCCGGAACATGTTTTTCCAGGTGCAGGCCCCGACGAAGGAGGGGCTAGACGGGGCGGAGCGGACACGTAAGATCCGAAGGACAGCAACCAAAAAACGCGAAGCGGTTTTCAAAAACCGGGGTGGGCACGGTGGAGCTTGCGGAGCCGGGACCACCCCCGAC
>JBDTQM010000145.1:0-9440 GCA_039932175.1 Specibacter sp.
GTCGGCGACGACGCCCTGGGCCTGCTGGCCGCCGGGCGCAACACCACTCTCATGTACGGCCCGGACGGCGAGCGCCGGGGGGATGGGATGCGCTTGTTTGTGGCCAGTTTTGCCCCGCAGCCGCGCATGCTGGTGTTTGGCGCCATTGACTTTGCCGCCGCCGTGGCCAAACAGGGCAGCTTCCTGGGCTACCGGGTGACTGTCTGCGATGCCCGCGCCGTGTTCGCCACCAAGGCGCGGTTCCCCGTTGCCGACGAGGTGGTGGTCGAGTGGCCGCACAGGTATCTCAAGGAACAGATCGACGCCGGCCTGGTCGATCCGCGGACGGTGATCTGTGTACTGACCCACGACCCGAAGTTTGACGTACCGCTCCTGGAGGTGGCGCTGCGCCACAACGTTGCCTACGTGGGGGCGATGGGGTCGCGCAAAACCCACACCGACAGGATGGGGCGGCTGCGGGAGGCTGGCCTCACCGGGAGTGAGCTGGCCGGGCTGTCCAGCCCCATCGGCCTGGACCTGGGCTCGCGCACCCCGGAGGAAACGGCCGTCTCCATTGCGGCGGAGATCATTGCGCTGCGCTGGGGCGGTCAGGGCGTCCGGCTGAGCCGGATGGATGCCCGAATCCACCACATACCCGTGGCGGACGCCGCAAATGAGGATTAAAGCGCCGGTGTGAGGCTCTCATGCGGAAAGCCCCGATGCTGCCCTAACTATCCGCCAAGCCATGATGTAGCGTGTTGCACATCACGGGCTGGAGTCGGGCTGCCGCTTGATCTCCACAGGACTTAGGAGATCTCAATGGCGAGTTCCACATCCATCACCGTCGACGTTGACGGCGTCACCTACTCGGACGACGTCGAACCCAGACTTCTGCTGGTCCAGTACCTTCGCGAGCGGCTGGGCAAGACCGGCACCCTGATTGGCTGCGACACCACCAACTGCGGCGCCTGCACTGTCCACCTTGACGGCGTCAGCGTGAAATCGTGCACCATGTTTGCCGTGCAGGCCGACGGGCACCAGGTAACCACCATTGAGGGCATGGCGCAGAACGGCAAGCTGGCCCCGCTTCAGGAGGCGTTCCACCAGTGCCACGCGCTGCAGTGCGGCTTCTGCACCCCCGGCATGATCATGCAGTCGGCGTCGCTGCTCAAGGAGAACCCGCACCCCACCGAGACGGAGATCAGGGAGGGCCTGGAGGGGAACCTGTGCCGGTGCACTGGCTACCAGAACATTGTGGCGGCCGTGAAGAGCGTGGCCGACGGCGTGGAGTACGGCGACTCCGGGGTTTCCGTGGCCGGGAACCTGGCCGATGACTCAACCAGCGCCTCAACGACGGCGGGTGTGTCATGACCGCCACCGCCGAAACGGGCCAGGCCGAATCCAAGCGCCCCGAAGTCGGCAGGTCCCGGCTGCGCAAGGAGGACGGCCGGCTGGTCACCGGCCGCTCCCGGTACACCGACAACATGGTGCTCCCGGGCATGCTGCACCTGGCCATGGTCCGCAGCCCCTACGCCCACGCCAGGATCACTGCCATTGACGCCTCGGCGGCCAAGGCCTCCCCCGGCGTCTTTGACGTGCTGACCGGGGCCGACATTGCCGGGGAACAAGGCAGCCTGCCCAACGCCTGGCCCGTGACAGCTGACCAGAAGGCTCCCGGGCACCCGGCCGTTGCCGTCGAAGAGGTGGCCTTTTCCGGGGAAATCGTGGCCGTGGTCATTGCCCGCAGCGCGGCGGCCGCGCGCGACGCCGTCGAACTTGTTGATGTGGACTACGACGAGCTGCCCATGGTCCTGGACCTCGAGGAGGCGTTCGCCGACAAGGTCCTGGCGCACACCACCTTGGCGTCAAATACGTCCGCGACCTGGGTGTATGACTCGGCGGAAGCCGGCACGGGCACCGCAGTGAAGGATGCCTTGGCGAATGCCGAAGTGCTGATCGAACGTACGTTCTATCAGCAGCGGCTCATTCCGGCCTTCATGGAGCCCCGGTCCACAGTGGTTGACCCCACGGGTGAGCAGATCACCATGTGGACCTCCACCCAGATCCCGCACATTCTGCGCGTCATGCTGGCGTTGACGCTGGGCATCCCGGAAAGCAAGATCCGCGTGATAGCCCCCGATGTGGGCGGCGGTTTTGGCGGCAAGCTGCAGGTGACACCGGAGGAGGTCATCACCATGGTGGCTGCCCGGCGCATGGGCAAGCCGTGCAAGTTCACTGAAACCCGCAGTGAATCCCTCCAGGCGGGGCACCACGGCCGGGCCCAGGTGCAGCGGCTCAAGCTCTCCGCCACAAGGGACGGGATAGTCACGGGCCTGGATGTGAACCTGATTGCGGACATGGGCGCGTACCTGGGGCTGATCACCTCGGGCATCCCCATCCTGGGCGCGTTCATGTACAACTCCATCTACAAGTTCCCGGCCTACAGGTTTGAGTGCAACAACGTGTTCACCAACAAGGCGTGGACCGATGCGTACCGCGGGGCCGGCCGGCCTGAGGCCACCTTTGCCATTGAGCGGATGATGGACGAGCTCGCCGTCGAGCTGAACATGGAGCCGCTGGAACTGCGGGAGAAGAACTGGATCAAGCACTCCGAGTTTCCGTTCGCCACGGTGTCCGGGATGGAGTACGACTCCGGCAATTATGAGGCCGCCACGGCCAAGGCTGTGGAGCTCTTCGACTACGCGGGGCTGCGGGCCGAGCAACAGCGCCGCCGGGACAGCAACGACCCGGTTCAGCTGGGCATCGGCATCTCCACATTTACCGAGATGTGCGGGCTGGCGCCATCAAGGGTGCTGGGTGCGCTGCGCTACGCCGCCGGCGGCTGGGAACACGCACAGGTCCGGGTGCTGCCCACCGGCCATGTTGAGGTGGTGACGGGCACCTCTGCCCACGGCCAGGGCCACGAAACGGCGTGGAGCCAGCTCGTGGCTGACAGGCTGGGCGTGCCGTTTGAGAACGTCGAGGTGCTGCACGGCGACACACAGGTGGCCCAGCGCGGCCTGGACACGTACGGCTCCCGTTCCCTGACGGTGGGCGGCATGGCCGTGCTGGCCGCCGCGGACAAGGTCATTGAAAAGGCCAAGGTCATCGCCGCGCACATGATGGAGGCCAGCGAAGCCGACCTGGAATTCGCCAACGGCTCCTTCACCGTCAAGGGCACCCGCCAGTCCACGGCCTTGGGCGAGATTGCCTTCGCCGCGTTCTCCGCCCACAACATGCCAGATGGGGTGGAACCCAATCTGGACTCGGACGCCACCTTTGATCCGGCCAACTTCTCCTTCCCGCACGGCACGCACCTTGCGGCCATGGAGGTGGACATGGAAACCGGGCAGGTCACTGTGCGCAAGTACGTGTGCGTGGATGACATTGGGGTTGTGGTCAACCCCATGATCGTGGAGGGGCAGGTGCACGGCGGCCTGGCGCAGGGCATCGCCCAGGCGCTGTATGAGGAGGCGGTCTACGACGACGCCGGGACACTTGTCACGGGATCGTTCGTGGACTATCTGGTCCCCGGCGCCCCGGACCTGCCGCACTACACCACGGCCCGGACCGAAACGCCTGCCACCAGCAACCAGCTGGGGGCCAAGGGGGTGGGCGAGGCAGGCACCATCGCCTCCACCCCCGCCATCGTCAACGGGGTGCTGGACGCGGTCCGGCACCTGGGCGTGAAGGACATCAAGATGCCGTGCACGCCCTCGCGTGTGTGGCATGCCCTGCAGGAAGCCAAGACAACCGGAGGAGTGCAATGATTCCGAGCGCCTTTGATTACGCCGCCCCCACCACGCTGGAGGAGGCGCTGGGCCTGTTGGCCGCCGCCGATTCGTCCGGGGCCGATGTGAAGCTGCTGGCCGGGGGCCAAAGCCTGATCCCCGTCATGAAGCTGCGGCTGGCAGACCCGTCCATGATCGTTGACCTGGGCAGGATTCCCGGCCTCTCCGGCATCACGGACGACGGCGCCCACCTCACCCTTGGTGCCATGACACCCCACCACCAGGTGGCCACCGATCCACTGATTGCCGCCCACGTGCCCCTGCTCTCGCATGCGGCAGCCACGGTGGCCGACCCCCAGGTCAGACACCGGGGCACCTTTGGCGGCGCCCTGGTCCACGCCGATCCCGCCGGTGACATGCCCGCCTCCGTGCTGGCCACGGATGCCACCTTCATGGTGACAGGCCCCGGCGGGGAGCGGGCAGTGGACGCTGCCGACTTCTTCCAGGGGTACTTCACCACGGCCGTGGCGGAGGGCGAAATCCTCACCAGCATCCGCGTGCCCAAGTACACCGGCTGGGGTGCGCACTATGAAAAGTTCACCCGGGTGGCCCAGCAGTGGTCCATCGTGGCCGTGGCCGCCATGGTCAGGGTGGAGGGCGGTGTCATTGCCGAGGCCCGGCTGGGGCTGACCAACATGGCCAGCACACCCCTGCGCGCCACCAGCACCGAGCAGGCGCTCGCAGGCTGCGCCCTGACGGAGGCTGCCATTGCCGCTGCCTGCGCGCACGCCGTCGAAGGCACCGAACCGGCCAGCGACCTCAACGGCGACGCCGACTACCGGCGCCACCTGGTCCAGATCATTGCCAAGCGGGCCGTCATGTCGGCCGCGGGCTTGCGCCCTCCTGCCGGCACCCAGCGGGCGGGGGCCTGAGGCAGCGATGGAACTCAAACACCATTTCACCGTCCCCAGCTCATTGGCGGACACCTGGCATTCCTTCAACCAGCTGGAGGAGATTGCCCCGTGCTTTCCCGGTGCCACCCTGACGTCGGTTGAGGGCGACACCTTCACCGGCACTGTCAAGATTAAGCTGGGGCCCATCGCCATGCTTTATACGGGCACGGGCGAATTCCTGTCCCGGGACGAGGCCGCCCACACGGTTGTCATCCAGGCAGCGGGGAAGGACAAACGCGGCAACGGTACCGCCGGAGCCACCGTCACCGCCGTACTGGCAGCCGCCGGTGACGGGACCACTGTGGATGTTTCCACTGACATGAACGTCACGGGCAAACCGGCCCAGTTTGGCCGGGGCGTCATCCAGGACATCTCGGACAAATTGCTGGAACAGTTTGTCCAGTGCGTGATCGGCAAGGCGGGTGCGCCGGCGGAGCCGGTCCCGGTGGCCGGGCCCGCCGAGTTCAAGCCCGCGGAGCCGGATGAGGCCCCGGAACCCGTGGAACCGTCAGGTGCGGCGGCTGCCGGTTCCCCAGCGACTTACCCTTCCCCGCCCCCGCCGGAATCCACGCCGGAGTTGGATCTGGGATCGGCCGTGCTGCCGGTGCTGGCCAAGCGGTTCGGGCCCGCCATTGTGGGCGCTGCAGTTGTCTTGGCGATCATCATCGGCCTCTGCCGCCGCAAGCGCAGGCGCAGCTGACCCCCACCACGCCTGCCGAACGGGGAGTGTTGTTGATGTTTCGCAAAAACATCAACAACTGCTCCCCTTCAGCGAAAGTGACAGCTGAATGCCCGGGGTGCACCAGATTTGGCCGCGCACCGGCGTAGGGTTGACGGAACACGCATACTCTAGGCACGGGACACTCACCAAAGCTCATGGCGACCAACGACACCACCTCACTGTTCACCTCGCTGGGCCGCCTGGCCCCGCACGTCAGGCCCATCATGTGGCGCCTCATTTTCGGCCTGCTCACGGCACTGGCGGCCAGCGTGGTGGCCCTGACCATCCCGCAGGTGTACCGGGTGCTTGTCAACACGGCACTGGAACCTGGCAAGGGGACGGGCGCACTGTGGGTGGGGACCGGCGTCGTCCTTGTCCTGGGGCTCATGGAAGCCTGGTTTATGGTGCTGCGCCGGCAATTCGTGATCGTCCCGGCCACAACTGTCGAAACACGCATGCGCACCGGCTTTTACCGGCACCTGCAGCAGCTCTCGGTGGACTTCCACGACCGGTGGGGGTCCGGCCAGCTGCTGAGCCGTGCCATGAGCGACCTGAATTTCATGCGCCGCTGGATGGCATTCGGGGCGATCATGCTGGTGGTGACGGGGCTGACGGTGGCCCTGGGTGTGGCGTTGATGTTCAGCATGAGCTGGGAACTGGGCCTGATCTTCCTCGCCGCCGCCGTGCCGATAGTCGTTTTCGGCTTCACCTTCCGCCGCTCGTACGGGCGGGCCAGCCGAAAAAGCCAGGACCAGGCCGGCGACCTGGCCACAGTGGTGGAGGAGTCCGTCCACGGCATCCGGGTGCTGAAGGCGTTTGGCCGCGGCCGGGAGGCGCTCGACTCCTTCTCCGGCCAGGCCCAGGAACTTCAGGCCACTGAAATCCACAAGGCCAAGTCTCTGGCCGCGTTCTCGCTGGTGGTCACCCTCCTGCCTGAGCTGGCCCTGGCCGCCGGACTGGTGGTCGGCATCGTGCTGGTCTCCGACGGCAGGCTCGACGTGGGCACGCTCGTTGCGTTTTTTGCCACGGCGGCAGTGGTGGCCGGGCCCGTTGAATCCGTCGGTCCCCTGCTGTCCATGACGCTTGCCGCCAAAACGGCCCTGGACAGGCATTTTGAGGTCATGGATGCCGTCAGCACCATCACCGATCCGGACAACCCTGTCAGCTTGGATGCGGTGCGCGGGGCGCTGGAATTCCGCGACGTCCACTTCCGCTTCCCCGACACGCCCGAGGGTGCGCCCGGACTGCTCAACGGGGTGAACCTGGAGCTGCGGGCCGGGGAGACCATGGCCCTGGTGGGTGTCACCGGAAGCGGCAAGAGCACCCTGCTGAACCTGGTGCCGCGCCTGTTCGATGTCAGCTCCGGCGCCGTCCTGATCGATGGTACCGACATCCGCCGGATGCGGCTGGCGGAACTGCGAACCCACGTCTCCGTGGCTTTCGAGGACACCACATTGTTCTCCAATTCGGTCCGTGACAACGTTCTGTTGGGGGCCGCGGACCATCCCGGCCTGTCACCGGACCAGGTCCTGGAACAAGCCCTGGACGTGGCCCAGGCCGGCTTCGCCTACACGCTCCCCCACGGTGTGGAAACGCTGATTGGGGAGGAGGGCCTGAGCCTGTCCGGCGGACAGCGCCAGCGCATTGCCCTGGCCCGCGCCATCGCCGCCAAGCCCGCCGTGTTGATTTTGGATGACCCGCTGTCCGCACTGGATGTGAACACCGAGGAACGGGTGTCCCGGCGGCTGGGCGAAGTGTTGGAGGGAACCACCACGTTGATCGTGGCCCACCGTCCGTCAACAGTTGCCATGGCCCATAGGGTGGCGCTGCTGCAGGACGGGCGCATTGCAGCTGTCGGCACCCATGCCGAACTACTGGCAGGCAACGATCACTACAGGCATGTGCGGGCCAGCCTTGATTCGGAGCCCCGGGATCTGGACACCGATGTGGCGGAGGACCTGCCCGACGACCTCGGCACCGGTCCCCTGCCCATCGCCAGAAGGGCGGCAAGCCGGACGGACGGCCGGGATGCGGGCCCGCACAACACCACAACGACAGGAACGGGCACCACACCATGAGCCGCAGCAAGAAGCGAACGCACGCTCCGGCGTCGAACCCGCCGGTGGAGGGACGAGGCGCCGCCACGGCCCGGGGCACTGCCGGCGAAGACAGGGTGGACCTCAGCCGGGAGGACAGCCGCACCGTGCGACGCCGCTCAGTGCGGCTGCTGCGTGTCCTGCTGCGTCCGGTCCGGCTCAGGTTCGCCATTACCGTGGCACTGGTGGTTCTCTCGCAGGCTGCGAAGGTGGCCGGCCCGCTGCTCATTGCGTATGGGATCGACTCCGCACTGCCTGCGCTGACCGCCGGCGAGCGTGACTGGCTGCCACTGGTTTTCACGGGCGGCGCCTACGTGGTGGCGGCGCTGGCGGCCTCGTTCCTGACCTCGGCGTACCTGACGGCGACGGCGCAGCTGAGCCAGGCGATGCTGTTGGATCTGCGCATTCAGGTGTTCCGGCACACCCAGCGGTTGAGCATGGACTTCCATGAAAACTACACCTCCGGGCGGATCATCTCCCGGCAAACCTCGGACCTGGAGGCGCTGCGGGAACTGCTGGATTCCGGCATCTCCTCGCTCGCCTCCGGGCTGGTGTTCATGACGCTCACTGCCGTGTCCATCTTTACCCTCGACTGGGTCACGGGGCTGCTGGTGCTGGCCTCCGCCATCCCCATGTTCGCGCTCTCACGGTGGTACCAGAAGCGTTCACAGGCAGCCTACCGGTCCTCCCGCGTGGTGTCCGCCGGGCTCATAGTGCACTTCATTGAGACCATGACAGGCATCCGGGCCGTGAAGGCTTTCCGCCGTGAGGAGGGCAATGCCGCGCGCTACGACGAGCTGGCCGAGGAGTACCGCCAGGTCACAGTCCGCTCCATCAACCTCAACGGCGTGTTCCAGCCGGGACTGGTGCTGATAGGCAACGTGGCCGTGGCCGCAGTGCTGCTGGCTGGCGGCTTCCGCGTGCTGGGCGGGGCCTTGGAAGTGGGCGCACTGCTGGCCCTGCTGCTGGCCACGAAGCGTTTCTTCCAACCACTGGGCCAGATGGCCATGTTCTACAACTCCTTCCAGTCGGCCCAGGCTGCCCTGGAAAAGGTATCCGGGCTGCTCGAGGAAGTCCCCACCGTCCGGCCGCCGCGCAATCCCGTCCCGTTGCCCGCGGCCCGCGGTGACATCCGCTTCACCGATGCCGAGTTTGGCTACGGCGCCGGCCCGGTCATCCTTCCCCGCATGGACCTGCACATCCCGGCCGGCCAGACGGTGGCCGTGGTGGGTGCAACGGGTGCCGGCAAGTCAACCCTGGCCAAGCTGCTGGCCCGCTTCTATGACGTCACCTCCGGGTCGTTGACGCTCGACGGCGTGGACTTGCGCGAGCTGTCCACCACGGATCTGCGCCGCGCTGTGGTCATGGTGACGCAGGAAGCTTTCCTGTTCAGCGGCACGGTGGCTGACAACATTGCCCTGGGCCGGCCGTCGGCCACCCGCGCGGAAATAGAGGCTGCCGCCCGTGACGTGGGCGCCGACGAGTTCATCCGGGCGCTGCCGGAGGGCTACGACACCGATGTGAACAAGCGCGGCGGAAGGGTGTCAGCCGGGCAGCGGCAGCTGATCTCCTTCGCCCGGGCCTTTCTGGCCAACCCTGCCGTGCTCATCCTGGACGAGGCCACCTCGTCCCTGGACATCCCTTCCGAGCGCCTGGTGCAGGAGGGCCTGCACAGGCTGCTTAGCTCCGACGGTTCCCGCCAGTCCGGCGGACCGGCTGGCGGGCGGACGGCCCTGGTCATTGCACACCGCCTGTCCACAGTGGCCAGTGCGGACAGGGTCTTGGTGGTGCATGAGGGTCGAATAGTGGAAGACGGCTCCCCCGCCGAGCTGCTGGCCAACGGCGGTCGCTTCGCCGATCTGCACGGCGCCTGGCAGGACTCCCTGGTCTGAGCCGTACCTTTCACGTGGACCGGCCTCGTGAACCGGCAGTAGCTGTTGATGTTCCGCGTAAACATCAA
>JBDTQM010000146.1:0-9403 GCA_039932175.1 Specibacter sp.
GCACCGGTGAGCTTGCCCAATTCAGCCAACAGCCCGGCGTCGGACGTTATGGGCGCCTCTGTGAGGAACTCGCGGCAGTCGGCAATCTGCTCGGTGATGGTGCGGATTTCTGTCTTGTTCGAGCCAATCCGCTCCATCAAGGTGCGCATTTTTTCGGTGGCTTTCTCCACGCGCGTTGTGGTGGCAGCTTCCCTGAGGGTGAGTTCACGCAGGATGTCGCTGGAGGTTTCCAGCGCGGACTTCTCCTGTGCCAGAGCGGCCATGGCGCGCGCCGTGGCCTTCCAGTTCAGCTCGGCATAGTGTGCCATGCCGGAAATGGTGCCGATGAGCTGCTGTTGGCGGGCCAGGTTGGCCAGCTGGGTGTCCACGCGGCCCAGGCCGTCCGCGGCAATGCGAACCTGGCCTTCGGCGTGCTCCAGGGTGCTGCGCAGACGGGCGATTTTGTCGTGGTTGTCCCAGCCCAGCACATACGCTGAACGGTCGCTCAGTACCTTGCGGTCGTCCTTCTCATGGCGCCCGCCGCCGCTCTTGAGTTGACCGTTGATGGTCAGCGCCTTGGGGTAGCGGCGGAATTCGCCCATGCTCTGGCAGCACTGGTGGTCAAAGCGGCGGCCCAGCTCATCCAGCAGGAATTCACGCAGCGGCGTGCCAGGCTTGATGCTGATCTTTCCGGCCAGTGTTTCCGGGGCGGCAGGACGCGCGCTGGGGTTCTCTGTCACCTTGAGGTAAACCAACCGCGCGCGCAGATTGTTGGCATCAACCCAGTCACTGACGGCGGGGTAGTGCCCGCCAGTCACCAACAAGGACAGGGCAAAGCCGTGCAGGGTACGCTCGGCGGCGCCCTCCCAGGCGGCCTCGGAATCGCGGACCTTGAGCAGCTCGCCGGCAAAGGGCAACTCCGTTTCGGCGATACCTGTTCCATCACAGAGTTTTTTGCGCAGCGCTATCAGCCAGCCCGGGAGCAAGTTTTGCCTGTTCAGTAGGCTCTTGAGTTCGTCCTTGTGCTCCTTGGCCGCTTCCGCGGCCTCCGAACGCTGGCGGTCAAGGGCTGTGCGCTGATCCTGCAGCTCGGCATTGGCTTGTGCCAGATGCTTCTCCACTCCGGGCAGCGCGGCAGCGTTGGCGTCAAAAACCACCTGGTCATCGGGTTCAAACAGGCCAAGGACGGTTGCGGCGTCGGAGTAGGTGGCATAACGCTCCCGCTGGGCCCCCGACTCAATGGACATGCGGGCCAGCTCGGCTTCAATGGTTGCTATCCGGCCGCCGCCGCTGGTGCGAATGTCATCACGCAGATCAGCCAATTCCCGGGTGAAACTGCCCAGTTCGGCGCTCAACGCGGTTTGTTGCGCGGCCACTTTGGCCGCGGCACGCTCCAATTCCAGCAGGTGCGTCTGGCTCAGGTGCAGCTTCTGGGAGGTGAACCATGGCGAAAGCTGTTCGCGCTGCTGGTGAGCATTGTGGTGATCCACACTCAGGGCCTGATGGCGGGCTGCATTGTCCCTGACGGGTTCCAGCATGCGGATCTGGTCCTTGGCCCGCAATACCGAGTCGTGGGCTTTTTTCAGGTCATCGAAGTGGTGGAGTAAGTTCTTGATGCGGGTTTCAACATCGTCCTCCTCAAGCATGTTGGTGCGCACAAAGTGGGTGATGTTTTCCACTTGTTTCATGGATACTGTGCGGTGAAACAGGTCCATGGCCTGGGTGGAACCGATGCCAAAGTGGCGTTTGAAGGCGGCGCCGTATTTGTCAAAGACGTCAAAAACTGCCACACCGTCATTGCGCAGTCGCCGTTTTAGTTTGGCAAGGTCCGGGCCAAATCCGGAAAAGTCACCCTTGATGGATTGCTCGCCCTCAGCGATGGAGTAAAAACGGGTGGGCTGTCCGGCCTCCTGCGTGGCCCACAGGGTGATGGCCAGGGAGATGGTTTTGTTCAGGGAGGCATTGTGAAAGACGCCCAGCACCACGGTAAACGTGCCAGGCCCTCGCAACGCCACCGGGCGGGAGGCGTCCCCGATGCCGCTGCGGGCACTTTTGTGGAAGCCGCGCACATAGGACATGAGGCTGCGTTCCTTCTTTTGCGCACCTGCTGCCTTGTTGTATTCAATCCGGTTCGCCGGCAATAGCAGCGTGGTGATGGCATCCACCACGGTGGACTTGCCGGAGCCGATGTCCCCGGTGAGCAGGCTGTTCTCCCCGTCCAGGCGAAACGTTCGCACATCCTTATTGAAAGTGCCCCAGTTGAACAGCTCCAAACGGTGCAGTCGAAATCCTGGCCGGGTGCCGGCGTCGTCAGCGGTGAGGTCATCCAGGCTGAATAGACCTGACTGGGTTTGGGTGCTCATGCTGTGGCCGCCTTTGCCGTTTTAGCCAACTTTTCCGGTGTCTTGGCATCTTCCAGTGCTGCACGGTAGTCGGAGAGCCGTGCGTCGAACTCTTCGAGCCACTGGGCGTCCACATAGGCTTTGAGGATGCGGGCCACCTCATAGCTCTGGTCCTGTCCGCGGAGTTTGCGCAAAAAGCCCAGTTCCGTGACCTTTTTGATGTTGGTGGCCAGCTGGTCCAGCACGCGGGCCTCGTTGCTGGATTCGGGCAGGAACACCGAAACCATGTCACCGATCTGATCGGCTGTCATGATGAGCCGGGTTTCGCTGTTTTGCGTATCAAACTCGGCCAGCCGGGCGCGCAGCAGTGCCAGCAGCAAGCTGACGTGGAAGGTGAGCTGGCGTCGGGGGATGAGCCGTGGAAGCTCTGGATCAGCGTCGGGGTGCGATCGCAGGAAGGCATATCCCTCGCTGTCATCCAGGACCAGTTCCAGGCCCAGTACCGCGACGTAATCGCGGGCCTGCGCCGACAGCTCGGTGAGTCGCTGCCACAGTTTTTCATCCCCGTCCCTGGTGACCACACCTTTAAAGAGCTTCGTGACCACCAGGGGCAGTCCGTCAGGGGTTCTTGACGCCGGCTCGCGGGTGTCCCCCGGCTCGTGGAAGGTGTCAGGAACGGCAATCATGATGGCCTCACAAAGATGATTTTTTCAACGGTGGCTTCGCGAAGGCTGCCGTCAGGCAGCGTCCAGGACAGGGTTTGGGAGGTGTCGGCGTCGATGACTGCTGACCTTGACTCGGTGGCGAGCTGGAAATAGGTAACAAGTTCGGCCAGGCCCTGGCTGAGCGGGAAAGCGTCCGTGATGTCAGCCAAGGTGGCCTGTTCGGCGTCGGCCAGAACCGAATCGATGTTGGCTTCCAGCTTTTGCGGGTCCACATAGAACTGGTCAAAAAGCGCTTGGGTGTCCACATCGTGGTCCTGAGCCACATCGACGGAGTCGTTGATGGGGGTCTGCCGGCTGGGCTCATACAGAGGGCGTTCAAAGGGTAGAGCCACGGGCACGTCATGACCTGCCAGCTCGGCAAAAACGCCAGAAGGTGGGGCGGAACGGATCGCCACTGCGCCGGACTCAATATTACGGATCAACGCCATGATGCGCTTGTTTTCTAAAAACACCTTGTCGTCAAGCAGACGGCGGATTTGGGCCGAAAGTTGCCGCACAGTGGACTGCGTCTGTTCCACCGCCGGAAGCCAGTCCTGTTGCATTGTGGTGATGGATTGCAGGCCATCCTGCGTGGCGAGTGCCTGGATTTGGGTGGCGCGCTCCAACAATTCGTGCAATTCAGAGCGCAACTGCGGGGACATCAGATAATCCCAAAAGCCTTGGAATGTTCGGCCCTGCAGTGAACCACTAATGTCCTGCTGGGAGGAGAAAATCGACTCCAGAAGATCGCCCTGGCCGCCTTCCCACATGGAAATCTGTTCACGCAGCTTGCGGTCAAGTTTGCGAAAATTCGCCTCCACTTCGCGGAAATCGGAGAGCAGGTCCTTGGCCTGGTTGGTCAACTGATGGAAGTGATCCACAGCTTCGGGGCCGGTCATGACGGGGATGGTGCCGGAGCGGATCAGTTCCATTTGGGCATCAATGGCATCCCGCTGGCGCTGGAGTTCGCCCAGCCGTGCCTCGGGATCGGTTTCCGAACCGTGGACAAGTGTTTTGAGGAGGTTGAAGATGCTGGACAGGCGCGACTGGGTGGGGACAAAGTCCCGCCCGCGCAGGGCTTCAACCCAGCGAACCACATCTTCGGTGGAGGCGGTGAGGTCATAGACGGGCTCGTCCCGGTTGTCGGCGTAGAACTTTCTCAGCCATGCTTTGCCAGGCTCGGCCCAGTCATCGAGATATTCCCCCGCTGAGCGCGGAAACTTGTCCTCACCCAGGGAATCACGCAAGCTGAAGAGAACATCCTCCAGCGTTTCGATCACGTCCTGGCGGCCCAAATTGCGCTGGTTGGGGTCGGTAAACGCGGTCATGAAAAAGGTCAGGGCCAGGGGTGCGTTTTGGGCGCGGAGCAACGACCACCCGGCGTGGTTCTCCCGCAGGGAGTTGATTGAAAAGTAGTCCATGGGGTTGCTCCAAAAGGCTGCCATTGCTTCCAAGTCCATGGTAGGCGCAAGGGCCGACAATTGATCATTGACAAACCAGCGGCGCAAGCAATCCACATACGCCGATTGTCAACTCCCAACTCGGCGCAGTCTCTGCGTGGGTCTATGCCATCCCCACTGGCGGGCCGCCAGCCCGCCCCACTCAGTTGGCCCTGGCCATGGCTGTGGCTAGTGGAACGGGGGCGGCCCCACGATGACGATGCCACCATTACGCATGCCTGATTCTTGAATGCGGTCAAAATCGACCACGCCAGATGCCTTGTCATCCGCGTCCATGGGTTCACTGGCGCCCATGTAAAAGGCTTGGGCATTGCCAGGGGTCTGGAAGCACAGCACGTTGGTATCCTCGGCCAGCACCTTGAAGGCGTGCGGAATGCCACGCAGTGCCATGACGAGGCCGCCCGCATCCACATGGTGCTCAGTGCCGTCCAAATTCACCAGAATCTCACCGGAAAGCACATACAGGCACTCGTCGGTGTCCGGGTGGATGTGCATTGGCGTCACCTTGCCGAGTTCCATGGAATCACGGTAGATCAGGGACGCGCCGCCGGTTTCCTCGGACTTCGCCAGCCAGGTGTGGATGCCGCCACCGTAGAACCAGCGCCTTTCGCCTTCGCCAGCCTGGCGAATGAATGATTCTTCGTGCTTCTTCCCGCTCATGGGACTCGCCTCTTTAGTTGACTCACGAGTTTATGGGACTTATGTCCCATAACAAGACTGATGTATCATGAACACCATGTCAACCCCCTATGTTCAACTCGGCCGCAGCGGCCAGAAGCAACGCACGCTCAAGGCTTTGGTTGATGCCGCGCGTCAGATGGTGGCAGCTGGGGAGGCGCCCACCGTGGACGATGCGGCGTTGGCGGCCGGGGTCGCCCGAAGCACGGCGTACCGCTATTTTCCCGGGCAGCGTGAATTGCTGGCTGCGGCGCATCCAGAAACGGCGTTGAGATCCATGTTGCCGGAAAACTCCGGAGATGATCCCGCGGAACGGCTTGACGCCGTGGTTGTCCGGTTCACCGCCATGATCGTGGAAACAGAGGCGCAGCAGCGCACCATGCTGCGGTTGTCCCTTGATCCGTCGCTGCCCGCAGATGACCTCCCGCTGCGACAAGGCAGGGCCATTCCGTGGATCATGGAAGCCTTGGAGCCGCTGCAAGGAACAGTGGCCACCGGCGATCTCCGCCGTCTGGTGCTGGCCATCCGCAGCAGCATTGGCATTGAAGCCCTGGTCTGGCTGACGGACATTGGCGGACTGTCCCGGGAGGAGGCCGTGGCATCCATGCGATGGAGCGCCCAAGCACTGCTTCGCCAATTGCTGGAAGACGGCCCGCCTGGGAATTGACACGGAGACGAACGCCGCCGTGTCAACAGCTTACGAAATGCTGGCCTATTTGTCAGTGCCGCTGAGCGCGGTCATCCGCGAGCCTCGGCAAACCTCGGGGCCATGGACTCCATCTGTTCCATGACCAGTTTGATGGCCTCGGGCTGGGTGTCCGGCGGATACCCGTTGCGGACCAGGAGCCGCTTGATGGAGGAGCGTAGTTTTGCCCGGACATCGTCGCGGACGGTCCAATCGGTGCGGATATCCCGGCGCATGTCCTCCACCAGCTGGCGGGCGATTTCCGCCAGCACACCCGTGCCCATGACGTCCACGGCGGATTTGTTCTCTGAGATGGCATCGTAATACGCGAGCTCATCGGAGGTTAATGCCGGGGTGAAGGCCTGCCCGCGGTTGCCCTCGGCGGCTATTTCCTTGGCCATCTCCACGAGTTCTGCAATGACTTCCGCGCTGGTGAGCTGCTGGTTGGTGTACTTTTTCATCAGCTCCGTGATCCGTTCGGAGAAGGCACGCTGGCGCACAATATTGTTCCGTGTGGTCGCCACGGACTCCTCGGCCACCAGCTTCCGCAAGGCCTCAATGGCCAATTGCGGGTTCCTGGCCGACTTGGTCCTGGCGATGAACTCCGGGGTGAGGTCATCCAGCGTCGGCTTGGGCATGCCAGCGGCGGCATAAATATCCAGCACCTCCCCGGACGCCGTGGCACCGGCGATCAGCTCACCCAGCAGGCGCTGGATCTCCTCCGGGATGGGCTCCCCGGAGGCCTGCCGGTCGGCGGCGTCGAACTTGGCCATCCAAACCCGGATTTCCTCATACATCTGCACCTCGGGCCGCAGCTCCACCAGCGTTACGGCACCGGAACACAAGGCCCACGCCCGGGACAGCTGGCCACTGTAGCGCCGGTACTTGGAGGCAAGCGTTTCCGGATCCGACGGCGCGTTCCCCGGTGTTGTTGGATCCCGCAGGTAGGACACGGCGCCGGTGGTGGCATTGATCCACGCTTTGGGGCCGCCCTTGTTCAGTACGGCCTTCCAGTTGAAACCGGCCAATAGTTGGCGCAGGGTCCCCAACACCGCCACCGTCATGGCAACAGCCTCGTCAACGTTCTTGCCCACGGGCTTGTTGGCTTGATCGGACTTGGTGTACTCACCCAGGGCCTTGGCCAGATTCTCGGCCAGTGGCGCGTACGCCACCAACAACCCGTCCTCCTTGCCCTTGAAGGTGCGGTTCACCCGGGCCAGGGTCTGCATGAGAAGGGCCCCCTTCAGGGGCCGGTCCAGGTAGAGGGTGTGCAGCGGCGGGGCGTCAAAGCCGGTGAGCATCATGTCCTTGACGATCACCAGTTCCAGTTCGTCCTCGGCGTCCTTGAGGCGGGCCTTGACCACGGCGTTTTGCGAATCGCGGCGCACATGCTCGGACACAGGAGGCGCGTCGGTGGCGTCCCCTGAATAAACAACCTTGATGCGGCCCTTGTCCAACTCATCACAGTGCCAGTGCGGGCGCAATTCCACTATCGCCGCGTATAGCTTGGCGCAGATCTCCCGGGTCCCACCCACAATCATGGCCTTGCCCGGCCCCTCAATGAACTTGTGCATGGCGGCCCGCCGGCCCTCCCAATGCTCCACCAGATCCGCGGCCAGGGCGGCAATGCGCTCCGGGGCCCCGTAGACGGCATTGACCACGGCAACGCTCGCCTCAATGCGCGCCCGCTCGGTCACATCCAGGCCCACCGTGACATCATCGGCTGCCGTGTCCAGCTGTTCCTCGGTCACGGAGCCGGCCAGGCCCACCTTGATCAGGCGCGGCTCGAAGTAGACGGGCACTGTGGCGCCGTCGTCCACGGCACGGCTGAGGTCGTAAATATCGATGTAGTCGCCAAAGACGTCACGGGTGTTGCGGTCCGCAAAAGAAATGGGTGTGCCGGTAAACGCGATCAAGGTCGCGTGGGGGAGGGCATCGCGCAGGTGGCGGGCGTAACCGTCCAGGTCGTCGTAGTGGCTGCGGTGCGCCTCGTCCACCACCACAATGATGTTGCGCCGGTTGCTGAGCAGCGGGTGGTCGGTGCCGGCTTCCTTCTCGGCCTGGCTGCGGCCAAACTTTTGCAAGGTGGTGAAATAGATGCCGCCGGTGGTGCGGTTCCCCAGCTCGTCGCGCAGCTCGGCCCGGCGCCGGATCTGCCGGGGCAGCTCGGGCAGCAGCTGGCTTTGGCGGAACGTCTCGAACAGTTGGCCGTCCAGTTCGTTGCGGTCGGTGATGACCACCACCGTGGGGTTTTTCAGCCGGGGGTGGCGGATCACGCGGTTGGTGTAAAGCTCCATTTCCATGGACTTGCCCGAACCCTGCGTATGCCAGACAACGCCGGCCTTACCGTTGGATTCCACCGCCTGGACGGTGCTGCCCACGGCCTTGGTGACGGCAAAGTACTGGTGTGGCTTGGCAATGCGTTTGCTGAGCCCGTCAGCATTTTCGTCAAAGGCGGTGAAATCGGTCAGTAGCTGCAAGAACCGTTCCTGGTTGTACAGGCCCATCAGGGCCGTTTCCATCTCGGTGACGGCCTCCCCGTCTACGGTGAATCCCGGCGGGACGGGCACGCCGTCGTCGTCCACGTTCCACGGGGAGAAGTGGTTGAACGGGGTGAAGGGGGTGCCGTACTTGGCTTGAATGCCGTCGCTGGCGAGCGTGAAGATGCAGAAGCGGAAGGCCATGGGGAATTCGCGCAGGTATGTTTGCAGCTGGGCGTGTGCGCCGGTGAGGTTGGCGTGTGCGCTGCCGGCTTTCTTCAGCTCAATGACGCTCACCGGCATGCCGTTGCAATAAAGGACGACGTCGAAGCGGCGTTTGTAATCCCCGCCCACCAGGGTGACCTGGTTGACGGCGAGCCAGTTGTTCTGGTCAGGGTCCGCGCTGAGTAAATGGATGGTGGCGTTGACGTCCGTGCCGTCGGTATCGATGTAACCCAGCTTGTAGCCGTTGACCAGATAGCCGTGGATGCGCTGGTTTTCGGTGATGGCGTCGTTGGATGTGGGGGACGTGATTTCCGCCAACGCCTGTTTCACATATTGCAGTGGAACCGTGGGGTTGAGCTTTTGGAGCGCAGCCAGCATGCGCGGACGAATCAGCAGCTCCGACCAGGACTCGCGCTCTCCCTTACCTGGAGCGATCTCTTCGCCGTGGGTGGGGCGCCAGCCCAGTGGCTCGGCAAGCTGTTCAAGGGCCAAGCCCTCCCAGTCGGCCTCGGAAAAGCCTGTTACCGCCAGTGTCATGATCAATCTCCCCAACGTGCTTTCGGATCCACTGTTGACCGTACCAGCCAGTGGCGTTTGTGGGGTGTTGTGAACTGGTACCAGGGGTTATCAGCGAGTTGTGTCGTGTGCGGATCGTTGGCGGGGCGCGGAAACGTTCCATGATCAAAAACTTATGTATTGGCCCAATGGATGCCGGGACTTCCGCAGACATCCGGGGTTTGACGTCCCTCAGGGGCCGTCCGGTAGGAATCGCTGGGATTGAATGTCGAGCCGAGTGACAAGACCGCAAGATGGAGGCAACCCCATGGCCAAGAAAACCAAACGCCCAAAA
>JBDTQM010000147.1:0-9393 GCA_039932175.1 Specibacter sp.
CCCGCGTTGGCCAGCTCGTCGCGCCCGAACAGTGCACTCTTGCCAAATTCGGTCATGTTCGCCAGCACGGGCACGTTGACGGCATTGCAAACAGCCTCGAATTCGGCCACGCTCGTCATGGCTTCGGGGAAGATGGCATCCGCTCCCGCATCAACGAGGGCCCTGGCCCTGTCAATGGCCACCTGCAACCCCTCCACGGCGCGGATGTCAGTCCGGGCCATGATCAGGAAGTTCGGATCCCTGCGGGCGTCGGCGGCGGCGGCAATACGCTTGACGGCCGTGTCCAAATCCACCATGTTCTTGCCGTCCAGGTGGCCGCAACGCTTGGGGTTGAACTGGTCCTCAATGTGGCAGCCGGCAAGCCCCGCGCCCTCCAGTTCCTGGATGGTGCGGGCCACGTTCATAGGCTCGCCAAAGCCGGTGTCCGCGTCGATCAGGCACGGCAAATCGGTCATCCTGGCGATTTGCCCGCCGCGCGCAGCCACCTCGGTCAGGGTGGTCATGCCGATGTCCGGCAATCCCAGATCGTTGGCGAGGACCGCTCCGGAGATGTAGACGCCGTCGAACTTCTTTTCCTCGATGAGGCGGGCCGAGAGCGGGTTGAAAGCGCCGGGAAACTGCACCGCGGCGCCAGGAACCAGCATGGCGCGCAGGTCACGGCGCTTCTGTTCGGGGGTCTTCTTGGAGTACAGCATGTTAGAACAGGCCCTTGGGTGCTGCGGCCAGATCCACGACGCCGGGAGCTGCCGTAATGTTCAACTGGCCCAGTTCGCCTGCGGCCAAGTTGGGCAGATTCTCCGCCGCCGCGATGAAGCGGTTGATTTCGGCCTCCTCCACCAGACCGGAAGCCAGGGTGCGGAACTTGTTGATGTACTGCTCACGGGCAAACGGGCGGGCGCCCAGCGGGTGGGCATCAGCCACGGCGATGGACTCGGTGATGAGCGTGCCGTCGTTGAGGGTGATGACCACGGTGCCGCCGAACGCCTTCTCGGCAATGTCCAGGGAGTGGTAGCGGCGGGTCCATTCGGCGTCCTCCTCCGTGGTGACCTTGTGCCACAGCTCCACGGTGTCGGGGCGGCCGGCACGCTCGGGGGAGTAGGAATCAACGTGGTGCCAGGAGCCGTCCTGCAGTGCCACAGTGAAAATGTAGGGGATGGAGTGGTCAAGGGTTTCCCGCGAGGCCGTGGGATCGTACTTTTGGGGATCGTTGGCCCCGGAGCCGATTACATAGTGGGTGTGGTGGCTGGTCTGGATCAGCACGCTGACCACATTGGCCGGGTCGGTGGCCTCGGGGTGCTCGCCATGGAGCTTGCGGGCCAGGTCGATCCAGGCCTGGGCCTGGTACTCGGCGGAGTGTTCCTTGGTGTAAGTGTCGAGGATGGCGCGCTTGGCTTCGCCGTCAGCCGGCAGCGGCACTGTGTAGTTGGCGTCGGGGCCGTCCAGCATCCAGGCAATGACACCGTCTTCGCCCTCGTAAATCGGCACGGGCGAGGTTTGTCCGCGCATGGCTCGGTCGGCGGCTTCAACGGCCATCTTGCCGGCAAACGCGGGGGCGTGGGCCTTCCAGGTGGAGATCTCGCCCTTGCGGGACTGGCGGGTGGCTGTGGTGGTGTGCAGGCCCTGGCCTACGGCCTGGAAGATGGTCTCCACCTCGAGGTTCAACAACGTGCCAATGCCGGCGGCGGCCGACGGGCCCAGGTGGGCCACATGGTCAATCTTGTGCTCGTGCAGGCAGATGGCCTTCACCAGGTCCACCTGGATCTCGTAGCCGGTGGCAATGCCGCGCAGCAGCTGCGCCCCGGACGCTCCGGTGTGCTGGGCGACTGCCAGGATCGGCGGGATGTTGTCGCCCGGGTGGGAGTAGTCGGCGGCCAGGAAAGTGTCATGGTAGTCCAGTTCACGCACGGCAACGCCGTTGGCCCACGCCGCCCACTCGGGGGAAACGAGCTCCGTGATGCCGAAAACTGAGGCACCGGTGCCGCCGGTGGAGGGTGCATGGGTGAGTGCCTGGGCGCGGGCGGCAACAATGGGGCCGCGGTTCAGCGACGCGATGGCCACCGAGGCGTTGTCGATGACGCGGTTGATGATCATGTCGGTGACCTCCTCCGTCACGGCGACAGGATCGGCGGCAACCTTGGCGATTTTGAATGCCAACTGCTCCTGCCGGGGGAGGTTCTCTTCGCTCTTGTATACGCGTACTTTGTGCTCAACTACCATGATGGTTCCTTTCACGGGGGCGGAAAATTATTGTTCAGAAGTTTTTATGCTGCTGTGCGGAGAAGAGGCTGTGCTGAGAAGATGGCGCAGGCTGTTGTCCAGGTGGACGGTGGTGGCTGCGCTGGCAACTGCAACAGTGCCGTTGGCGATGGCCAGGGCAATGCCCGCGTGTTCCCGGGCGGCGTCGCGGAGCCGGGCGGGGTTGTCCTTGCCCAGGCGCCGGACCCGGACCAGGTGGACGCGCAGGTTCTTCAGGGCCTGGGTCAGGTAGTGGTTTCCCGCGGCGGCGTCAATGGCGGTGTCCAGCTCGCCAACCAGCTGGTAATAGTCACCCCGGGCGGGGTCGTCGGAGGTGATGAGTTCCCCGGCGTTGAGAAGCTGCCGGTGCAGGGTGTGGAAGACGGCCGGATCGCAGCGTTGGGCTGCCAGTTCGGCGGCCCGGCACTCCAGGGCGGAGCGCAGTTCAAACAGTTCATCCAGGTGGTCCAGGGAAATTTCACTGACGACAACCCCGCGCCCGCTTTGCGGTTCGGTCAGGCCCTCGGCGCTGAGCTTGGCCAATGCTTCGCGAATGGGGGTGCGTGAGACGCCCAGGCGTTCGGACAGTTCCACCTCGGCCAGCACCGTGCCGGGGGTAAGGCGCCAGTGGATGATGTCACTGCGCAAGGCGGCGTAGGCCTTCTCACTGGCTCGCATGGGTCTCCTCGGGGCTGATCGTTCGTTCACTGACGCAACCATCCCAGTGTATACAAAGCTGCGTCAAATTGGCAGCATTTCATCAACCATTCCCGAAAAGTTGTCCAAATGTATACATTGGGACTTGTCTTTGCCAGAATTTCGGCGTTACCATGGCACTGATCACATCAACGTGGATGGAGTACCGCATGTCACTGCAAGGCACGGATTACAGCGACGAATACAGGCGCAGCATTGGCGATCCCGAAGGTTTCTGGTTGGAAGCTGCCGCTGCGGTGGACTGGGACACGGCGCCGAGCCGTGCGCACAGCGATGCAGACGCCCCCATCAGCAGGTGGTTTCCCGACGGGGAAATGAACACCTCCTACAACGCATTGGACAGGCACGTTGCCGCCGGCCGCGGAGACCAAGTGGCGTTGATTCATGATTCGGCCATGAGCGGGGAAATCACAACGTACACGTACAGGGAGCTCACAGTGGCAGTTGCCAGGTTTGCAGGAGTTCTCCGTGCCAACGGCGTGGGCAAGGGTGACAGGGTGGTCATCTACCTGCCCATGATTCCCGAGGCCGCCATCGCGATGCTGGCCACTGCGCGTCTGGGTGCCATCCATTCGGTGGTGTTTGGCGGATTTGCCGCCAGCGAACTGGCTGTGCGGCTCCGCGATGCTGCACCGAAGGCTGTTGTTACAACATCAGGTGGCTTGGAGCCAAGCAAGAAAATAGAATATCTGCCCACCATCCATGAGGCACTGGCGAAGGCTGGCATGGCGAACATGCCGGTGGTGATCAAGCGCCGCGAGGGTTTTGCCACGGACCCGGCCGGGCTGGGGCTCAACGCCGTTGACTGGGACGCGGCCATGGCCACAGCGCAGCCCGCCGGGGCCGTAAGCGTCAAGTCAACCGACCCCCTCTACGTGCTGTACACCTCCGGAACCACCGGCGCGCCCAAGGGGGTTGTCCGCGACAACGGCGGACACGCCGTCGCGCTGCTATGGACCATGGCGAATCTGTATAACATCCGGGCCGGGGACGTGTGGTGGACGGCGTCGGATGTGGGCTGGGTGGTGGGCCACTCCTACATTGTGTACGGGCCGCTGCTGGCCGGCGCCACCACGCTCATGTACGAGGGCAAACCCGTGGGCACCCCCGACGCCGGCGCGTTTTGGCGGGTCATTGAGCAACACGGCGTCAAGGCACTCTTCACAGCGCCCACGGCCTTGCGTGCCATCCGCAAGATGGACCCCGAGGCTGCGCTGCTGAAGGGGTACGACGTCGGCCCCCTCCAAACGCTGTTCACCGCCGGTGAGCGGCTGGACACCGACACCTTCCACTGGGCCTCTCGGGTGCTCGGCGTGCCCGTGGTGGACCACTGGTGGCAGACCGAAACCGGGTGGGCCATTGTGGGCAACCCGCAGGGGATGGGTCCGCTGCCCATCAAGGCCGGCTCGCCCTCGGTGCCCATGCCCGGCTACGATCTTCGCATTCTTGACGCCGTTGGCGAGGAGGTGGCCGCCGGGGAGGAAGGCAACATTGTGCTTGCCTTGCCACTGCCGCCGGGCACGCTCACCACCCTGTGGGGCAACGACCAGCGCTACATTGATTCCTACCTGGGCGCCTTTCCCGGCTTCTATGCCACGGGCGATTCCGGCTACCGGGATGCGGACGGCTACGTTTTTGTCATGGGCCGCACCGACGACATCATCAACGTGGCCGGACACAGGCTCTCCACGGGCGCCATGGAGCAGGTGGTGGGCACCCACCCGGCTGTTGCCGAATGCGCCGTGATCGGTGTGGCTGACTCCTTGAAGGGTCAAAAAGCCATGGGGTTCGTGGTGCTCAAGGCCGGTGTCACCATTGATGCCGGTGTGCTGGAGCGCGAACTTGTGGCCCTGGTGCGGCGCGAAATTGGGCCGGTGGCCGACTTCAAGAATGCCGTGGTGGTGGATGCCCTGCCCAAGACCCGCTCCGGGAAAATCCTACGCAAGACCATGCGCCAAATTGCCGATGGTGATGACTGCACTGTGCCCTCAACCATCGAGGACCCGGCCGTCATCGAGGCCCTGCGTCCCATGCTGACCACTCGGGGCTAGGGCCCATAGCCGGCGGATTCGTGCGGCCCGGCAGCCCGAAGAAAGTATGCCGTGCAGGATGTGGAAATTCCCGCTCTGGACTGGGATAGTGGGGCATGGTCGAGAACAAGCAAATGCGTTGGGAACCGTCTGGGGTGAACACCCCCGGACTTGGGAGTGCGGTGTTGCACGGCGAAGCACCCCCGCAGGTACCCACTGACGGGCAGAAAATGGTATCGCTGATCCTCGCCTCGCAGACTTGGGTGCACAGGCGAGTCGATGCCTTTCGGTTGGACAAGGAAGGTGGCACACGCAGCGAAATTCTTTTCGACGTGACGGTTCCGAAGGAGCTTCGCCTGACTCGGCCCGGGGGCAAGGTGGCGGTCCCGTTGGCGTTCCTGTCGAAGAGCCCCTTGCCACGGTTGACAACCGCTGACGCAGCGGGGAAGGCGCTGTGCGTGCTTGAGGCTCCAGTAAACAGTTACTACGCCTTGGAGTTCTTGACAGCCATGGTTCCCCCTTGGGTGCGCAGCCAGCCAGCCAGCCGTGTTTGCCGCCGTAGAAAATGTCCTCAGGAAATTGGTGACTTCCCCCTTTGGCCACAGCACGCGAATTTTGGAACTGACACTGAGGCAGTTGCTCCTCAATGCGGGCAAGGGCCGTGCACGTCTCTCCGACGAGGAAGCGATGGAACTGGCTGCCTTCCAATCGATGGCCAAAAATTTGGGCAGCCGATTCATTTTCATGGTTGAGATGGACGCATCCTCGATGGGTGCCCGGACCATCCTGAAGTACGGTGTTGACCAGGCTACGCCGCGGACGGAAAAAGGTCTCACCAAGCGTGTCACCTTCAAAGTGGAGGTGCCCGACCTCGGATGGGCGGCAAGCCTGCATGTGGAAGTCCTGCTGCCCAGCGGAATCGTGTTGGAAAGGCTGGAACTCGAAGATACTCTGTTGGGTGGCAATAAGAGTGGCGGTTTGGAAATCAAGGCGCGGGGCCGTCGTGAGCAATGCACGGCGGGTCATGTGTCCCTTCGGCCCTCCACTCGGCTTTCATCGGGGCATTTTTGGGTGACGGTCGTACCGGCACGGCAGGGACTCCATGAATTTTCTGCCATGGCCATCATTTTTGTGTCTTTGACAGTCTGCCTCGGATGGGTGATGCGGTCCTTCTCCGAAAGTATCCTCAACGGGGCCACCATTCCCTCCAATACCGTGTCCCTGTTGCTCATCGGGCCTGCCCTATTCATTTCATGGATTAGCCGAACACCTGAACATGAAATCGTTGCCAAGGTGCAACGACCCCTGCAGATTGCATTGATGCTCAGCGCCGGGGTTTTGCTGATTCTGGCAGGTTTGGCGTCTGTGCCTGTCATGGTGCCGGTGTGGAAAGTGGCTTGGGTCGTCCTGAGCGTGTTCCAGGCAATTGCCCTACTCACTTTGCTGGTTTACTCCACAGACTTGTTGCGGCGTTTCCGGCGAAATTGGGCCCGATTGAAGAAAAGCCTCGACGCGGCTGTGGCGAAGCGTAGACTTGAAACAGAGGAAAGGTGATGGTCGTGGCCGACGAGAAAATGATCTACACAGATACGGTGAAGCGCAGGTTCGGCAAGTCTTTGAGAGCCCAAGGTGCCGAACCAGATGCCAACTATACTGTGGTGCAGATCGCCGGATCCCTTGTGGATGATGTCGAGGGCCTCGAAGGTGACTGGGCGGGTACCAACAGCCTCATTCAGCGCATGCTGGCGAAGTCGGGTGTTCCCGGCTACGCGGACGATTCCGCGTAGGCCTTCCGCCAAGGGGCCATGCACCAAGCACGGCGGTGGGCCGCCGCTCACGCAGTCGGCCCGCCGCCGTCGTTCTTCGGTGGTGTACTACACGGGCAGGGTGTGCGAGGTTGTCTCGCTGCCCTCCCCAGCCTCCACAATCTCATCGGACGGGTCCTGCGGCTGGGCGCCGAGGTGGCCGCGGGTGAGCCTGTTCATGATCACGGCGATAGCACCGTCGCCTGTCACGTTCGTGGCCGTGCCGAAGCTGTCCAGGGCGATGTACGCCGCAAACATGAGCCCCACTTCGACCTCGCCGAAACCGAGCATCTGCGCGAGCAGGCCCGCGGCCGCGGCGATCGCGCCGCCGGGAACGCCTGGGGCGGCAATCATCATGACGCCCAGCATCAGGATGAACGGCAGGTAGGCGCCGAAGGAGACGTCACCGCCGGTGAGCAGCAGCACGGCGATCGAGAAGCAGGTGATTTTTACCATCGACCCGGACAAGTGGATCGTGGCACACAACGGCACCACGAAGCCGGCCACCGAGTCGGAGACGCCGTTCTTCTTGGTTGAGGCAAGGGTTACCGGGATGGTCGCAGCTGATGAAGAGGTGCCCAGGGCCGTGAAGTAGGCATCGCGCATGTTCCACAGTGCCTTCAAGGGGTTTTGACCTGACATGGCGCCGGCCACCGAGTACTGCACGAGCAGGACCACGAACGTCAAGGCAAAGGAGACGACGGCCACGAGCAGGAACTTCGTGACCACTGTGACAGCCGCGCCGCTCGCTGAAAGATCCATGAAGATGCCGAAAATAAACAGCGGAAGCGCCGGCACAATGATGCGCCGAATCACGGACTCGATGATGGTGCGGAACTCGACGGCCCCGCGGAAGAGCACCTTGCTGTGAAACGCAGTCAGGCCAATGCCGAGGATGAACGCGAGCACCAGCGCGCTCATGACGCCGATCACGGGCGGGAGGACGATCTCGGTGGCAGAGCCGCCGGCACTGGTCACCACCGTGATGTACGGGGTGAATCCCGATCCGGAATCTTCGCCGAACCCTTCCAGTCCGCCCCCGGAGAGCGTCGAGGTGAACAACGCCCGGCTCACGAAGTAGGCGAGCAGGCCGGCGAGGATCGTGGAGCCGTACGCGATCATGGCTGTGATCCCGAGCCACTTCCCGGCACCCTTGCCCAGTTCGGCGATCGCGGGCATGACGAGCCCCAAAATGATCAGCGGCACAACAAAGCCCAGGAACCCCGAGAAGATGGAGTTGTACGTCAGAAACACTCCGCCGAGCCATGCCGGCATGAGGGGGCCCGCCAGGATGCCCAGAATGATGGCTAGGATGATCCAGCCGAGCAGGGGAATTGATTTCAACAGCTTCATGGGAGGTCCTCAGGTAGGAGGGTTTGGAACGCGCGGGTCTGCGCAACGTGACTGTGGCGCAGGACACGCCCCAGCCATAGTAGGCGGTTCGGCCCATTCCTGGAAATCGGACCACTGAACCCGTCCCCTCCGTTCGCGCCGTCCGGACGGGCGTGAAAGGAGGGGACGGGTGCCCTGTCCTGCTGTCACTGGCTCAACGGGGGCCGTGCCAGCGGTACTCCAGCTCGGGCCGGCCGGGGGATCCGTGGCGGGGCGCCTTGGCTGCGGAGCCGGTCTCGGTGAGGTGGTCCAGGTACCTGCGGGCGGTGACTCGGGACATGCTCAGGGCTGCGGCCACTTCCGTCGCCGATGCTGGTGCCGGTGCCGCCCGCAGCCAGTCGGTCACGGCTGCGAGGGTTTCCACGAGCATGCCCTTGGGCAGCTGCAATTTCCCGCTGGGCCGCAGCGTTGCCAGGGCGCGGTCGACGGCGTCCTGGCTCGTCATGGTTCGTCCCGACAGCACATCGTGGTAGTTCCGGTAACTTTCCAGCTTTTCCCGGAACGCGGCAAAAGTGAAGGGTTTGATCAGGTAGGCCGAGATGCCCAAGGCTATTGCCGAGCGCACCACCTGGCTTTCCCGCACGGCCGTGATGGCAACGACATCCGGGACTAACCCCAGGCCGTGGATGCGCCGGAGCAGGTCCAGCCCATGGCCGTCCATCAGGTTCATGTCCAGCAGGATCAGCTGAATGGGCAAGGTGGCCGGATCGTTCAGCACGGCCAGGGCGGCACTCATGCCATCCGCCGTCGCGGCCACCTCAAATCCGTCCAGGCGGCGCACATAGTCGGCGTGGGCTGTGCGGGCAACGGGTTCGTCATCGACCACCAACACCCGGATGATTGTGCCCGCGCTCATGGCTGCTCCGTTCGTTCAGGCGTTGGGGCCAAGGGGACGACGACGGTCAGTACGGCGCCGCCGTCGTTCTCGGCTGTGATGGTGGCGCCCAATGCTGCCGCGGCCCGGCGGATCAGGGCCATGCCGAAGCCGCGACCGCCGGGGACGATGGATGACTTGTCCGTGGTGCCGATGCGCCCCAGAACATCCAGATCCGTGGTGGGCAGGCCGGGGCCATTGTCCGCAACGGTGATGGTGAGGCTGCCGTCGGCCACCAGCAGGTCTGCCCAGACAGTGGGTGGCTCCGGTGACTGGCCGCCGGAGCCAATCGCGGCGGCATCAATGGCGTTGTCCACCAGGTTGCCCAGCAAGGTGACGA
>JBDTQM010000148.1:0-9382 GCA_039932175.1 Specibacter sp.
CGCAGCGCGGCAAGGTAGTCCTCAATCGGGTCGGCGGTGTCGTTGAAGTCGAGCAGCGGGATCAAGACATCGGAAAGCATGTCGCCGGCGACGAGCACACCGCGCTCCTCAATCAACAGTGCAGCATGGCCCGGTGCATGCCCATGATGCTCCATAATCCGCACTTGAGGACCGTCCCAGGGAATTTGCACAGTACCGGCGGGCAGGCCGGTAACCAGGCCAAGCAGGTCCATCGGTATCTCCTCGGCGAACTCCGGCGGCAGCCCCTCGGCTACGCGGTCCTGCCAGTCGGCGTTCGACAACAGGTCCTGGATATTGGCCGCGCAGCGGGCTGTACCGTAACGGGGCGCTTCGCCGAGCGTGGCGTGCCAGAGCAGGTGATCCCAATGGGGATGCGTCGAGAACCCTGCCACGACGGGCTGACCCAATTCGCGAAGGTCGTTCGCAAGGGCAGCCATTTCGTCGCCAGTTATTCCGGGGTCGATGAGCAACACCCCGGCCCGTCCCTGCACGAGAACAGTGTTGCTCTGGATGAATTCGCTCTCGCGGATCTGCACACCCTCCGCTACCTTCCTCAGCATGGGGTTCCTTCCCCTGGTGGCTTGCACCCGCCTGCTGAATCGGAGCCGATTTCAAGCCCTGTCCGACTGCACGTGATGTGAGCGTGTGCTGTAACTGTTACCGCTGCAGAGGACGACGGCGTCATGCCTCAACTTTAGCGGGCCGGCTGCAGGTGGTCCATGCCCAATGTGTAGGGTGACGGCACCGGAAATCGGAACGAATCCGGCAGCGCACTCGCTCCCAAACGAACGTGCATTGGAGGACGATGGACACCCAAAGCCACTTCCGCGATCCCATGACCAGTGAAGCAAGGCTTGAAACGGCAGCCGGGGGCTGAAATCGCCGTCGCAAATCACCATTCAGGCGCAGTCACATCGTCCCGAAGGGGCATCCCGACCATGCATCGCCGACGTGTCCTGCAAGAGGGGCGCCTCCGCCGGGCCGACCGGTGCCGACCGCGCCTGGATTCTGCCCAGACTCGACTCCCATGAGTGATAGTCACCTTGCGATTGACTGGGAATCCGCACGCTCGAGCAACCGGGACAACTGGGAAGACATGGTTCCCCTGCACGAAGCGTCGTACGCGATCGGCGGCTTGGACGATCCCGGCCAGCTGACCGGAGTCATCCGAACTGACTTGACTGCCCTGGCGCCATTCCTCCCGGATGGCACTGTCTCAGGTTTGGATGTGTGCCATCTCCAGTGTCATATCGGCACATACACGCTGTCCTTGACCCGGTCAGGGGGCTCGGGTCACCGGCGTCGACTTCTCACCTTCGGCCCAGACCATCTGCCGCGGACCTGGCAGATGGTCTGGGCCTTGACGCGGTGTGGGTCGAATCCGACGTCCTCGACGCCCGTGCCGCCGTCGACGGCGACTTCGATCTGGTACACGCCAGCATCGGAACCATCACGTGGCTTCCGGACCAGGACCGTTGGGCGGCCCAGGTGGCGGGGCTCCTACGGGCAGGGGGGCGTTTTACATCCGCGACGGGTTACATCCGCGACGGGCACCCTTCCCTCCACCCCATTGACGAGCACGCGGACGGCATGACACTTCGCTACCCGTATTTTGGCAACGGCCGGGCGCAGATTTGGGACGACGAGTCCACCTATGTTGGAGACGGCAAAGTGGCGCACTCCCGGACATCTCAGTGGGCACACCCCATCTCCGAAATCATCAACTCCCTCATCGGGCCGGGGCTGCAGATTCTCCGCGTCGATGAGGGCAAGCCGCTTCCGTGGACGTTCAGTCCCCGCATGGTCGAGTTTCCGGACAGATACGCTTGGCCGCAAGCTGAGTGTGACCTTGTGCCTTGCACCTACACGATCATCGCCCGGAAAGCCGGTCAATAGACGAAGCAGCTTGGAGGCAGACCGGTTCCTTGTCGCGCAAGGCGCAGCCATCACCACCCGCAATGACCACGTCCACGTCCAGGCGATGCAAGCATGCGCCCGTTAGCAGTCAGGCAGCCAATGGTGCCACAGCGGATTGGCTACTCGCTCCCAAAATCCTCATCGTTGGCGGCTTGTTCCACCCAGTCGATTGCCTCATCGGAGAGGGAAAATCCTTCGGGCCCGTCGTCGCCAACGCAGGAAGCGTCTGCCGCGGCTTCGCCTGCCACAGCCTTGATCTGAGCCAGAATGCTGGGTGGCACCATGTCACCATTGTTGTTGATCAGCCATTGCCGGGTGGAAGGGTCAAGCAGTGGCCACCAGTCTTGAATGTTCATGGCCTCATTCTGACACCGAACCGCCTTCAGCCCTGCGAATGGGACGAAACTGCTCGGAGGTGCTGGCCATACAAGGCGCCCTGCAGTGTCCAGCTGTCCGTGATTTCGTGCCCGGCATGGTTGAGGAGGGCTTGTTTCCCGTCTGGGTTCTCTGCCATTGCTGGTTTCACCGGGGGTCGTCACACTGGCCCGCCGCCATGCTTGCACAGCCCGGCAAAGTAATCTTCCATCCGATGTCACACTCCGGTGATTTCGACGTCCTGCACTGTAGGAGCCTCAACGTGACGTCTGCGGAAAGAAGGAATTGCCTCGTGCTGAACCTCGTCACCTTTGGCTTCCCTTTTGCGGGCCCGCGATATCCGCTGTCGTGCAGCGGCAGCGGATATCTGCAGGCGCTCGGCGATCTGGGGAGCACTCAGTTCGTCCGGCACACTGAGAATCAGCAGTTCCCGCAGCGATTGCGGGAGATCCAAGATGGCGCGCAATGTGCCGTCGAGGATCTTTCGAATCTCAATTTCCCGGTGGACGTTTTTCGGATCTTCGGTGTTTACCTCGAACGGCAGCGCCGAGGCCCGGGCCTGCTGGCGGGCGAGGTCAATCGCCGTGTTTCGTGCACTTCTGTCCAGCCAGGAGCACATCTGCCCGGGCTCCGGAGACTTCACGGTTTCGATGGCGATGCCCGCAGCAACGTCGTTTGGGCCACATCGTGGGCGTCCTCGGGGGCCACGCCAAGGGAGATGCATCGCCGGCGCAGCCTGTGGGGCTGGTCGGTAATCATGGCAAGAAGTGACGAACAGGCATCCCGGCTGTCGTTGGCAGTTTCGCCAAAAACCATGGGACACCAACCATCTGAAAATCGAGGCGAACCAGGGTAGCGTTCCCACGTCGATCGTAGTGCAGCCGCCTGGTGCCACATGGCGGGTCATCAAGTCGCTGCCCTGACTTCAGGGGCAATTTAGTCACGACAGCCAATGACCGCTTTGATTCTCTGGTCAGAGGTCTGAGCACATTCAATCCTGGGTGACTGTGGCCAACGGACAGGTGTTGGATAATTATTCATAAATTGGATTCGGGGGAGTGGTTTAGCCCAAAGTGAAGCGTTGGCCACGCGCACTGCCGACTCTTTTCCGGAGCATTTTTCCAGGCGTGTCAGTCTCTATAGACAGTTCGGCGCGGGCCCAAAGTCGGCAAGCCAAGAGTCGAAGGGCCATGAATCGACCGGGTGCGCCGTCGCCGGAGAATTGCGTACTCACGCACGGGTTGCCAGCCAACGGGGATTTTTCCGGGCCCAGCGTGGGGGAGCCAGGACAATGACAGCTTGGCGAATTTGCCGTCCGCGGGGAGCCCCTTTCAGCTTTACTTGACATAATGTAGATTATCGGCGCACTAAAAGTGTTCCCAGGGAGGGGACTGGCACCGCCTATTCAGGCGCAGAAAGGAATCCGCGCAAGGCGTCAACCCACGCCTCAAACTGGTCCAGATACGCGTCGTGGCTGCCGTTCGCCAGGTCAACTCGCAGCGTCCCTGGCCACCGGCTGACGAACGCAGCCTTCTGTGCCTCGGTGAACATCCCGCCGTCGGCGTACACCACAAGCGTCCTGGCCTGCACCGAAAACCATTCATCCCAGCGAGGCTTCATGACATGGCGAATGCAGGATTCCATGATGTCGGCGTCAAAGCGTGGCCAGAGCCCGCCGTCCCGCAGTTCCAGGGATTTCACCCACGCCGCAGCAATGGGCGAACCACCCAGGAACGCCAGCGCCCCGACGTCGGCCTCAAGCAGCACCACTGACTCCATGAGCTCCGGCTCAGCGGCTGCAACCAGCATGGTCGTGTGGGCTCCCATGGATTGCCCCACCAGATGCACCCGAGAATCAGGGCTGACGTGGCGAATCAGGGCAACGACATCATGCATGTAGGCGTCCCTAAAAACATCTGCCGTCCGGCGCGTGCTGCGCCCATGGCCCCGCTGATCCAACGCCACCACGCGATGCTGCCGGGCCAAGGCTGTCATGGTGGGCGCAAACTCCCCCGACTCCCCTGCGATGTTCGAATTAGTGATCGAACAAAGAATCAGGCGCCAATATAGGCGGCAAGGTGCTCGCCTGTGAGCGTTTTCCGTGACGCCACCAGCTCGGCGGGTGTGCCCTCGAAGACAATGTTGCCGCCGTCGTGGCCTGCGCCGGGGCCAATGTCGATGATCCAGTCCGCATGCGCCATGACAGCCTGGTGGTGCTCGATGACGATGACCGATTTGCCCGAATCCACGAGCCGGTCCAGCAGCCCCAGGAGCTTCTCGACGTCGGCCAGGTGCAGGCCGGTGGTGGGCTCGTCCAGGACGTAGATGCCGCCCTTTTCCCCCAGGTGCGTGGCCAGTTTGATGCGCTGCCGCTCGCCTCCCGAGAGGGTGGTCAGCGGCTGGCCCAGCTTGAGGTAGCCGAGTCCGACGTCGGACAGGCGGCTCACGATCTTGTGTGCGGCAGGCAATTTGGCGTCGCCCTCGCGGAAGTATTCCTCGGCCGCATCCACCGACATCCCCAGCACTTCGCTGATGTTTTTCCCGCCCAGGTGGTACTCCAGGACGGCGGCCTGGAAGCGTCGACCCTCGCACTCCTCGCAGACGGTTGAAACGCCGGCCATCATGCCCAAGTCGGTGTAGATGACGCCCGCGCCGTTGCACGTGGGGCAGGCGCCCTCGGAGTTGGCGCTGAACAGTGCGGGCTTGACGCCGTTGGCCTTGGCAAACGCCTTGCGGATGGGCTCCAGCATGCCCGTGTACGTGGCAGGGTTGCTGCGGCGGGAGCCGCGGATGGCGCCCTGGTCAACCGTGACCACGCCCTCCCGGCCGGACACCGAGCCGTGGATGAGCGAGCTCTTGCCCGAACCTGCCACGCCCGTGACAACCGTGAGCAGCCCCAGGGGGATGTCGACGTCGACGTTCTTGAGGTTGTTCTCGGTGGCGCTGCGGACCTCAAGCGCCCCGGAGGCCTTCCTGAAGGTGTCCTTCAGCGCCACCTTGTCGTCCAAATGCCTGCCGGTCAGGGTGCCGCTGGCCCGCAAACCCTCGATGCTGCCCTGGTACACCACCTCGCCGCCGCCGGATCCGGCGCGCGGGCCCAAATCGATGACATGGTCTGCGATGGCAATGGCCTCGGGCTTGTGCTCAACCACCAGCACCGTGTTGCCCTTGTCGCGCAGCTGCAGCAGGAGCGTGTTCATGCGGGCGATGTCGTGCGGGTGCAGGCCAATGGTCGGCTCATCAAACACGTAGGTGATGTCTGTCAGGGAGGAGCCAAGGTGGCGGATCATCTTGGTGCGCTGGGACTCGCCGCCCGAAAGCGTCCCGGAAGGCCTGTCCAGCGAGAGGTAGCCCAGGCCAATGTCCACAAAGGATTCCAGCGTCTCCCCCAGCGCCCCCAGCAGCGGCGCAACGGAGGGCTCCTGAAGCGACTTCACCCAGGCGGCAAGGTCGCTGATCTGCATGGCGCATGCGTCGGCGATGCTCACGCCGTCGATCGTGGAATTGCGGGCGTGCTCGGCCAGCCGGGTGCCGGCGCACTCGGGGCACGTGGTGAAGACGACGGCGCGCTCCACAAATGCGCGGATGTGCGGCTGCATGGCGTCCACATCCTTGGCCAGCATGGACTTTTGCATCTTGGGGATGATGCCCTCATAGGTCAGGTTGATGCCCTCAACCTTGACTTTGGTGGGCTCCCGGTAGAGCAGGTCATGGAGTTCCTTCTTGGTGAACTTGCCCAGCTTCTTGTCCATGTCAAAGAAGCCGGTGCCGGCAAAGATGCGCCCGTACCAGCCGTCCATGCTGTAGCCGGGGACGGAGAGTGCGCCCTCGGACAGGGACCTCCCGGCGTCGAAAAGGGCCTCCAGGTTGAAGTCCTTCACGTTGCCCGTGCCCTCACACCGGGGGCACATGCCGCCGGTGATGGAGAAGCTGCGGCGCTCCTTGACCTTCTCCCCCGCCTTTTCCATGGTGATGGCGCCCGAGCCGCTGACGGAGGCCACATTGAAGGAGTACGCCTGCGGGGAGCCGATGTGCGGCTGCGCCACACGGCTGAACACAATGCGAAGCATGGCGTTGGCGTCGGTCACTGTGCCCACAGTGGAGCGCGGATTGGCACCCATGCGCTCCTGGTCAACCAGGATGGCTGTGGTGAGCCCCTCCAGCACGTCCACATCGGGCCGGGCCAGGGTGGGCATGAAACCCTGCACAAACGCACTGTAGGTCTCGTTGATCATGCGCTGCGACTCTGCGGCGATGGTGCCAAAGACCAATGAACTCTTACCCGAGCCGGAGACGCCGGTGAACACCGTCAGGCGGCGCTTGGGGATGTCAACGCTGATGTCCTTGAGATTGTTCACGCGCGCGCCCTGCACCCGGATCAGGTCATGGGTGTCTGCAGCATGCAACGGGGCGGTCTGTGCGGCTGGACTACTGCTGATGCTCATGGCGTCTCTCTCTTTTGTCAGCGGGGTGTGCTCACGCCCGGGCCGGCACATGCGCACCAACTACCGCTGTTTACTTTAGCGCCCAACACAACACCAACGCGTCGGCCTGCGGAGGCACTAGTTGTTGGACGCGGGACTGGCGATGGTGAACAGTTCGCAGCTTGCGTTGTAGTACAACTCCGTTTGGCCCTCGTGGGACATGCCAAGGCGTCGGCACACCGTCTGCGACGCCTCATTGGCGGGGTTTGTCACGGCCACCACCTGGTCCAGTCCGCTGCTGAATGCGTGCTCCAGGACAGCCGCGGCGGCCTCCGTGGCGTAGCCGTTGCCCCAGTGGTCGGGATGAAAATGCCAGCCAATTTCGACGTCGTTGGAGGCCTCCAGGGGCTCCTCGCCTGAGGCAGGAATGGGCTTGAGCAGCAACGCCCCCACGGCGAGCCCGTCCGAGCTGCGGGTAACAGCCCAAACGCCGTGCACGGGGTGGTCAATGCTCTGGAAGCGGGCGACCCTTTCCTCGGCCTCGGCGCGGCTCTTCATGACGGCCGGCTCCACACCGATGAAGCGCTGCACCACCCAGCGTGAGTACAAGTCGTAGGCAAAATCAACGTCGGTTTCGTGCCAGGCTCGCAGCGTCAGGCGCTCTGTGGTGATGTTCTTCATCTAACTATTGTGCACTGTTGGCGGCTTCTGTGTTGTTTGCTTCCCTGCGAACATGACATGAATCGCCCCTTCGCGCCTACTCCGACGGCCGCTCCACGTGACAATTCCCAGTCAATGCTTGGCACAATGGGACCCAACACAATCTCCTGGAGGGGTAAGCGCATGAAGTTTGTTTTGGAAGTTGACTTGGATGCCGTGGCGGGTGCCCCGGATGAGGGCTTGGGGCGCATCCTGCGCTATTGGGCCGGCACCGTCAAACATGACGACCTGGCGCCCGGCACCGTCCAGACCATCAGGAATACCGGCCATGCGGCCGTGGGCACCTGGCGCATGGAGGACGGGAATGCTTAACCCCGGTCCCGGCCTTCCCTTGTTCGGCGACGCCTACCTCCAACAGGTTGTGGCCGCCATCCTCGACGCCGGAGAACTCCCCGCCATAGTGCAGGCCGGCCACCCCGTGCTGCGGGCTGCGGCGCTCCCCTTCACCGGACAACTTGGCGAGGGGCAGCTGCACAGGCTCATCGAGATCATGACGGAAACCATGCGTGCAGCCCCGGGTGTTGGCCTGGCTGCCCCGCAGATTGGCGTCCCGCTGCAACTTGCAGTGCTCGAGGACCAATACCCGGTCACGCCCGAGAATGCTGCAGCCCGCAACCGCGAACCGCTGGAACTCTTCGCTGCGATCAATCCGCGCTACACAGCCGTTGGCACCGAGCTGGCCTCCCACTATGAGGGCTGCCTGTCCATGTCCGGCTGGCAAGCAGTTGTGGACCGCCCTGCCACGGTCGAGCTGGTTTATCAGGACGAACACGGCGCAACGCACACGCGCCAGTTCTCGGGGTGGCAGGCCCGTATTGTCCAGCACGAAACGGACCACCTTGCCGGCACGCTCTATATAGACAAGGCGCACACGCGCTCGCTTGCCAGCAATGGGCAGTACAGCGAGCACTGGGCCAACCCCGACATAGCGGCGGCGCAGGCGGCACTGAATTTCTAGCGGCCGGAATTTCCAGCGGCCGGGCTGGCCGGGCTTCAGTTTCTGGCGCATCCTCGCGCTCAACCTAAGATGGTTGCATGGAACCCTCAGTAGTCGAAGCCTTGTTGTGCCCTCATTGCGGCATGGAATTCATTGCCCCGCAGCCAGGGGCCAACAGCCTTGCCTGCGTTGAGGGCCACAGCTTTGACATGGCCCGCCAGGGCTACCTCAACCTGCTCACGGGCCACGGCACCAAGTTCCTGCCCGACACCGCTGCCATGGTCAATGCCCGGGACGCGTTCCTGGATGCCGGCCACTACCGGGACCTCAGCACCGCCTTGGCCAAGCAGGTGGAAGCTGCCCTCCCGCCCACGGCGCAAAGGGTGCTTCTGGTCGATGCGGGCACGGGAACCGGCTACTACCTCCAACAAATACTGGCTGCCCTGACAGCAAATGCCGGGGAAACCTCAGACGGGCCGGAATCCGGGCTTGAACGCCGCGGTGCCCGAAGTCTGGATGCGGTGGGCCTGGACATTTCCAAGTTCGCGCTTCGCCGGGCCGCCAGAAGGAACCCGCACGCAGCGAACATTGTGTGGGACCTGTGGCGTGCCCTGCCGCTGGGAGCCAACACGGCCGACGTCGTCCTTGTCATCTTTGCCCCGCGCAACGCGAGTGAGTTTGCGCGGATCCTCAAGCCCGGCGGCTCGCTCATAGTGGTCACTCCCCAGCCGACGCACCTGGGCGAGATTGCCGAGGTTGCCGGCCTGCTGACCATTCAGGAGGAGAAGGAGGCTGCCCTGAGCCAGTCCATGGCAAGCCATTTCTCGCTGGTGCGCAGCGAGGAAGTGGTGCGCCCGCTGGACCTGGCTCCTGCCGACGTTGGCAACGTGGCCCTCATGGGTCCGGCGGGGCACCATCTTGATCCCGTGGCCCTGGGCAAAGCGCTGGCGCAGCTTCCGGACAGGACGAGGGCCACGGCGGCCTTCCG
>JBDTQM010000149.1:0-9348 GCA_039932175.1 Specibacter sp.
CGGACAAACCCGCTCCCACACGGCGCACCACCACAACAACGCTCGGCGGTTGCATGTCATTCATTTCGATTCTGCAAACCCTGAAACACGCTCGGACCTGAGGGCTGGGATCGGACATTCGCGCGCTGGTTCCGGCTCGTCCTCATGGGATCTGCAGCCGGCATCCATGCAGACCCAGAATGTGCCGCATTCAGAATCAATCAGTCCTGGTGATCCCGGGTATCAGTGGCAAGTCACACCAGTGTCACCTGCCGGCAGGAGCGTTGTGTGTCCTTCACTGCTGCGTGAGAGATGCGCGAACCAAGCAACATAACAGTAAAATCTGACGACCTTACGTAGTTTTAGGGAGAGTGCTATGAGCAAGAAGAGTTTGGATGGAGGCGGTGACCTGGAAAGGTCGATCGACTGGAAGCAGGGTCTGGCCATTGCGCTGGGTGTGCCCTTGCTGATTCTGCCATCTTTAGGCTACCTTCCGATGTGGGTGTCGGGGGCAGCAATTCTTATCTGGGGGCTGTCGGTCATCCAGGGGTTTATGCAGAGCACTGCCTATGCTGAAATGGCCACCGCCTTTCCCAAAGCCTCCGGGCTGCCGGGTTTTGCGCAGCATGTATTCCGCACCGAAAACTACGAAGGCAAGTACGACAAGGGCAAGCTGATCGGCGGCTTCAGCGCCTGGAGCTACTGGTTTGCCTGGAACCCGGTAATGGCGATCTTTTCCATCCTCGTCGGCGGGTACCTGCATGGGATGTTTCCGGTGCTCGGCGAGACCTTTAGCGAGTATCAGCTTGCGTTGATGTCAGGTGTGGTGATTTTCAGCGGATTGTTCATAGTCAACTGGTTCGGCCTCAAGGATGGCGCGATTCTCGGTTACATCCTGGGGGCATTTGCCCTGATTCCGCTGGTTATCCTGGCCGTGGCACCCTTTGCCACCGGAAAAGTTGAGCTGACCAATATCACCGGCAGCTGGTGGCCGAGCGACTGGTCCTGGGACCTGCACCACATCCTGATTCTCTTTGGCCTCTTTGCGATGGCACAGTGGAGTGCCTGTGCCTGGGAAACGGCCGCCATTTACGGCCCTGAATACAAAAACCCGTCCAAGGACATCCCCAAGGCGCTGTTTGCCTGCGGCATCATCTGCTTCTTCCTGTTTGTCCTGGTGCAGTCGTCAGTGATCGGTGTGCTGGGTGTTGATGGTGTCTTGGCCGAGCCCGTATCACCCCTGATTCCGGTTGCCCAGGCTGTCTTTGGCCAGGCTGGTTCCATGATCACCATTGTCTTGTTGATCTTCGCCATGATCCTGATCATCCAAACCGCCTACTTGGGTTCGTCCCGCGCCATGCACTCCATGTCCACCGAAGGAAACCTTCCCAGGTCCCTTGGCCGGCTTAATCGCCACGGAACCCCGTTTGTTGCCATGCTGGTCATCGGAGCTTTCAACCTGGTGCTGATTTCCATGGGAACCCCTGCGGCAATACTTGCGGCCTCGGCGATTGGTTACACCTGCGCCAACGGCATCAGCCTGTTCGCCTATGTCAAAGCCAAAAAGCACCCGGCCTTTGCCGACCTGGAACGACCTTTCAAAGCGCCCAAAGGGTGGAAACACGTCGCCATGACCTTCGGCCTGTTCAATCTGCCGCTGTGTCTGATCGGTGTGGTGTATCTGAACAGCCTGGAAATCGGCTGGACCTCAACCTGGGTTGCCTTCCTCGTCTTGGCGCTCTACATCCCCATCTGGATGTATTCCCAGGCTGAATCGAGACGCGCCACCAACAAAAAAGCCACTGCCCGCTCCTCGGATCACAATGCCGCAGATCTGGAAAAGGTGCCAGATGTCAGGTGACAGGACCAGCGATTAACCCCAATAGGACCCTGACCCATGCTTCTGTCAGGAGAGTCGAAGGATAATAATCATGGCGTGGATCATTCTTGTTGCATCGGGTGTTTTGGAAGCTGTTTGGGCCACAGCCCTGGGCAAGTCCGAGGGCTTCAGCAAACTGGGGCCGACCATAGTTTTTGCCGTGGCCATTTTAGCTAGCATGGTCGGTCTGGCCCTGGCGATGCGCGAGATCCCCATTGGAACGGCCTATGCCGTGTGGGTGGGCATCGGTGCCTCGATCACCGTCAGCTACGCCATGATTTTCGGCGGCGAGGCCACCTCAGTGATCAAGGTGTTGCTCATTCTCGGGCTGGTGGGTTGCGTGATTGGTCTGAAGGTGATCGATTAAAGCCACTGACCGCCGGGCCAGTCTCAGGGACCTTTTTCTCAGCCTCACATGTGCCGGGTCCAACTCAGCCAGATTCCGCACACCCATCAGGGACATGGCCGAGTCCGTGCCCTGCTGCACGATGGCCGGCACCCAGGCAGTGCCACCACACCGCCTGCGAGACCGTACAGGTACGTTCGACTGACCAGTGTGACATTGGCGTCCGGGACGGTCCCGGCGTTGCCCGGCTCCCTGAGCTGCCCCAAGGCCCGGTTGTCAGCTAAACCTTCCACAACCCTCCACCAGGGGCGGCCAGTGTACAGCCGGAGCCGCACGGAATGCCGGGTACCGTGTCGTAGGGGAACAGGTCCCATGGACCTCTCCTACCGGGCCAATGCTTTCCGTAGATACGGGGCGGTTCGGCTCGCGCCGGCCGAGGCCACGTGTTCGGGTGTGCCGGCCACCATGACACGGCCGCCGTCGGCCCCGCCGGAAGGGCCCATATCAATGACCCAGTCTGCGGCAGCCACGACGTCCATGTCGTGCTCGACCACCACCACCGTGTTTCCGGCATCCGCGAGGCGGTTGAGCTGATGCAGCAAGAGACGAACATCCGCGGGGTGAAGGCCGGTGGTTGGTTCGTCCAAAAGGTAAAGGGTGTGGCCGCGGCGGGCCCGCTGGAGTTCGGTGGCCAATTTGATGCGTTGGGCTTCCCCTCCGGAGAGTTCGGTCGCGGGTTGGCCAAGGCGGAGGTAGCCGAGCCCGACCTCACGCAGGGTTGCCAGGCTGCGCGCGGCAGCCGGAATGTCAGCCAGGAACCCTGCTGCCGCATCCACGCTCAACGCCAGGACCTGGGCGATGTTCCTGCCACGGTATTCCACAGCGAGAGTTTCATCGTTAAATCGGGAACCGTGGCAAGCCGGGCAGGGACCGTAGCTGCCGGGCAGAAACAACAGCTCCACTGCCACCGACCCTTCTCCCAGGCAGCTTTCACAACGTCCGCCGGCGACGTTGAAGGAGAACCGTCCTGCGCCGAATCCCCGGACCCGGGCGCCGGGCGTTGCCGCGAATTCTCGGCGCACGGAGTCAAACAACCCGGTGTACGTTGCCAAATTTGACCGCGGCGTGCGCCCGATGGGCCGCTGGTCGACTTGAACCAGCCGGTCGACGGGATCGAGCCCGGCTATGTTGGCCATCACCGGTCCGTCTTGCCCTTCTGGGGGCTGGGGTTCCGCAACCTCGCCATCTGTCGGCAGCGAAGCCGGCCCAGCCGTGTGCACATGGGCCTCTGCCGCCTTCGCCACGACCTGCAGCAAGCTTGACTTGCCGGACCCGGAGACCCCGGTGACAGCGGTCAGGATCCCCAGCGGCACCTCGACATTAACACTCTGCAGGTTGTGCAAGGTCATGCCTTCCACCTGCACCCAACTTACTGCGGTCCGACGGCGTCGGGCAGTTTCCCTGCCCCCGTCGGGGGAAGCGGCCGGTGACGCCGTGCTGAGCAGGAAAGGACGGGTCACGGACTCTTCCACCTGCGCCAGGCCAGTGACCGGCCCGCTGTAGAGGATCCGGCCGCCGTTCTCACCGGCCTGGGGGCCCACATCAACCAACCAGTCCGCCCGTCGCACCACGTCCATGTTGTGCTCGACGACAAACACCGAATTGCCCGAGGACTTTAGCTTCTCCAATACCTCCAGCAGCGATTCGGCATCTGCTGGGTGAAGGCCGGCTGACGGCTCATCCAGCACATAAATGACCCCAAAAAGTCCGGACCGCAGTTGTGTGGCGATTCTCAGCCGCTGCATCTCACCGGGGGAGAGGGTGGGGGTGGAGCGGCCCAAGCTAAGGTAGCCAAGCCCAAGATCCAGCAGCACCCTCACGCGCTGGAGCAGGTCCTGGGCAATAGCTGCCGCGACAGCTTCGCTGCTCCCATTCACCCCGGGGACGGCGGCTCCGAGGCGCCGCAGCACGGCCGCAAGATCCGTCAGGGACAGGTCATTCATCGCAGCAATATTCGATCCCCCGACCGTGACGGCCAACGCGTCAGCTTTCAGCCCGCTGCCGCCACAGCGGGGGCAAGGTCCGGAATGCATGAAGGCCAGTGCGCGTTCCCGCATCAGCTGGCTCTTGGAATCTGCGAGGGTGTGCAGGACGTGGCTGCGCGCGCTCCAGAACTTGCCCTTGTAGGGTTTTTCCACCCGGTCCCTTTGCGGGGTGACTTCCACGACGGGATGTTCCTCGGTAAAGAGGATCCATTCCCGTTGCTCCGGTGGCAGCTCGTTCCACGGGACGTCGACGTCATAGCCAAGATGGATGAGGATGTCCCGCAAGTTCTTGCCCTGCCAGGCGCCCGGCCATGCCGCGACCGCGCCGTCCCGGATGGTGCGTTGCGGATCCGGCACGAGCAACTGTTCACTGACGGTGTGGGCGATGCCCAAGCCATGGCAGACCGGGCAGGCCCCCGTGACCGTGTTGGGCGAGAAGGAATCCGAATACAGGATTCCCGCACCCTCCGGATAGTCGCCGGCACGGGAGAAGAGCATGCGCAAGGAATTCGACAACGTTGTCACTGTACCCACCGAGGACCGGGTGTTCGGCGCGCCTCGGCGCTGCTGCAAGGCAACTGCAGGCGGCAGGCCCGTGATCGCTTCCACTCGGGGGTTGTTGCCCTGCTGGATCAGCCGGCGAGCATACGGTGCGACCGACTCGAAATACCGGCGCTGGGCTTCGGCGAAGATGGTGCCGAAAGCCAGGGACGACTTCCCGCTGCCTGAGATGCCGGTAAAGGCGACAATGGCGTCACGGGGAACGTCAACGTCGACATTCCTGAGGTTGTTTTCCCGGGCACCGCGAACCCGGACATAACCGTCGGACGGTTCACCGACGACGGGTAACTGTGGCATGGCGGTGTCAGGAGATAGCACTGTCACGACACTAGGCCATTAATGTTCGGAGTGGAAGTTTTCCACAATTGCTTGTGGGTCGAAGGTAATTGCCCACGGGGGCCGATCACGACACAAGGTGGACCGTCGGCTGGGGCAGACAACCAAACCGCGGTGAGATCCGTTCTTACACCACACCCACCGGGATCATGATGGAGTGTTGCATGGCCGCTTGGTCAGAGAGGCTTTCGTTGCCACCAGCTTCTTCGGCTTTTCATGGAGTCCAACTGTCGTTCCATATTGTCAAAAGCGGCCAACCAGGTTTGCGCATGGGCGGCTTGTTTGCTGGCACCGAACAGATCGAGGATGCCGAAAACGATCAGCAGCAGAACGACTGCAACTGTTGAAGAGTTGCACGTCAGGGGAATTTCAAGTGAATCTGCGGCTTTGAGGGTGGTGGGTATGCGTATGGCCATGGCTAATGCCAGAACTGGCACGGTGGCGACGGAGTAGTAGTGGGCTGAAAACGGGCAGCCCGGAGTAATAGCTGGCGTTTCTCGGGTGGGAGCTTCCTGTACTCTTCGGCGTCTTCAAGCGTGTCCAACCGGCAGGATAGGTGGGGGTGGTCACATCCGCTGGCCTCCCTTTTCCGTTTACTGAGGAGTTCAGCCACCTCGCCCAGAGGCCGCCAATGACGCAGTCACGGCGGGAGTGGCCCAACGGGACAGTTCTGGTGCCAACACGCTCACCCTGGCCCGGCGGACAGGGTGAATTCTTAGAAGAAGCGGGGGAGATAACGATCTAATAGTAATCGGAGTAGTATTACTACTACTATTACTACTCACAGAGGAATGCAATGTCTGAGTCGTCCATCAAGGATCGCGTCTACTCCGCCGCCGAGCGCCTCAGCGCCAACCGCAACCCCACGGTCGCCACCGTGCGCGAAGCCGCCGGGGTGTCGAACGCCGATGCCACCCGCTATCTGAAGGAATGGCGAGCTGAACGCGACAGTGCCGGCTCGAAGATTGCCGCCCCCCCTCCCACCATCACCGAGCAAGCGCTGCGCCTTGCCGGCACCGTTTGGGAGGAAGCCGTCCGCACCGCCACCGCGGAGCACGCCATCATCGAAAAAGCATGGCGTGACGAGAAAGCCCACAAGGACCGCGAAATCAACGAACTCGCCACCGACCTCGACACAGTCACCCGCACCCACGAAGAAACCAACAAGGAACTAAAGGCCCAGGTGGAGCAAAGTAATCAGGCAGCCCGCGATAACGCCGCAGCAGCCGCCGAAGCCCGCGAACAAATAGCCCTCGCTGCCCGACAGTACGCCGAAGACATTGCCGAGCTCAAAAGCCAGCTCACCGAAGCACAGGCCACCATCACCGCCCTGCAGAAAACGCAGGACGCGCTTATTGCTCGGATTGAACCCCAAGCGAAAGACCAAGAGGAGAAGTAGCGCTGGCCTCACGGATCCAGGCCTGAATGATGGCGCCCGGGATGAGACTCACCACGTCCCGCAGCGGACGTGTCGTCGGCGACGGGTTGCGCCGGCAGCGCGGGTGCGGCTACCCCGGTCCTGTCCTCGTCCTCAGCCCTGTGGCACCGGCCGGGGCCCACTCCAGTGCCATGGTCAGGTCGTCCTCGCTGGGCAGGGCCGCTTGCTCGCTGAAGGGTAGCCCCTCGTAGCTGTAGCTTGAAGCAGCCATGGGGGAGCCGGCTTGGTTCAGTGCGTAGCGGATGGTGTGGTCCTTGCGGCTGCCGCAGACGAGGATTTCCACGGTCGGGGCATGGGCTTCCCGACGGAGTCTGTCCTCGACGAGGGCGATGTAGAACTGTAGCTGTCCGATATGGTCCGGTTTGAATTTTCCGGTTTTGAGTTCGATCACTACGTAGCGCAACTGTTCGACATGGAAGAACAATAGGTCCAGGTAGAAGTCGTCGCCGTCGACGTCGAAATGCACCTGCCGGCCGACGAAGGCAGGTTTGCCAGGGCCAAGATTCCGGCAGGTGGAGCACCATTTTCCGTGCACTGGTGGCGATGCGGGCCGGGACGTTGATGAGTTTGGTCCGGCTGGTCCCGGTTCTGACCTTCTGGAACGGGCCAGCGGCGAGGATTCCTGCGGTGCGGGTGAGGTTGTAGGCCATGACGGCCGCGACGAGCCATGCCGAGTTTGCTCCGAACTTGCCCGAGGTTAGGTGGGCCAGGGCGCTGTCTTTCAGATCGGCGTTGACTTGCTCGATTCGGGCACGTTTACGGTGGGCCTTGTCGGCCGCCACGGCATCAAGGTGCTCGGCGGAGATGCTTGAAACGCGGAATATGTCCGCTTAGGGTTCCCCAGTGGGACTAGCGGGAGTTTCCCGGCTAGCGAGTCCGATAGTGGTGTTATGCCTAGTCAGAGTCGCTTTTTGATGCTTGGGGGTGTATGACCTAACTTTTCCTTGGGGCGTACTTGGTGAGGTTGAAAATCTCGGCGAGTTTGCTGTGGGTGTCGATATCCTCTGTGAGCATGCGCCGGGCTTTGGGGCGGCCGCCGGTGGAGGGGTAGATCATCACGGTCTCCTGAATGCTGGCGAGTCGTTCGAGGAGGTCTCGGACGGAGTGGTGCTCGCCGGCATTCTCGGCTTCCCGGCGCATCAGGTGGGCGATTTGCAGGGCCAGGACGCACGTGAAGGTATGAACACGGATGCTGTGCTCGGTCCAGTGGTTCATCGGTGAGAACGAGACGACGTGGGGATCCTTGAGCTGTCGAAACCCGAATTCGGCATCGGATTGGGAGCGGTATGCGTCCACGACCTCGGCGACGGGCCAGTGATCGTGGGTGGTGACCAGGACCCTCTTGCCGAACATCTCCTCTTCCAGTTCGGCCCGTGCGGTTTCGTTGATGCTGACCTCGAGGCGATGGGTGGCCGGGGTGGTCCCGGTCAGCTCGCAGACCAGCACGCGGCGGAGCCAGGAATCGGCGGTGATCTGCTTGATGTGCTCGGTGAGTGCGGCGGTGGTGCGGCGGGTCTTCCCGCGGGCCAGGGTCTCGGCGAGGTCGGCGAGCTTTGCCTGGGCTTTGGCCAGGGTCTGGGCGAAGCCGGCGATCTGCTTTTCGTGCAGGGTCGGCGAATGCGTGAGGATCACCCGTCGTTCGGTGCCGTAAACGACCCTGCGGGTCTCGATCGCGCTGAGCCCGCCGAACCGGTCCTGATCCACGACTCTGCGGTCCTTCGCGGGCAGTGCGAGCAGGTCCGTAACATGGGATGGCGGCACGGAGCCGACGAACGCCAGGTGCGTGTCGGTGACGCGGGAAAAATTGGAGGCCGAGTTCTGCCCGGCATCAAAAACCACCGTCACTTCCGGAGCCACGGTTACTCCGGTCGTTTCGGCGAGCCTGCGGTGCCGCGCGCCCAGGGCATCAATCATGACCGGGAACTGGGTCACGTCGGGCTTGTTCCCCGGATAGGCGTGGGCGAGCAAAGGGATTCCGCCGTCACGGGTGATCACCAGTCCCAACCCGACCAGTCGCAGGTCGGCGCGTTTCTGCTTGGCCTTGCCGCGCTGGGCGATCGGCGCAGCCTCGTTGGCCGAATCAATATAGGTCGCGAAGTTTGTCATATCCAGGGCAAGGGCGGAGATATCGAGACCGAATTCGGTGATCATCGCCATCGCGATGCGTTCTTCGATCACGGCGAGCTGTTCCAGGCTCAGGCGGTGCGTGGCTTCCCAGAACTTGCGGTGGTCCAGCACGGAGGCGGGGATCCTGGTGAACCGGTCGGCCGCTGTGGTTTTCCACCAGTCGGCGAAGCCGAGCTTGGAGGTCGGGGCCACGACCCGGTTCAACGCCGCCAACGCAAGGTAAGTGCCCACCGAGGCGCCGGCGTCCTTGCGCCGCGGACCAACCACACCGTCGATGATCCCGGCAACATCCAACCGGGCCAGGATGCCCCAGGCCGCGGCACTGTCACCGAAACCCAGATGCCGGGTCTTCTCCGGAACAATGGCGGCTTCCTTGGCATCAAGGAGCGCCTCGATGTCTTTCGCGCTTCCCAGGTAACGTTCGGAGACCATCTTCGGTTTCCCGTCAACCCGCGCCATTTCGCGCAGGTACCAGTACACCTTGCCGTTGATCGTTTTCTTGTACATCACCATACCATACATACTACTTTAGGTCATACACTATTTGATGCAAGGAAGGCCCCGACACGCCGCAACTTCCGCGGTTTTTATTGTGCCGGGGCCTTCAACAATGAAATAGCCGGGAAACTCCCGCTAG
>JBDTQM010000150.1:0-9343 GCA_039932175.1 Specibacter sp.
CCCGGACGGTGCAGGGACGCAGTGTCTGGCCGGCGCTGGCACTGCTCCTGGACAAACTGGCCCGGACATCGTGAGCCGGCCTGTCTAGTCCACGTTCAGAAACGCCAGCGCCGCAACCACATGGGCCCGGACACCCATTGAAAGCGTGGGGTCCAGAACCGGGGCGAAGGACGGTGAATGGTTTGCCGGAATGTCTTTGGCAACCGTTCCTGCTGCCAGTGCTTCCTGCTGCCAGTGCCGCCGCGTAGGTGGCGGGTGCCGAGCAGGGCCGTGATGTGGACATCGTGCCCGCAGGCGTGCATGACACCGGCCGGTTCACAGGCCTGTGGCCTCGGTGACTGGCAGGGCGTTCAGGTCGGGGTGGCGGTGCAGCCCCCTGTTCGTTCCACCGAGCCAATCGAGGTCGTCACCGAGGCCCGCAAGGACGGCCCCCTGCGCCATTGAACGGCTCATGCGGCCATTCCCCTGTCCCGTCAGTCTGCCAGCCGGGCACACTGACGGGAACCAACCTGGTACCGCAGCCGGGCCGCGGAGGTGGGCCGCTAGGCTGTAGCCATGACACGCACGACGGCGGTTCTGCTGGCGGCAGGTGCCGGGACCCGGCTGGGGCTCGGACCCAAGGCGCTGCTGCCGTATCGGGGCGGGACACTCCTTGCCCATGCGGCGCGGCAGCTTCTGGCCGGCGGGTGCACGCAAGTGGTTGTGGTGGTTGGCGCCGGTGCTGCCGAGGTGCGGGCCGCTCCCCTTCCGCCCGGATGCCGTTATGTGGAGAACCCGCACTGGCGCGACGGCATGGGCAGCTCCTTCGCCGCCGGGATGGCTGCTGCCGGCATTTCTGCCGCGGGCGGCGGGCCCGTGCTCGTGGCGCTCGTTGACCAGCCCGGGATTTGCGCGGAGCTCGTGGCTCGCCTCATTGCGCGCCACCAGCCCGGGCGAATCACGGCCGCGGGATACTCCTCCATGATTGACGCCGAAGGAAGCGGGACTCTGCGGCGCGGGAATCCCGTGCTGTTCTCACCCGAACATGCCGGCGTGGCCGCTGCATCCGCCACAGGTGATTCCGGAGCGCGGGAGTACCTCGCGGGCCACCGGGACCAGGTGGACGTGGTGGACTGCACCGACCTCGGCGACGGAGCCGACGTCGACACTCCGGCCGACCTGCACCTGCTGGAGGCGCCCGCTCCGGCACAACGGCCACCTGCCGCGGATTGATGACCGCAGGGCCGGGCAAAAGCACCCCCGTGTTGCGGGCACTTGTCGGCCGCCGCTCCGTCGATCGTGCTGCCCCGTACGGAGCAGCGTCCTGAGGCGCCAAAACAGATAGTCGCTCCGCGCCTTTCAAACAAATGAGGTTTGACAGACTCGTTGGCAGCGGCAAACAGTGAGCTGAAGGTTGCCCACGGCGTTAATCAGGCAGCCGCTAAACGGTCCTGGTGCCCGTCAGGCGCTGGCGCCTCTTACAGGAGTGCCGCCATGTCCCGAAACCGGGCGTCGATCCATCCGTCTTGGAAACTGGCATCGGTTGCTATGCTTACGGCTGCACTCTGCTTGGGCTGGCTGACACCCGCTGCTACTTCCCACGACAATGCCGCCCACCGGTCTCATAACGGGTCCATCGCTTTTGGCCGCCTCGACCCAGCGCTCAACAATTTCAGCATGTGGGTGGCGAGATCGGACGGTACGGGCCAACAGCGCATCACACGTGGGCCGTCAAACTTCTCGGACTGGTCACCTGACGACAAGCGGATCGCGTTCGACTTCCCTGCTGAGACCGGCGTCCACATCGCCATCATCGCCCCCGACGGCAGGAACCGCCGCAACCTCACGACCGCCGTGGGGGTGCAGGAAGCTCCCAAATGGTCACCCGATGGGCGATGGATTGCAGACAACGCTTTCACCTTCGATGCTGATCCATTCAGTATCGGCATCGAAGGTGATGCGCTCGGATGGCTCCCACCCTCGTCAACTCACTGATGGGGCAATCGACGCCGAAGCTGTCTTCTCCCCTGACGGCAAAAAGATTGCATTCGGGCGCATCGGCGAGGACAGCCCTGACGGAACCCTGGAATCGATTCACGTCATCCACACCGATGGCGCGGGATTGAGGGAAGTCGTGCCTGCCCATCCTGCTCTGGAGCACCCGCACTGGTCGCCAGCCGGCCGTTCGGTCATCTTCAACATCGGAGTGGAACAACCGACGGCACCCGAATCAGGTGCGATTGTGTCGGTGAAGCCGTCGGGGCAGGGGCTGCGCGTCCTCCATGAGCCAACGGCTCACTTGCGCTTCTTCAAGTCCGTCTGGTCGCCCGACGGACGCCAACTGCTCGCCGGGTGCCATGACGCCCGTGCAGACCTCGATCGACTGTGCACCATCTCGAGCAAGGGCGAGGTCACTGTTGTCATCGGCGGGAATCAGCACGTGAATTGCCCCTCATGGGCGCCGCGTCGAACCGCCCGGGCAGCTTGAAACCTGTGCCGGAAGCGCCGGCCAAATGCGCATTCGAGTCCGCCCGCCCACACCCAGCCGGTACTGTGAAGCCATGTCACCTGTCCCTGTGCCGGAGTCCCGTCCCCTCCGGCACAGAACCGTGGGTGCGGCAATCGTGTCCGGGGCTTCGCTGTGGCTTACTTGGACGGCCCGGCAATTGCCGACCATGTGCCCGGCGATCCACCCTGCCCCGGCCAGTTGCGCGCCGGATGCCCGCTTGAGTCCCGCAATTTGGGGAACTGTTGCCATAGTAGGGTTTTTCGCTGCATTGCTGGCAACCAGTGCAACGATACGTCCGGAACGCAGAACAACCGTCCTTCGATGGCTTGTGGCAGCGCTCGTTATCACCGCAGTAGTTGTTCCCCTCTGGACTCTGGGCTCATCCGGCTTCAGCTTGTGACCATTTGGGATTCCTGCGGGGCGTTGCGCATATGGACATTCGGAGCTGTCTGGTTCCGCCGCATTTTGTGTCGGCGGGAAGCGGACGGTTGGATGAGAGCCATGGCTGTGGCATGGAATTTCAGGGCAAGCGATTCATCTGACGCGCACTGGATGGCGGAATTGCGGCCGCCGGGCAGGACGCTGGACTTGTGCCACTACGCCCCGAACCCGACGCAGTCTGGCTTGAACACTTCTATCTCGCCCCCCATTACCACGGACTGGGCATCGGCCGCGAAGTCCTCACCCTAATCATGGCCGAGGGCAATCTCGCAAAACCCTTCCGTCTAGATGATCTCCAGGGCAGCCCGGCCAGCCGCTTGTACGAACGCCACGGATTCATGCTGGATCACGAGGATCCTGTGGACGTCTACCTCAAAACCTATCCACTCGCGAGTGCCCAATAGTCATTCAGTCAGCGGGGGCCTTGCGCTGCCGGCGGTTTCGCACCTCGCCATGGGCACCTCGCAATGGTCGGACGTTGCGGACGAGGGCAATGACACATGGCCGCCCCATCCCGTGCTTGAGTCCGGCTGAGCGTTGCGATCGGCGGCGTTGTATCCGCACAAGGCAGTGCGTCCGCCAACCGATTCCGAATGAAGGCGCAAGACCGTGACTTGGAAGTTTGTTCCAACGTCGACGATCACCATCGACGCGCCAACAAGCCGCGTCCGATCCGTCCTCACCGACCATGACGCAATCGAAGAGTTCATGTTCGGCACGGACGTCGTGACCGACTGGTCAGTCGACGGCCCGTAAATACGCATTTCAGCCCGCTGGGTGGACAGAACGACAAGCCCGAGAATTTCCGGACGCTCACATAGACCCTCGAGGGCGAGAATGGCACAACGGAGCTGACACTCTCGCAGGACAACCTCTCAAGTGCCTGGGAAGCTGAACACTCGAAGGGCATGTGGGACACCCTTGTGGCTGGGGTGAAGGCGATCGCCGGGCGGGAGTAGGCCCGGTTCCGGTGCGGCTAAGACTTCTGCCGGGGCAACGTAAACGTTTCTGACTTTCCTCAAGGGGTGGCCTGACGTGGACAAGTCCGCCGCCCTGGGCAGGCAAACCCCTAGATACGCATCCCACATAACAATGTGCGATATTCCGCATTGTTCGAGTGTCTGGGTAAATGGTGGCCATTGGGCCACAATCCGGGATTGTTGCCTCGTGAGCCGGAAGACCCGACTCCCATTGACGCCGTCGTGCTGTGGGCAGCGGAACACCACCTTCAGGAATAATGTGCCGGGCACCGCGGGTTGCCACAAGGGTACGCCCAACAAAACTCTGGAGATGTCCTTGAAACTGTTTTCACCCGTAACCTTCGGCGACCTGGAACTTCCCAACCGGCTGGTCATGGCCCCGCTGACGCGCTCGCGTTCCGGCCGTGACGGAGTGCCCGGGGACCTCGTCGTCGAGTATTACCGCCAACGCGCCTCCATGGGTCTGCTGACCAGTGAGGGTGTGTACCCCAGCTATGCCGGCCAGGCGTTCGTCCGCCAGCCGGGCCTGGTGAGCGCGGAGCAGATCGCGGGCTGGCAGCGTGTCACGGACGCCGTGCATGCTGACGGCGGCCGCATCATCGCCCAGGTCATGCACTCGGGGCGCGTCAGTCACCAGGACACGAACGGCGGGCGCCAGGTGGTGGCCCCCAGCGCCATCGCGATCGCCGGCGTCACCCGCACCTACGAAGGCAAGGCACCCTACCCCGTTCCGCACGCGCTGGAGGCGGCCGAGCTGGCCGGCGTCATCGACGAATTCGTCCAGGGCTCCCGCAATGCCATCGCCGCCGGTTTTGACGGCGTGGAACTCCACGGCGCCAACGGGTACCTGCTCCATGAATTCCTGGCCCCGAGCGCCAACCAGCGCAGCGATGCTTTCGGCGGCAGCCCGGAAAACCGTGCCCGCTTCGTCATCGACACCGTCAAAGCGGTGGCGGAGGCCATCGGCGCCGAAAAGACATGGTTGCGCATCTCCCCCGAGCACAACGTCCAGGGCGCGCTCGAAACGGACACGGCCGAAACCGAGGCCACCTACACGGCACTCGTGGACGGCATTGCGCCGCTCGGGCTGGCCGGACTGAGCATCCTGCACAAAGACCCGTCGGGCCACCTGGTCCAGACACTGCGCACCCGGTTTGGCGGCCCCGTCCTGCTGAATACGGGCTTCGAAACAGTCACAACCCTCGCCGATGCCCGGGCCACCGCCGATTGGGCCGACGCCGTCGTGGTGGGCCGTCCCGCCCTGGCCAACCCCGACCTGGTCCGGCGCTGGGCCGAGGACCTGCCGTTGAACGAACCGGACCAGGGCACCTTCTACACCGAGGGCGCAGCCGGCTACACCGACTATCCCTTCTGGGCCAACTAACACGGACCGAAGTGTTTGCTGTGGCACCTCATGCGCCACCGCATGATCCACCCCCGGGGCACCGTTGCAAACTTCGAATACAAGCGCTTACACTTGTGTCCGTGAGTGCTTGATTACCCAAAATCCCTGCTCTTTCCCTTGCAGGTGAATCCCATGGCCAACACCTTGGTTTTGATGCCTGCATGAGCTCGTAAGTCATCACTTGCGGGCACCAGCAACAACCACATATTGACCACTGCACCTGTTAAGGAAAGGGCTGAGGCCGTGTTAGATGGGTAAGCGCCACCGTGCCACAATTCAGGATGTCGCCATGCTGTCCGGAGTCTCCATTTGCATAGTTTCACGGGCACTGCGCGGGCTCCCCAACGTTTCAGACACATCCCATGCCAAGGTCGCTGATGCTGCGGCCAGGCTTGGGTACGTGGCGTCGTCCGCCGCCTCCCGCCTGGCCGGCGGCAGCACCGGCTCCATTGCCATCATCGCCCCCACCACCACTGCCTGGTTTTTTTGACCATGCCGGGGAGTCGGCCGAAGAGGTGTCTGCCGCCAGCGGGCACAACACCAGGATCATCAGCCTGCGCAACAACCCGGCCGTGCGCCATCGCCGCTTTGGCGACCTGGCCGCATTGGCCCAAAAAGGGGACGGCGTGCTGTTGCTCAACATCGAACTGACGGATGCGGAAATTGAGGCACTGGCCGCATCACCCCTGGCTGTTGTCAGTGTGGGCATGCACAACGTCCCCTGGGACAACGTGGGCATCGACAATGTCGCGGCGGCCCGCGCGGCCACCGAACACCTGCTGGACCTGGGCCATTGGGTCCTGGCCATCCTGTCCGGCCGCGAAAAGGGCAACCGTTCGGTGCTTACCGCCACCGAACGGCGGCACGGCCTTGAACCGGCCCTGGCCGGCAGGGACCTAGTGGTGGACCCGGACCTGGCCGTTGACGCCGGCTCCAGCATTGAACGCGGGCAGCAGGCCATGAACGAACTCATTGAAAACCGCCGTCTTCCGAGCGCCATTTTTGCCGGCTGCGACGAAACTGCCTTCGGTGCCATGACGGCGCTGCGGGAACATGGCCTCTCCGCACCAAGGAACGTCTCCATCATCGGCCTGGACGAACACCCGATGAGCAGGTTCATGAGTCTGAGCACCGTGCAGCAGCCCGTTGCCGACCATGGCGCCTTTGCGGCTAACCTGCTCGAGGAAAGGCCGCAAAACCCGGACGCCGACCTTGAACCGGCACATCATGTCCTGCCCACCACCTTGCTCACCCGCAAGAGCACCCGGCGCAAGCGATAAACGAGCCCGTGCGATTGCCAGTTCCTGAACTTTCCCCGCCGACACATGCCCTGCACCCGCACGGCCGCGGCACCCCACTCGTCTGAAAGGACACACCGTGCACGCAAACTCCCCCAGCGACCCCTGGTCCGGCGCCAAGGCCGTCCTTTTTGACCTGGACGGGGTGCTCACACCCACTGCCGAAGTCCACGAAACCGCGTGGAAGGAGCTCTTTGACGGCTACCTGGCCCACATCGGCTCCACGGCGCACTACCGCGGCGGCGACTACTTTGAACACATTGACGGCAAACCCCGTTTTGACGGGGTCCGCGACTTTCTTTCCTCGCGCAGCATCACACTGCCCGAAGGCGGGCTGAGCGATGACCCGTCGCTGAACACCGTCCACGGCCTGGGAAACCGCAAGAACAAGGTGTTCAACGACATCGTCTCCTCCCGCGGCGTGGCCCCCTACCCGGGGTCAGTCCGGTTCATTGCCGAAGCGGAATCACGCGGCCTGATCCTCGCCGTCGTCTCTTCCTCCCGGAACGCACCGGCAGTGCTCAAGGCTGCCGGTTTGGAAAAGCATTTCCCCATCGTGGTGGACGGTGTGGTGGCCAACGCCAAACACCTCCCGGGGAAACCCCACCACGCAACCTACAGCTATGCCGCAGAACTGCTGGGTCTGCCCACCACCGCATGCATCGTGGTGGAGGACGCCGTCTCAGGCGTGCAGGCCGGGGCGGCCGGCGACTTCCACTCCGTCATCGGCGTCAACCGCGGAGCCGGTGCCCAAACGCTGCTCGACGCCGGAGCCACCTATGTGGTGGATGACCTCGCCGAACTGCTGTGACTCCCCACGGCTGACCACGGCCGCACGCGCGGCCAGCTCCGGCCCGTCACGGCTGCCGCCGCACCACCCCCGCTTCACCGGATTCATTATTCCGCCACCACTAGAAACAAGGACCGCCAACCGTTATGGCACTGATTTCATCAGATCGAACCCGCTTCCCCGCTGACCCCTGGAAGTTGCTGGAAACAACGCACACCCCAGGCCAGGAGGGTGCGCTGGAAACCAACTTCAGCATCGGCAATGGCCACCTGGGCATCCGCGGCGCCCACTTCTCGCCTGTGGACACGGAACTGCCCGGAACGTTCATCAACGGCTTCCACGAAACGTGGGAGATCAAGCACGCCGAAAACGCCTTTGGTTTTGCCCGCACGGGCCAACGCATACTCTATGTACCTGATGCCAACAACTTCACCGTGGTCATTGATAGCGAAGAACTCACGTTGGCGGATTCCGCCGTCCTGGACTACCGGCGCACGGTGGACTTCGGCACCGGCATTTACACCTCGGCCATCACCTGGGCCTGCCGTTCCGGCGCCGTGGTCACCACCACGGAGCGGCGGGCGGTGGGCTTTGAAGTGCGCAGCAACCTCGGGCTGTCCCTGTCACTGAGCAGCGACCGGGACATCTCCGCCGACATCACCTCCACGCTGGTAAACCGGCAGGACCAGCCTGTGGAGGACCAGTCCATCTCGGACCCGCGCCGCCCGGGCCGCCATGCCGGCCGGGTGCTGCTGCCGCTGGATTTGGAGGGTGCCGGCGGATCGCTGCGCATGTCCTGGCAGACTGCCGAGTCGCACCAAAGGGTGGGAGTCGCCGTCGACCACGTCCTTTCCACGCGGAAGGAGCCCATCGAGACTGTGGTGGACCAGGACCTCAGCACTGTACGGTACGTCGTGGCAGTACCGGCCGGGGAAACGCTCACGCTGGAGAAATCGGTGAGCTACGCGGTGGCGGACAAAGGGTCGGACACGGATGTGCGTGCCGTGGCTGCAGCCGAATTGCGCCCGGTGCCGGATATTTTTGCCGACAGCACCGCCCACTACGCCCGGTACTGGGCCACGAGCGACATCGTGGTGGGTGCCCTCCCGGAACTGCAGCAGGCAGTGCGGTGGAACCTGTTCCAGCTCGCCGCGGCCACGGCCCGTGCGGACGTGGCGGGCATCCCCGCCAAGGGCGTCTCCGGTTCCGGCTACGAGGGGCACTACTTCTGGGACCAGGAAATTTACCTCCTGCCCTACCTGAGCTACAACAATCCGGCGGCGGCCCGTGCTGTCCTGCAGTTCCGCCATGACCTGCTGCCGCTGGCCAAGGAGCGTGCCGCCGAGCTGAGCGTTGACGGCGCCCTGTTCCCGTGGCGGACCATCAACGGGCTGGAGTCCAGCGCGTACTATGCCGCGGGCACAGCGCAGTTCCACATTGCCGCAGCCGTGGCGTTTGCCGCCAACCGGTACGCGTGGGCCAGCGCCGACGCCGACTTCCGCGACCACCAAGGCGCGGACCTGCTCGTGGAGACGGCCCGCATGTGGGTATCGCTGGGCTTCTTTGGGGCCGACGGCTCCTTCCACATTCACGGGGTGACGGGCCCGGATGAGTACACGGCCGTGGTCAACGACAACCTGTACACCAACGTCATGGCACGCTTCAACCTGCGCGCGGCCGCTGCCTGCCCTCATCCCGGGGTCACGGAAGAGGAACGGACCGTGTGGCGGGCAGCTGCCGACCGCATACACCTGCCCTTTTCCCGGGAGTTCAACATCTACTCCCAAGACAATGACTTCATGACACTGGAGGCGTGGGACTGGGACACCCCGCGGGAGAAGTACCCGCTGCTGCTGCACTTCCACCCGCTGGTCATCTACCGCCACCAGGTGCTCAAGCAGGCCGACACGGTGCTGGCAATGTTCTTGCAGTGGCAGGATT
>JBDTQM010000151.1:0-9341 GCA_039932175.1 Specibacter sp.
CCCAACATGGAAAATGGCACAACTTCCCGCGCATAATTGCTGCCCAGACGGCAGAATTAGCTATGCAGACCCACCATCCGGGCTTGCCAACCATTATTTTTTCACTGACCTATTTTCTACGCATATATAAGGAGTAACGCCGTGGCCACTGTGGGGCAATGGATAGCTGGGGCTCGATTGCGGACCCTTCCCATGGCAGTGGCACCGGTCATTATCGGTACGGCCGCGGCCTTCGACATGGGCGCCCTGCACTGGGGGCGGGCTGTTTTGGCTGCGCTGGTGGCGTTGTTGCTGCAAATTGGCGTGAACTACGCCAATGACTACTCCGACGGCATTCGCGGCACTGACGAGGTCCGGGTTGGCCCGCTGCGGCTGGTGGGCAGCGGAGTGGCGAAACCCGGCCACGTAAAAATGGCGGCCTTTGGGGCCCTTGGCTTGGCGATGCTGGCCGGCCTGGCACTGGTGATCATGTCCCAGGCCTGGTGGCTGCTGCTGGTGGGCGCCGGCGCGGTGCTGGCCGCGTGGGGCTACACGGGCGGCAAGAATCCCTACGGTTACATGGGTCTTGGCGACATTTTTGTGTTTTTCTTCTTCGGGCCGGTGGCCACCTTGGGCACCACCTTCACCCAGGCCGGCTCCGTGAGCACGGCGGCAGTGCTGGGTTCCATCTCAACCGGGCTGATCGCCGTCGCACTTTTGATGGCCAACAATGTCCGTGACATTCCCACCGACACCGAGGTGGGCAAGCGCACACTCGCGGTGCGGCTGGGCGACAGGAATGCCCGGCTGAGCTACGTGGTGATGCTGGCGCTGTCGGTGGTCCTGATGCTGTTCCTGGTGCCGGCGAAGCCGTGGATTCTGCTGGTGCTGCTGCTGATCCCGTTCATGCTGATGCCCAGCTGGCTCATGCTCAAGGGCAAGAAGCGCAAGAGCCTGATCCCGGTTCTGCAGCAGACGGGGCTGATCAACCTTGGCTTCAGCGTGCTGTTCGCCGCGGCCATGGTGCTGAGCGCACTCTAGGGCTTAGGCCATCCAGGGCTTAGGCCTGCTCCGGCCAGGGCTTAGGCCTGCTCCGGCTTGCGGTCGGCGTCGACCCAGATGTCCGGGTTCTCATCAACCAGTGCGTCTTCGGCGTCGGCGTCGGCCATGGCACCTGATGACTGGGTGGTGGTGGCGTTGGGGGCAAACCTGTCGGCGATGACCGAGGTGGCGCCGTCGCGCTGCTTGCGCAGGAACACGAAGCTGACAACAAAAGCGCAGAGGGCGGCAACAAGCGCCGATGTCATGTCGCTCAGGTGCAGCACCAGGTAGGCGACGAGGAAGAACGCCAGGAACAGGACTGCACGGATCAGGGAGTATTTGAAGAAAGCCACTGACCAAGTTTAGCCGCTGAATCTGGGTGTCCCCCCGGAGCTTTTTCGCAGCGCATTCCCAGTGATTTCCCTTGTGCCCCGGGCGGGTTCGCAACGCTAGAATGAACTATGCGTTATCTCCCAGTCATCGTCGGTGTTGTCCTTTTCATCTATGGGCTCATTGACTGCATCCGCAGTGAACCCGCCCATGTGCGAAGCATCCCCAAGACTGCCTGGCTGGTTGTCATTGTGCTCTTGAACGTGATCGGCGTGGCCCTGTGGTTCTGGCTGGGCCGGCCACGGTACGCCGGTGGTGCCGTGCAGCGCGTGGGCGGTCCGTCCGCGGCAAACCGCGGCCCCTACCCGGCCGGCGGGACGTCCCGCTCCTTGGCCCCCGACGACGACCCTGAATTCCTGCGCAACCTGGCCGTGAACCGGGCCCAAAAACTTGAATCCGAAAAACTGCGCAAGCTCAAGGCCGACCTTGACGCCCGCGAGGCCAAGCTCCGCGAAGAGCACCCGAACGACGAAACCAAAAAGTAACCCTGCCAACTGACCCGCAGTAGTGGTCGGAAAAACGCGTTTTCGCGGCGATTTTCGACCACTACTGCGGGTCAGTTTGTGTGCAGGCTACTTCTTTTCTTCGATCTTCACTGTCCAGGAATCCAGGTTCGCTGCCTTGACGTCCAGGAAGTACTTGCCGGCGTTCTTGTGCAATGCAGTGGTGTTGGCCTCCGGTTTGGAAGCGATCACGATGGGAATGCCGCCGTCAACGGCGATGTCCTTGCCTTCCTTTTCCAGGTAGATGGCTGCAATTGCCGTATCCGGATCCGATCCCTTGAATTCGTAGACCATGCGGGTTTCCTTGCCCGTGAGCGCGAAGACCTGGCTGGCTTGGTCTGCAGTTCCGCTCAGGGAGAGAACTTCCACCCAGGTCGCTGCGGCAGCGGGTTCCTTGGCAGCGGGCGCTTTGGCTTCGGGCGCTTTGGGCACAGCGGGCACCTCAATGCCTGATTCAGCAACGGCATTGCCTGCCGCCGAGCCGGCCACACTGCCGCCAATGCCACCCACCAGCATCAGTGCCAGTGTGACCACAATGGCCACCACCTTGTGCTTTGAGTAGCCGGCGAGGGAGTTTCCGGCCTTGTCTGTCTGCTTTCCGGCCAGGGTGATGATCAAATCAATCAGTGCCCAAACACCGAACCCTCCGAGGGTGAACAGCTTCAGCAGGCCGGTGCCCACCTTGCCCAGGTAGAACCTGTCCACACCCCAGTAGCCAAGGAACAGGGACAACAGCCAGGTGGTCAAAAACGATTTGGGGGCTGCCTGAGCGGCGGGATTGAACGGAGCCTGCTGCGGCTCTTTCACATATGCATTGTGGGACATGATAATTCCTTTCGGGCACGGCAAAGATGCCTGTGCTGGTTATTGGTGATGGCACTAGCTGTATTACAGCCCGTTTCTGGGACGGCCTGCCAGGTGCTGAATTATTGCTTGGACCAAGTCCCACAACGTGTTGAGTTGAAGTCTTGGCCTGCAGACAGCGCCACGCTGGGCCGCCCTCCGCCCGGAATGTCATTGTTGATGATGTCGTCTCCGTTACTCCCGGAGGTGTAGATACCCCAATAGCAGGTGGTTCCCACGTCGGCGTTGGACCTGTAGGTTCCTGGCGCGATGTCAACGCCAACGGTCCACGTCCCGTCGCCTACGGTGTTGTCAGCCTTGACCTTCTCTGCCCCAGTAACAGCGTCTTCGCGTTTCTTGATGGCAGCTTCTCGTTCGGCGATCTTCTTGGCAGATTCGCCTTCTTTGGCCTTCATGGCCGCCTCAGCAGTTTTCACTGACTTTTCGCGCCCGTCCAAGGCCGCGACCTTGGCATCTGCTGCGTCCTCTCGAGCCTTGACTCCGGACTCCACCGCCGCTAGCTTCTGACTGACAGTGTCGCGTTCCCTCTCGAAGGTGTCGCGGTCCAGCGCAGCCTTCTCCGCGATGGCGTCAAGTGAAACATACTCATCGCTACTTGTTGGGTTGGTGCTTGCCTTCCCTATCCAGATTCCGCCGCCGAGCAGCACAGCGGCGATGATGGCCAAGGTAATGAAGCCAACAAGCTTTCCACCGCCATCGGAGGCCGTCTTGTCCTTGGCGAGGCTCAACCCGGCACCTTCTTGATCACTCATGGCTCTCTCCTTAACAACAGACCGAAGCTACTTCGCTGCGGTTCAACAATGATGTTCGGTCCGTTGTCCGGTGGCATATCTGCAGCTCAAACAAACAACGGTTCTATCTACCGTGCGGACGCTATCTCAGTGGCGTGGCACTACCTCAAGGCAGCTCGATCGGAAATTGGGGCGGTACAGCGTCTCCAAAGCGGCTAGTGAGGGATGAAGCGAGCAACGGATGTGAAGTTGGGTGGCAGGGGTTTCGATCTGGCGTTTACATGGAAGTCCGTGGGTCCACCCCCAATATCCGGACCCTCATTTTCCCTGCACTGCCCACCGACAACTCCTCATCCGTGCTCGGAAATGACACTAGGCCCCGTTTTGCACACTGACACCGTTTTCCACTGATAACCAGGGTTATCACGAACTACACAGGGAACGTCCCCGGATGCCCTAAGCTGAAGTCACGCCGGCAGGGCATCGCACTAAATAAGGAGAGAGCATGAGCGCCACTGAGCCTCAAGAACTGCAGATCACCTTGACGGACATTGCCCATTTGGCTCGGGTCCAGCGCCCTGTGGTTTCCATGTGGCGTTCACGCAGCAAGGCCACGGATACCCCGTTCCCCGCATCCACCGGTTTCCACGGCCGTCAACAGCTATTCAACGCGCACCAGGTCACCAACTGGCTGGCTGAAACCGGCCGCGGGAACAACCCGAACGCCGCCGAAGACGTTGCTGCGTTTGCCTCACCGCTGGGTCCTGAAACGCGGCGGACGCATTTTGCCGCTCTCACGGCCTTACTGGCCCTGAGGTGCCTCACGGACTCTCCGCTGGGGAATCAAAGTGCCGCGGACCTTCTGGACAGCGCCGATGAATGCGATCCCGACGACGAGTTTCTGTTCACCGAGGTGCACGCTCTGGGTCAGGATCTGCTGCCGCTGGCCGCCTATGCAGATCTGTTGACCGATGCTTCCTACACTGCGGCTGCCGCGTTTGAGCAATTGCTGGGCGACCGTTTCCGCTCGGCCCCGGACGTTGCGGCCCGGACGTCTCTGGCGCCGCAGGCCGTTGATTTGATGGCCAGCGCTGCGGTGGAATTGACCGCTGGTGGTGGCCAGCCGCCAGTATTTATGGACGACGGCGGGAGCGACTTTTTGTTGGCCGTCGCCAACATTTTAGGTGAGTCAGCCGCAGGCATCCTGTGTGTGGGCACCCTGGACAATGAGGCAGCCAGGATGGCGCGCCGTCGCCTGCACGTGCAGGGACAGTCCCGGGAGAATCTGGACATCACCAACACCGTGCCCCTGAACCGGGCGGGTCTTGGCGCAACAGTGCGGTTGGCGCAGTTCCCCTCCCCGGTACGGCCCCTCACTGAGGCGGTTCAGGTACTGACGGCCATAGATAACATTGCGATGGAGATGAATGATCAGGCATCAGCGGTGATTCTTGCCCCGGCAGCAATATTGACCGATGCCCTGCTGCGCTCCCCCGGGCAACGGGACGCGGACGCCATCCGTTCGGATGCCCTGCGATCAGGCCGGGTCCGGGCCATTGTGCGGTTACCGCAGAATCTTCGCCCATCCATGCCCCGGCAGGCTCAGGCACTGTGGGTCATGGGGGCCAATCACAGGGACGTGGACATCGCTCAGCGGTGGACCATGGTGGCCGATCTCAGCGGCATTAATTTGACCACCGATGTCCGCCAGGATTTGGTGAGCGATCTGGCGGCGTCCATGGGCAGCCGTGAACAGATCCGCGCCCACTCGTTTAGATTCGCCAGACTGGTCCCCACGCGAACCCTGCTTGCCGGTACCGAGGCGTTGACGGCGGCCGTGGACACAGCCGCGCCCGCGGGCCAGCTCCCAACGTCCCGCAACGTTGCCGCCGCTAAACTGGTCAAGGTTGAGGAATTGCTAGCCTCGCTGGACAGCGACGGTTTCCAGTCGCCACCCGTCCAAGTGGCGGCGGCCACCTCACCGGCGCCAGCGCCCACCACCGTGGGTCAGGCCCTCAAGGACGGGTCCGCGATGTACCTGCCCGGACACCGGATCGCTCCCGATCACCTCGAAAAGGCACAATCAGGGAGTGCCCAATTGCACGTCATTGGTGTTGATGAACTCAACGGGAACGTGGCGTTCGGATCCCGCCGGATCAGCCAGCTGGTTTTCGCCCAGGAATACCCCCAAGGCCGTCTAACGGAGCCGGGCGACGTCATCTTCGCAACGGGAGCGCAAGGTGGCGCTGTCCTGGATGGCGAGGGGGCCGCCGTCGTGCTGTATCCGGCCAGGATCCTGCGCATCAATGGTAAACAGCCGCGAGGGTTGCTGCCGGCAGTACTTGCCGAAGATCTGCGCGCAACGCGAACTGGACAGTGGAAGCAGTGGCCGCTGCGGAGGGTGCCGCAGGAGGGCAGGGCGGCGCTGGGCCGGGCATTGGCGGCGGTCGACGCTGAACGTCGCAGGCTCGCGGTACGGTTGCAACGGCTCGATGAACTCACGGCGGGGCTGGCGGACGGCGTGGCGCAGGGAAGTTTTGAAGTAGTGGATTCGGTAGTGACAAGGGAAGGAACCAGCTAGTGGCTGCGAAGAAGGACAAGGTTGAGGCGTTGCCGTCAACCATGAAGGAATTAAAGGACACCCTGTGGAAGGCTGCGGACAAGCTGCGCGGCTCCATGGACGCCTCCCAGTACAAGGACGTGATCCTGGGGCTCGTGTTCTTGAAGTACGTCTCCGATGCCTTCGATGAGCGCCGCGAGCAGATCCGCACGGAGCTGGTGGCGGACGGGCTGAACGAGGAGCAGATCGGCCAGCTCATTGACGATGTGGACGAGTACACCGGCCGCGGCGTGTTTTGGGTTCCGGCCCGCGCCCGCTGGACGTACTTGGCGCAGAACGCCAAGGGTACAGTTGCGTCGATGGACGAGCATGCCAAGAGCATTGGGGAGCTGATTGACGACGCGATGGCGTACGTGATGGGCGCCAACCCGTCACTTGCGGCCACGCTGCCCATGATTTTCAACCGCGACAACATTGACCAGCGCCGCCTCGGTGAGCTGCTGGATCTGTTCAACTCGGCCAAGTTCACCGGCCAGGGCGCCACCAAGGCCCGCGACCTGCTGGGCGAGGTGTACGAGTACTTCCTGGAGAAGTTTGCCCGCGCCGAGGGCAAGCGCGGCGGCGAGTTCTACACCCCGGCCGGGGTGGTGCGCGTGCTGGTGGAGGTTTTGGAGCCCACGCACGGCCGCGTGTACGACCCCGCCTGTGGGTCCGGTGGCATGTTTGTGCAGGCCGAGAAGTTCCTGGAGTCGCACAATAAGGAGGGCTCGGAGATTTCGGTCTACGGGCAGGAGCTCAATGAGCGCACCTGGCGCATGGCGAAGATGAACCTTGCCATCCACGGGCTCAACGGCAATTTGGCCTCACGCTGGGGCGATACCTTTGCACGCGACCAGCACCCGGACATGCAGGCCGATTTCATCATGGCCAATCCCCCGTTCAACATTAAGGACTGGGCCCGTTCGGAGTCCGATCCGCGCTGGAAGTACGGCGTCCCGCCGGCGGGAAACGCGAACTATGCGTGGATTCAGCACATCATTTCCAAGCTGGCCCCGGGCGGTTCCGCCGGCGTGGTCATGGCCAACGGCTCCATGTCCTCCAACTCAGGAGGTGAGGGCGAGATCCGTGCCCAGCTGGTTGAGGCCGATCTGGTCTCCTGCATGGTGGCCCTGCCCACCCAACTGTTCCGCTCCACCGGCATCCCCGTGTGCACCTGGTTCTTCGCCAAGGACAAGACCTTGGGTGCGCACGGATCTGTGGACCGCACCGGGCAGGTGCTGTTTATCGACGCCCGGAACCTGGGCCACATGGTGGACAGGGCGGAGCGCGCCCTGTCCGACGAGGACATTGCCAAGATCGCCGGAACGTTCCACGCCTGGCGCGGCACTTCTTCGGAGTTCGGCGAGTACGACGACGAACCCGGCTTCTGCAAGTCCGCCACCCTCGCAGAAATCAAGGCCGCCGACTACGCCCTCACCCCCGGCCGCTACGTCGGCGCCGCCGAGATCGAAGACGACGGCGAGCCGACCGAAGAAAAAATCGCCCGCCTCTCCGCCGAATTGTTTGCCCAGTTTGACGAATCCGAGCGCTTGGCAGCCGTGGTGCGCGAGCAACTGCGGAGGGTTTCATGACTTGGACCGATGCTTCCGTATTACAGGATCTTCTACTGACCACTAAAGACGGTGATTGGGGCAAGGGTGAACCTGCGGACGGGTTGCTGAAATATCAGGTAATCAGGGCTACCGACTTTTCAGCTACTTCGCTTGGCGATTTGACTAACGTTCCGGTTCGATATTTGCCGCAACATACCGTAAGCCGAAGGACTCTTCAAAAAAATGACATCCTGATAGAGACCGCAGGAGGTTCACCTGGCCGCCCCACGGGCCGCACTATGCTCGTTACCGATCGAGTCATGGCCGCACTCTCGGGCCCGGCGACGTGTGCAAGTTTCGCACGGTTTATGCGAGTCGATAGTTCTCGAATTGACGCTCGATATCTGTACTGGTTCCTTCAATCGATGTACCAGTCCGGAGAAATCGAGCAGTATCAGGTTCAGCATACTGGAGTAGCACGATTCCAGTACACCGCTTTCGCGGCCACTCAGAAGATCCCCCTTCCGGACCTAGGTAGGCAGCAAGCCATCGCAGAAGTCCTGGGCGCCCTCGACGACAAGATCGCCGCCAACACCAAACTCGCCGATACCTCCTTGGACCTTGCGAAGACCCTCTTCCATAAATTCACCATTGCTGTTGACTTTTCAGACAAGACATTTGCAGACGTAGCTAAGATCAGCGGTGGAGGAACGCCAAGCACCAAGGTGCCCGAATATTGGGGTGGTGACACCAACTGGGCAACACCGACGGACGTAACGGCGCTGCCCGGCCCGTATCTAGAGGCAACATCGCGGCCCATCACGACCGACGGCTTGGCCGCATGTTCATCAGACTTGTTCCAGCCAGGGGCTATCCTCATGACTTCTCGGGCGACGATCGGTGCGTTCGCCATCGCCCAAGTTCCAACTGCGGTGAACCAGGGTTTCATCGTGGTGGAGCCAAACGAATCGAACTTGCGCTACTGGTTGTTCCATGAAATGTTCAGTCGCGTAGACGAGTTCATCTCTTTGGCCAATGGCGCAACGTTCTTGGAGCTAAGCCGAGGCAATTTCAAGAAATTCAAAGTGCGCCTGGCCGATCCAGAGACTATGCGGGACTTCGAAACTAAGGCAATCCCCCTCCACGCTGCGGCAAGGAACGCGTTAGTGGAGAATTCAACGCTGGCCGCGACCCGCGACGCTTTGCTCCCCCAGCTGATGTCCGGCAAGCTGCGCATCAAGGAAGCCGAAGCACTCGTCTCGGCGGCGCTCTGACGCAGTCTTGGCGGTGCCTCGACACCGCCAAGTAGCGTCATACGCCCGCACAAGTTCGCGATCGTTGGGCCGCTGGGTAGTATTGCACGGGCTGAACCGGCCATGCCCGCTGCCTAGCCCACTCGATAGGAACAACTCCATGAATTTTTCAGCACTGGAAGACACCCGATGATCGCAGCCTCGCTGTTCAAGGCCATCGCCGGCATGGTTATGGCAGCTGTTCTGGTGCTGGGCGGTATCGCCTTTGCGAACGTAACCGGGTTCAACTTGTTCCAGCTGGGTGCGACGGACCGGAGCCATCCGGTGTTGCTGCAATCAATTCAAGACGTGAGCCAGTACCACGCCGCAGTTGGCAACTTCGACGTGGTGGTCGACTTCGAAGACCCCGCTTCGAAAATCGAAGCAGG
>JBDTQM010000152.1:0-9276 GCA_039932175.1 Specibacter sp.
TGTTTCACCGCCTGGGCCGCACTGGCGTCCTGGTCGAGGTCTGGGTAGGTTGGCGTTAATATCTTGATGGCCATGGGACATCCCTCCGCCGGTGCTAGCCGGGCAGGTTCAACGGGTCTTTTCTCAGCCGGACCTATTGTCCAGGCACCCCGTGTCGCTCCCCACCCTAGACCCTGCCCCGCCCCATAAAGAAAACTGACCCGCAATAAAGGTCGAAAAACGGGCTAAAACTCGTTTTGGACCACTACTGCGGGTCAGTTCAAGAGGGGCCGGCTAAAGTTCCGAGGCCGGAACTCCAACACCCAGGATGATCGGCTCGGTGCGCTTGGCCGGCGCGGCGGCCGCCGGGAGTTCCACGGCAGCACTGCTGTGCTGCACCGAGCCCTGGGCTGCCGGCAACGATTCGATGGTCTCCACGGCCATGTCGGCACCGCCCTGTGCGCTGCGTGCGCTGCGGTTGCGCCTGCCGCGGCGGGAGCGTGAGCGGTTGTTGCCCGCCTCGGCCGTGTCGGACGCTGACTGCTGCTGGCCCGGGCTGGCCAACTGATCCAGTGCCTGGGTCAACCCAGCCAAGGCAGCTGCCTGGTCGGCATTGCTGGTCTCGGCGAAACCGGAGCTTTCACTGCGGTGGCCGCGAGGCAGCTCAATGGCCTCCCCGCCAAGGGTGAGGGTTGCGGCGTCGGCCGACTCCCTGTCTTCCTGCACGGCACTGTTTTGCACAAACCCGGACGTTGCCGGAGCCGCAACCGCCGGAGCGTCATGCTCATGGTGCGAGGCGGCGGCAGCAGCGGCAATGTTGGCCAGGGCTGCACGGGCTTCATGGGCCTTCTGGGCCTTCTGCGCGTCAGTGGGCTCCTCATGCGCCTCGACCGGGGCGTGCTCGGCCCCCTCCGACTCGGGCTTGGAACGGTTGCGGTTGCGCTTGCGTTCGCTGCGCGTTGAGCGGTTGGCCGTGCGGTCGCCGTCGCGCTGTTCCGCCGCCACCTTGGCGGCGTGGGCCTGCGGCGACTCGACAGCCACCGTGTGGACGCGGCGGTGCTCAACGGGGATCTCGTGCGTGACCATGCCGCGGCCCAGGCAGGTGCCGCACTGTTCGCCGAAGACTTCCAGCAGGCCGGTGCCGATGCGCTTGCGCGTCATCTGCACCAGGCCCAGGCTGGTCACTTCGGCCACCTGGTGCTTGGTCCGGTCACGGCCCAGGCACTCGACCAGTCGGCGCAGCACCAGGTCGCGGTTGGATTCGAGCACCATGTCGATGAAGTCAATGACGATGATGCCGCCGATGTCGCGCAGGCGCAGCTGGCGCACCACTTCCTCTGCAGCTTCCAGGTTGTTCTTGGTGACTGTTTCTTCCAGGTTGCCGCCGGAGCCGGTGAACTTGCCGGTGTTGACGTCGACCACCGTCATGGCTTCGGTACGGTCAATGACCAGCGAACCGCCCGAGGGCAGGAACACCTTGCGTTCCAGGGCCTTGGAGATTTGCTCGTCAATCCTGTGTGCGGCGAAGATGTCATCACTCTTGGTCCACTTTTCCAGGCGGTCCAACAGGTCCGGCGCAACATAGGTCACGTAGGCCTCAATGGTGTCCCAGGCGTCCTCGCCGGAGACCACCAGCTTGGAGAAGTCCTCGTTGAAGACGTCACGGACCACCTTGATGGTCAAATCGGGCTCGGCGTACAGCATCTCAGGTGCCAGCGTCTTGTGTGAGGCGGCACGGTTGTTGATGCCTTCCCACTGGGCGCGCAGCCTGTTGATGTCATTGGTCAGCTCTTCTTCGCTGGCGCCTTCGGCCGCCGTGCGTACAATGACGCCGGCGTTTTCGGGCAGGTGGTCTTTCAGGACGCGCTTGAGACGGTTGCGTTCGACGTCGGGCAGCTTGCGGGAGATGCCTGTCATGGAACCGCCCGGCACAAACACCAGGTAGCGTCCGGGCAGGGAAATCTGGCTGGTCAGGCGGGCGCCCTTGTGGCCCACGGGGTCCTTGGAGACCTGCACCAGGACGGAGTCCCCGGACTTCAGTGCGTTCTCAATGCGGCGCGGCTGGCCGTTGAGGTTGGCGGCGTCCCAATCAACTTCACCGGCGTACAGGACGGCGTTGCGGCCGCGTCCAATGTCGACGAAGGCGGCTTCCATGCTGGGCAGCACGTTCTGGACCTTGCCCAGGTACACGTTGCCGATGAGGGAATCCTGCTGCGTCTTGGAGACAAAGTGCTCGGCCAGGATGCCGTCTTCCAGGACGCCAATCTGGATCCTGTCATCGCTCTGGCGGACCACCATGACCCGGTCCACCGATTCGCGGCGGGCCAGGAACTCAGCCTCCGTGATGACAGTGCGACGGCGGCCCGAGTCGCGGGAGTCGCGGCGGCGCTGCTTCTTCGCTTCCAAACGGGTGGAGCCGCGCAGGCTTGTCACGCGGTTGGATGCGCTGGCGCTGGGCTCGGCGGGGGTGCGCGGGGCACGCACTCGGGTCACGGTGTTGGGCGGGTCCTCGTCGGTGCCGCCTGTCAGTTCCAGGTCTGCATCGCCGCGGCGGCGGCGGCGACGGCGGCGTGAGGTCACGCCGTCGTCGGGCGCATCAGCGTCCTGCTCAGTGCCGGCATCGTCATCGGAGTGCTCAGGGTCGGTCTCCGTTGAACGGGTGCGGCGGGTGCGGCGGTTGCGGCCGCGGCGGTCGGAATCGCTGCTGTCCGCCTCGTCGGCGTCGCGGTCAGCGTTGTCGTCCTGCGCAACCACGGCAGGCACCGCCATGCTCATATCGGGCGCCAGGAAGAGCGAGGCCATGCCACCACCCGGGGCACTGAACAAGGACTCGGGCGCGGGTGCTTCGGGTGCCGCCACATCCTCTGTCACGGGAGCCTCAGGGGCTGCCTGGGTTGTTGTCTCGGCGGGGGCGCTCGTCGTGGCGGCGGGCTTGCGACGGCTCCGCGTGGCCTTCGCCGCTGCCGGGGCCTGGGCCGCCGCGTCCGGGGCAACAGATTCCTGGGCGACGGCGTCCTGGGCTGCCGGGGCGGCTGCCTTCCGGGTGGCACGGCGGGGTGCCTTGGCCTTCGCGGCGGGTGCCGGCTCCTGCGCGGCAGCTTCAACAACTGCGACTTCAACTACTACTGCTGCTTCAACCACGTCGTCCACGGCCTTGGCGGCTGCGGTCCTGCTGGTGCGGATCCGCTTGACGGGAGCCTTGGCCAGAGGGGCCTCGGCGGGCGCTTCGCCACCGGCAAGGATCAACTCGCCCTGACCTGCAACGGGAGCCGTGACAGGCGCCGTTGCACGACGGCGGGTGGCGCGCTTGGCGGGCGCTGCCGCCGCTTCCGGGGCTGCCGCGGCGTCGGGGGCCGCAATGGCATCGAGCGTCAGGGCCGGCTGTCCGGCGTCAACCGGTGCGGTTTCTTTTTTGGCGCGGCTGCGGCGAACCGGAGCCTTTTTGGCCGGTGCCGTGTCCGCTGCACCCGGTGCTGTTTCAGCAACGGCTGTTTCGGCGGCAGGGGCGGCGGCCGGGCTGGTCACCGCGGCCGTGGCACGGCGCGAGCGGGGAGCCTTCTTGGCGGGGGCTGCAACAGCAGCTACTGCGGCATCAAATGTGGGCTGTTCAGTATTCATAGTGGGCGTTACTTTCGCGCCAAAACAGCGCACCCACATCGAGCGCCGAAATCGGCTGATGTGCCAACACCCGCAGGCGTCGACGGAAGTCGTCTAAATACTTCCCAGGCGGCACCGACTCCTGGGTGCGCAAGCTCTGAAAAGCCAATGGTTTACGGAAACGCACCGGTGGATCGCTGCACACGCTGGCAGCGTCGTCACCGGCAGCCCGTGAGCGTGCCATTGGACCGAACGGCGCATGTGGATCACCGGCCAGCCGAAACCATTGTCTCATACGCGCCCTGCCCTGAAGCAGTTTTGCCCATGGCGCGCCAAGAAACTCACGCTACAATCAGGACACAATCAGCTCATCTCGATGAAAAGGACACCATGCCGAGCACCAAAGTTTCCACCAACGATCCGGCGGACATCGACAAGCCGGCACTGGTGCGCGCCAAACCTTTCGGGTGGTTTTTGATCATCACGGGCACCATCGCCTGGCTGGCGTCCTTCATCTTGGTGCTTGAGCGGTTGGAACTGTACAAAAATCCCGACGCCAACGCCAGCTGCGACTTCAATGCGTGGATCTCCTGCAGCGACGTTATGAAAACCCCCGAGGCGGCAATCCTTGGCTTCCCCAACCCCTTCATTGGCGTGGTGGCCTTTGCAGTGCTCGTCACCGTGGGTGTGGTCCTGCTCGCCGGGGCACAAATGCAGCGCTGGTTTTGGCTCTGCCTGCAAGTGGGCATCACGGCCGGCATGGCCCTGGTGTGCTGGTTTTGGTTTACGGCCCTGTACACCCTCGCGATCCTTTGCCCCTACTGCATGATCGTCTGGGCCATGATGATTCCGATCCTCGTCTGGACTACCGTGCGGAACATCAACCACGGCGTCATTCCCGCCACGCCGGCGTTGACCAAGTTCGTCAACGACTGGGCCTGGGTCATCATGGGCCTGCTCTACGTGGCTGTCATTGCATCGATCTTCTTCAGGTTCATGCATCTGATCATCCCCTCCAACGCCTAACCCCACCACCATCTATGACGCAGTAGATGCAGTGGAAATCGCTTTCCAGGACCGATTTGATGCAACAACTGCGTCATAGATTTTCAAGTACGACGACGAAGGGCACCTCCCAGCCGGGAGGTGCCCTTCGTCGTCGTACTCCAGAAAGTGGTGCGCTTACGCGAACCAGATGCCGATCTCACGCTCGGCGGACTCCACCGAGTCGGAGCCGTGGACCAGGTTCTGTTGAACCTTCAGGCCCCAGTCGCGGCCCATGTCGCCACGGATGGTGCCCGGCGCTGCCGTGGTGGGATCCGTGGTTCCGGCCACTGCGCGGAAGCCCTCGATGACACGGTTGCCTTCAAAGATCGCCGCCACCACGGGCCCGGAGAGCATGAACTCAACCAGGGGCTCGTAGAACGGCTTGCCGGCGTGCTCGGCGTAGTGCGCCTCAAGCTGCTCACGCGTGGCGGTGACCTTCTTCAGTTCTGCCAGGGTGTATCCCTTGGCCTCGACGCGGGCCAGAATGGCACCGGAGAGGTTGCGGGCCACGCCGTCGGGCTTGACCAGGACAAGAGTGCGCTCAATGCTCACAGTAACTCCAAACAAAATAGGTGAAAAGGTTTTTCAGTTTCAGTTTACTTGGCCGCAGCGGCCGGGCCACCGGCTTCGGGGTGTTCGCTGTCCCAGGCGGCCTGGGCCTTGGCCCGTTCAGCATTCTCCCGGTCAATCCTGGCGCCGGCGTACAGGGCGTACCACCAGGCCACGGCAAACAGGATGCCCACAACAAACATGGACGGCTCCCAGAAGCCACCGGCGATGAGCGCCAGCTGCAGCACCCAGCCGAACGCCGGCCCCCACGGCTTGCGAACAACGCCGCAGGCCGCAATGAACAGCACCGCCATGACGGCTGCCGCTACAAGGTAGACGGGGTTCTTGCCCTGCAGCCCGAACAGCGCCAAACCGAGGAAAAGCGCCACGAAGGCTTCCAGCATGAGCACCACTGAGGCAAACATCAGGCGCGTGGAGCGCGCCTTTTTAGGGGTGTTGGGCTTCCATTCGCGTTGCGCGCGGGTCAGCTTTGCCATGACCTAGGCACCTTCCTTTTCACCGGGGCGGCCCAGCAGGATGCGGGCTTCACCCACCAGCGTGATGGATCCGGTGATCAGCACCCCGCCGGCCAGGTCGTTGTTGGATTCGGCGCGTTCAACCGCCCACTCAATGGCGTCGTCGAGCTTTTCGGCAATGTGAATGTCCTCGTCCAGCCAGCCGAGGTCGGCTGCCATCTCGGCGAGTTCGGCGGCCGGAATGGCACGGGGCGAGTTGGACTGGGTCAGGCAAATTTCTGCTGCCTCATCACCGTAGGATTCCTTGATGGTGCGCAGAATCTCCTCGGCATCCTTTTCAGCCAGGACGCCCAGGACCACCACCAGCTTGCTGAAGGCGAACGATTCCTGCAGCGACTTGGCGCTGGCGGCAATACCGGCCGGGTTGTGCGCGGCGTCCACCACAATGGTGGGCGAGGTGCGCATGACTTCAAGGCGGCCCGGGGAGGTGACGGCGGCGAAGCCTTCCTGGACCAGTTCATGGCTCAGTTCCTTCTCGCCCCCGCCAAGGAATGCTTCCAGCGCGGCAAGGGCGACGGCGGCATTCTGGGCCTGGTGTTCGCCGTGCAGCGGCAGCAGGATGCCCGGGTAGCGCCCGGCCAGGCCCTGCAGGTCCAGCATCTGCCCGCCCACGGCGATGGTGCGTGCCTCCACACCGAATTCAATGCCTTCAAATCGGAAGTCGGCGTGCATGTCGCGTGCCTTGTCCAACAGGACCTGCGCGGCATCTGCCGGCTGGGCGGCGCTGATGAGGAACGCGCCTTCCTTGATGATGCCGGCCTTTTCTTCGGCGATAAGCGCCGTGGTGTCACCCAGCAGCTCAACGTGGTCCAGGGAGATGGGGGTGATGACAGCTACTTGCCCGTCACCAACATTGGTGGCATCGGTGATGCCGCCCAACCCAACTTCCATGACGGCCACATCCACGGGCTCATCGGCAAAGATGGCAAACGCCAGGATGGTGAGGCACTCAAAATATGTGAGCCGCTGTTCCCCGGCGGCGCCCAGCTCGGCGTCAACGATGTCCAGGTAGGGGCGGATCTCGTCCCAGATCCGCACAAACGTGGCGTCGCTGACGGGAGCGCCGTCAATGCTGATGCGCTCCGTCACGCGGGTCAGGTGCGGGCTGGTGTAGCGGCCGGTGCGCAGGTCGTGGGCCAGCAGGCCGGTTTCGATCATGCGCGCCGTGGACGTTTTTCCATTGGTGCCGGTGATGTGGATGATCGGGAAGGCCTTGTTGGGCTCGCCCAGGATGTCCATGGCCCGGAACAGCGGGGCAAGTCGCGGCTCCATCTTGTTCTCCGGGGCACGGCCCAGAAGTTCGGCGTAGACACTCTCCACAGAGAATTCGTCGTGATTGGCAGTCATTAGGCTACGGTCCGTTCAACAGTGATGGTGGTTTCAACGTCACCGGGGATGAGTTCAAGCTTCAGCGTCAGGGTCTCAGTCTTGACCAGCTCGGCGTTGGCGTGCAGGGCATCAACAATGTCCTGCGGGGCGCTGATGATGGTGCGGATCCTGTCGCTGACCTGCAGGCCGGTGTCCTTGCGTGCCTGCTGGATGGCACGGACCATGTCGCGTGCCGTGCCTTCGGCCTCAAGCTCGGGGGTGAGCTCGGTGTTGAGCACCACGAAGCCGCCGCCGGGCAGCATGGCCACTGCACTGGTGCCGCCGTCGACCGCGTCGGAAACGACAGTTTCCAGCGTGTACTCCGACGGTTCCAGCACCAGGGAGCCGGCCGTGACAACACCGTCGGTGACTGACCAGTCGCCGGACTTGGAGCCCTTGATGGCGAGCTGGACGTTCTTGCCCAGGCGCGGCCCGGCCGCACGGGCGTTGACAACCAGCTTCTGCGAGATGCCGAATTCCTCCGGTGTGGCGTCGGCGGCGTCAACGAAGCGCACCGCGCGGATGTTCAGCTCCTCGGCCACCACGCCGGCCCCGTCGTTGAGCAGGGCGGCGTTGGGAGCCACCACGGTCAGTTCGGACAGGGGCAGGCGGACGCGAAGCTTGGCGGCCTTGCGCAGGCTGGAACCGGTGGAGCAGATCTGCTGGATCGCCTCCATCTGCTCCACGAGTGCAGCGTTGGGCACAAAGAGGTCGGCGTTGGGCCAGTCGGTCAGGTGCACCGAACGGCCGCCGGTCAGGCCGCGCCAGATTTCCTCCGTGATCAGCGGCAGCAGCGAGGCTGCCACGCGGCACACGGTTTCCAGCGCCGTGTAGAGGGCGTCGAAGGCGTCCTGGTTCTCGTCGAAGAAGCGGGTGCGACTGCGGCGGACGTACCAGTTGGTGAGCATGTCGAAGTAGACGCGCAGGGATTCGCACGCGCCGGAGACATCGTACTCGTCCAGCTTGGCCGTCAGTTCACGGACCAGGTCGCCGGTGTTGGCCAGCAGGTACGCATCCATGGGATCGGAGTAGTCGTCATAGCGCAGCTTGGCGTCGTAGCCCTTGCCGCCATTGGCCGTGTTCGCGTACAGGGTGAAGAAGCTGTACACGTTCCACAAGGGCAGGATGACCTGGCGGACGCCGTCGCGGATGCCCTGCTCGGTGACCACCAGGTTGCCGCCGCGCAGGATGGGGCTGGCCATGAGGAACCAGCGCATGGCGTCGGAGCCGTCACGGTCCAGGACCTCCGAGACGTCCGGGTAGTTGCGCAGGGACTTGGACATTTTCTGCCCGTCGGAGCCCAGCACAATGCCGTGGCTGATGACATTCCGGAACGCGGGGCGGTCAAAGAGCGCCGTGGAGAGGATGTGCAGCATGTAGAACCAGCCGCGGGTCTGCCCGATGTACTCGACGATGAAGTCCGCCGGGTTGTGGGTGTTGAACCATTCCTCGTTCTCGAACGGGTAGTGGACCTGTCCGTACGGCATGGAGCCGGAGTCGAACCAGACATCCAGCACGTCCTCAACACGGCGCATGGTGGACTGTCCCTGCTCCGGTGTGCGGGGGTCGTCCGGGTTGGGGCGGGTGAGCTCGTCGATGAACGGGCGGTGCAGGTCCACCTCGCCCTCGTTGTTCAGCGGCAGGCGGCCAAAGTCGGCGTGCATCTCGGCGACGGATCCGTACACGTCGGTGCGCGGGTACTCGGGGTCATCGGACTGCCACACAGGGATGGGTGAGCCCCAGTAGCGGTTGCGGCTGATGGACCAGTCGCGGGCGTTGGCCAGCCACTTGCCGAACTGGCCGTCCTTGACGTTGCCGGGGATCCAGTTGATGTCCTGGTTCAGTTCAACCATGCGCTCCTTGAACGCGGTGACTTCCACGTACCAGGAGGAGATGGCGCGGTAGATCAGGGGCGTACGGCAGCGCCAGCAATGCGGGTAGCTGTGCACGTAGCTGGCCTGGCGGACCAAGCGGCCGGCGTCCTTGACCACGCGTGTGATGGCCTTGTTGGCATCAAAGACCTGCACGCCTGCGATCTCGCTCAGCGGGCCCTCGGCAAAGAGCGGCAGGAAGTTTGCGCCCTCATCGACGGAAAGGACCACGGGGATGCCGTACTGCTCGCAGACCTTCTGGTCCTCTTCACCGTAGGCGGGGGCCTGGTGGACGATGCCCGTACCGTCAGTGGTGGTGACGTAGTCGG
>JBDTQM010000153.1:0-9266 GCA_039932175.1 Specibacter sp.
CCGAACTGTTGGGCACCGTACTGCGGCTGCCCATACGGTTGCTGGCTGTACGGTTGTTGCCCATACGGCTGTTGCTGTCCGTACGGCTGCGCATACTGCCCGCCTGCTGCCTGCCCGTTTTGGGGAGCTGCCGGGTTTTTGAACTGCTGGTTCCTGCCCAGGAAATTATCAGGCACGGCAGGAGGCACATAGGGTGGGGGCGTGGAGGTGGCGGGCTGGCCAGCGTCCGGCTGCGGCTGCTCTGGCTGATTCGACATTGCTGACTCCTGCTGGATTTGGTGTCCCGTCAAGGCACGCAAAAGGGAAGGTTGAAGTTGCCTCCCATAATAGTCCCGCCTTCAATGGCCGCCTGTTGCGCCGTTCGTCATGTAGTTCACACTCTGGGCAGGACATGCCAATCCGGCGTCGGCTCTGTCATGCTGTGAATATGGCTAGCCGCGCGGGCACTACTGCCCTTCCCCAGGACCTTGTTGATCTCTCTGCTTTGCTGGATGCATACTACGATCTGACTCCAGACCTCAGCGATCCGGCACAACGGGTGGCCTTTGGCACCTCCGGGCACCGCGGCACCTCATTGAAGACGTCCTTCAATGAGGGCCACATTGCCGCGATCACCCAGGCCATTGTGGAATACCGCAACGGACAGGGAATCACAGGCCCCTTGTTCATGGGCAAGGACACGCACGCCCTGAGCGACCCGGCACAGAACACAGCCCTTGAAGTATTGGCCGGCAACGGCGTCGAGGTGCTCATTGACGCCCGCCATGGCTACACACCCACCCCTGCCGTTTCGCATGCGATCCTCAGCTACAACTCGGGCCGCACGGAGGGGCTCGCGGATGGCATCGTGGTGACCCCTTCCCACAACCCGCCCGGCGATGGCGGCTTCAAATACAACCCTCCGCATGGCGGGCCGGCCGATTCCGATGCCACCGGCTGGATTGCCAACCGCGCCAACGAACTGCTGGAAAACGGTTTGCGCGGGGTGAAGCGGGTCCTGCTCTCCGACGCCATGGCCGCCTCCACCACAGGCAAATTCGATTTCCTCTCCGGCTACGTCGACGACCTGCCTTCCGTGCTGGACCTTGACGCCATCCGGGCAGCGGGCGTGCGCATCGGCGCCGACCCCATGGGCGGGGCCTCGGTGGACTACTGGGGCGAGATCGGCGAACGCCACAATCTGGACCTCACGGTGGTCAACCCCACGGTGGACCCCCAGTGGGCGTTCATGTCGCTGGACTGGGATGAGAAGATCCGCATGGATTGCTCCTCCCCCTCGGCCATGGCGTCGCTGATCAACAAGCTTGCCGCCGGCGCCCCCTACGACATTGCCACCGGCAACGACGCCGACGCCGACCGCCACGGCATCGTCACCCCCGACGCCGGGCTGATGAATCCCAACCACTACCTGGCCGTGGCCATCCAATACCTCTACACTCACCGGTCGCAGTGGCCGGCCACAGCCAGCGTGGGAAAGACCCTGGTCTCTTCCTCCATCATTGACAGGGTTGCCGCCGACCTTGGCCGCCAACTGGTTGAAGTTCCCGTAGGTTTCAAGTGGTTTGTGCCCGGCCTGCTCTCCGGCGAGGGCGTATTTGGCGGCGAAGAGTCCGCCGGCGCCTCCTTTGTCAAGAAGGACGGCTCCGTCTGGACCACCGACAAGGACGGCATCCTGCTGGCACTGCTGGCCTCGGAAATCACGGCCGTCACCGGCAAGTCACCCTCGCAGCACTACGGTGAGCTGACCGCCCGCTTTGGGGCGCCGTCGTACGCCCGCATTGACGCCGCGGCCACCCGTGAGCAAAAGGCGGCACTGGGCAAGCTCTCCGCGGCCGACGTCTCCGCCACCATGCTGGCCGGCGAGCCCATCACGGCCAAACTGACGGAAGCCCCCGGCAACGGAGCGGCAATCGGCGGCTTGAAGGTCACCACCGAGAACGCCTGGTTCGCGGCCCGCCCCTCCGGCACGGAAGACGTGTACAAGATCTACGCCGAATCCTTCAAGGGCGCAGACCACCTGGCCCAGGTCCAGGCCGAGGCCAAGGCACTGGTGGACGGCGTCATCGCCTAACGCAGGCGCCCGCCGGAGCCACTTTGCACATGCGCCTGGCTGGGTGTGGGCGTGGCGCAGCTCTAAGAGAGGCGCCACGCTGGCCACGACGGCTGCGCATAAACAAAGTCGCATGGGTCATGCGCCAACGCAGGTATTGGCGTTGCGCATATGCAAACTAGCAGCCTGGCGCCGGCCCAGCGGTTAGTGGTGGGCGCCCAGCTCGTGTTCGGCGTGTTTCACGGGCTCCAGCTGGAAGGTGGAGTGCTCAATGCTGACGTCGAAGTGGCTGGCCACGCAGCTTTGCAGGGCGTCGAGCATGCGCGGGACGTGGCCGTCGTGGAAGCATTCGTCATCCACCACCACGTGGGCGGACAGGATGGGCAGGCCAGTGGCGATTTGGCTCGCGTGAAGGTCGTGGACTGCCCGAACGTGGTCGAGCCCCAGAATGTGCGCCCGGACCTCATCCAGGTCAAGGCCCGACGGGGTCGATTCCAGCAGCACGCCAATGGTTTCCAGCAGCAGCTTCACGGTTCTCGGCAGGATCAGGGCGCCAATGAGCATGGCCACCACGGCGTCTGCCTGCATCCAGCCGGTCAGCGAGATGACGACGGCAGCCACAATGACGGCCACCGAGCCCAGGGCGTCGTTGACAACTTCCAGGAACGCTGCGCGCATGTTGAAGTTCCTGCCCCGACCGCCCATCAGCACAAACATCGAGATGATGTTGCCCAGCAGGCCGATGGCACCAAAGATGATCATCTCATTGGAGGCAATTTCGGTGGGGTTGAACAGGCGCTGGACGCCTTCCACCAAAACAATGAGGCCGACGGCGAGAAGCACCGCTGCCTGGGCTGTTGCCGCCAAGACTTCTGCACGCGCAAATCCCCACGTCCTTTTGCTGGTCGCCGGGCGTGTCATCAAGCGGGCGGCAAGCAGGGCCATGGCGAGCCCGCCGGCATCCGTGAGGACGTGCGCGGAGTCAAACAGCAGGGCCAGGGATCCCGTGAGCAGGGAGCCGATGACCTGAAAGACAAACACGGCCAGCGTGATTCCCAAAGCAACGGCAATGCGTCCTTGGTGGCTCTCGCCGGGAGCCCCTGCGTGGGAATGGGAGTGATCGTGACCAGACATGGTTCAATAGTACATCGATGACTGAATTCAGCAACTAATGTATGATATTGAGAATGAAGCCCATTAGCAACGCTGCCGTGCTGGCCCGGTTCGGCTACGCACTGTCCGACCCCACCCGGGCTGAAATCTTGATGAGCCTGGCCAAGGCACCGCAGTATCCAGCTGATCTGGCCACCGAGCTGGGCGTGTCCCGCCAAAGCATCTCCAACCACCTCTCCTGCCTGCGCGACTGCGGGCTGGCCGTTGCCGTGGCCGAGGGGCGCCGGGCCCGGTACGAGCTGGCCCATCCGGAGCTGGCCCACGCACTCAACGACCTTCTCGGCGTCGTCCTGCTGACGAGCGAAGGCCACATCCCCCACCCCTAGCCCGACCAGCCCGCGGGCAAGAGGCCCCCCGAATCACGCACAATGCACCGTGTGCGGATATTCTTATCGGCAGGCTGTGCACTGGCATGGCATTGACTGGAGGCATGTTGATGAATTTGTTGGGCACCAAGTGGCGCGTTCACGGGGACGGCAAAACGATAGCACCGGGGCAGGTAGTCACCCCGGATGAGCGGTTGAGCTGGCCACGAACCATTGGCATCGGCCTGCAGCATGTTGTGGCCATGTTTGGCGCCACGTTCCTGGTTCCCATCATCACGGGCATGCCGCCGGCAACCACACTGTTCTTCTCCGGCATTGGCACGCTCTTGTTTCTGGTTCTCACCCGCGGCAAGGTGCCCAGCTACCTCGGCTCCAGCTTTGCGTTCATCGCCCCCATCCTGGCCTCGCAGCAGCAGTTCGGCATCAGCGGGGCCCTGGGCGGGGTGGTCATGGCCGGGGTGACCTTGGCAATCCTGGGCATGGTGGTGCAAAAGTTCGGTGCGAGCTGGATCAACAAGCTCATGCCCCCGCCCGTCACGGGAACCATTGTGGCCCTCATTGGCCTGAACCTTGCACCGGCCGCGTGGGGCAACTTCAAGCTTGCCCCCGTCACGGCGGTCATCACCCTGACCGTCATCATCCTGGTCAGCGTGTTGTTCCGCGGCATTCTGGGGCGCCTGGCCATCCTGGTGGGCGTGGTCGCCGGCTATTTGGTGGCGGTCATGCGCGGCGAGGTGGATTTCTCAAAGATCAACGACGCCGCACTGCTGGGCCTGCCGCATTTCCAAACCCCTACGTTCCACTTTGCCGTGGCCGGACTGTTCATTCCCGTGGTCCTGGTCCTGGTCGCCGAGAACATTGGCCATGTAAAGTCCGTGGCGCTCATGACAGGGAATGACCTTGACCCGTACGCGGGCCGCGCCTTGATCGCCGACGGCGTTGCCACCACCTTGGCCGGCCTGGGCGGCGGCTCCGGCACCACCACCTACGCCGAAAACATTGGCGTCATGGCTGCAACAAAGGTCTACTCAACGGCCGCCTACTGGGTGGCCGGCTGCGCCGCGTTGATCCTGAGCTTCTCCCCCAAGTTCGGCGAAATGATTGCCACCGTCCCGGTGGGCGTGCTGGGCGGGGCCGCAACCTTGCTCTACGGCATGATCGGCGTGCTGGGTGTGCGCATCTGGGTGCAGAACAAGGTCAATTTCTCCAACAACATCAACCTGACCACGGCCGCCGTCGCACTCATTGTGGGCATAGCCAACTTTGAGTGGAATGCCGGGACGCTGCAGTTCGGCGGCATCGCCCTGGGCACCGCCGCGGCCCTGATCATCTTCCACGGCATGAGCGCCTTGGCGAAGTGGCGCGGCACCGCCCCGGACCCGCTGGAGCCGGAGACAGAACCCGCAGCGCACTAGCCAGCAGGGGCGTTGACTTTAATTATGCGCAGGACTCGCCATGGGTCTTGCGCATAATTGTTTATGCGCTGAACTCAGCCCGAGTCCGGCGCATAATTTTTGTGGTGCGGCATTGCTCGGCGCAAAACGTGGTCAGATGCCGTTGAGCGCCTCGGAGGTTGCCAGTGTGGTGAACACTGCGGCGTCGGCCAGGGCGGCCTCCGGGGAGCCTGCCACATCCGTTGCACTGACGGCGGATACAACGCCGTGTTCAGCCAGCTGCTGGGGCGTCACTGTGATGCGTCCGGCAACCACGACGACGGGAAGTCCCAGTGCGTGCGCGGCGTCGGCCACGCCCAGGGGCCCCTTGCCGGAGAGGGACTGGACATCCAGTGACCCCTCGCCCGTAATGACCAAGTCGGTGTCCGCAAGGGCCGCGTCAAGATTGATCATGGTGGCCACCAGGTCAAAGCCGCGCTCAATGGTTGCATTGGCGTAGGCCACAAACATGGACGGGAAGCCGCCGGCAGCCCCGGCCCCTGACACATCGATGTCAATCCCGGTGGCCGCCTGCACCACTGCGGCCAAGTTGCGCAGCCCGGCATCGAGGTGTTCCACGGCCTGCGGGTCGGCGCCCTTTTGCTGGGCAAACACGTGGGCCGCGCCGTTGGGTCCGTACAGCGGATTGTCAACGTCCACAGCCATCCGAAGCTTCACGTCAGTCAGGCGCGGATCAAGGCCCGAGGCGTCCACGGCAACAACATCAGCCAGGGAGCCGCCGCCCAAGGGCACCAAATTGCCGTTGGTGTCGCTCAACTTCAGGCCGAGGGCACGCAGGGCGCCTGTTCCGGCGTCGGTCATGGCAGAACCGCCCAGACCGATGATGATTTCGGTGGCACCAGCCTCCAACGCGGCGGATATAAGCTGCCCGCACCCGTAGGAATGGGCGCGCAGGGAGTTCTCCACAGTGGGTTCGCTGAGCAGGTAGCCGCTGGCCTGGGCCGTTTCAATGACGGCCACCGACGTGCCGGGATGGAACGCCCAGGCTGCACCAACAGGCTTCAGGATGGGACCCACCACGGCGTTGAGGCGCTCGGCATAGCCTGCCGCCACGGCGGCATCCACAGTGCCTTCACCGCCGTCGGCAATGGGAAGGGTGGTCACCACCGCGTCGGGGTAAACCCGCAGGGCCCCTTCAGCCATGGCCGCAGCGGCCTCGGGAGCCGTGAGGGTCCCCTTGAACTTGTCCGGGGCAATGAGGATACGCATGCCTCCATCCTGCCACCGGTCACCGACAGTGCTGAATAGTTACGTCCAATAGCCGCGCTGGCGCATGACGTCGGCCAACAAATCGGCCCGGTCGCTCATGATGCCATCCACGCCCAGGTCGAACAGCTGGTGCATTTCTGCGGGGTCGTTAATGGTCCAGACGTGGACTTTCAGCCCCAGCCGATGGGCCCGGCGCACCGAGGCCCCCGTGACCAGTTCAAGATTCCCGTGACGGCGCGGAATCTGCAATACATCCACCTGCCGCATGAGGAACCGGGTGAAGGGCCTTGGCAGCCACGGGCTGAGAAAAAAATAGGCCGCCAAGTGCGACTTGCCCGGCGAGCTCGCCACTGGGCGGCTCAGCCGCGACAAGACCTGGCGACGGCGTTTCCCCGAGAATGACGCCACACACACCCTGTCGTGCAGCCCCCACTCCTCGATGAGGTCTGCCAGCGGCACCACCGAGCCCTGATCCTTGACGTCAATGTTGAACTTGGCGCCGGGCAGTGCGGCAACAAATTCGCGCAAAGTGGCGATGGGTTCACGGCCGCCAATGCGCGCCTTGCCCACCTCCGAGTACGGCAGCTGCGCAATCACACCGTTTTGGTCCGTGACCCGGTCCAGCGTTGAATCATGGAACACCACCGTGACGCCGTCGGCCGTGGTGTTGATGTCCGACTCCACATAGCTGTACTTCAAATCAAGAGCCGCCTGAAACGCCTGGAGGGAATTCTCCAGACCATCCAGGGAGAATCCCCGGTGCGCAATGGCCACAGGGTGTGCGGCGTCCAGATAGGGCTTGGTGGATTTGTTGTGTGCCATGGCGGGTGCCTACGCCAGGCGCAGGGCGGCCAGCCGGGACTCGATGACTTGGGCGACGCCGTCGGCCTCGAATCGGGGAGCCACCAACGAAGTGGCTGCGAGCGCCTGCGGGTGTCCGCTGGCCATGGCGTAGCCGGCACCGGCCCAGCCGAGCATTTCGATGTCATTGGGCATGTCACCGAAAGCCACCACGTCGGCGGCGTCGATGCCCAGGGTCGCGGCATATTGGGCCAGCGTCACAGCCTTGTTGACACTCACGGGGCCCATTTCCAGCAGCGCCAGGTCCGGCGCCGAGTGGGTGACGGCAATGAGGGATCCCATGCCGGGCGCCACAAGTTCCAGGAATTCGTCGGCACTGCCGGTGTGCAGGACGGCCAGCACCTTCACGATCCCGCCGTCGGCAATGTCGGGCGACAGAACGGCGGGCACAACATTCAGGCTGCCGGCCGGGATCCGGTCTCCCAGGAACCCGTCCTCAACGTGCAGTCCGGTGAGGGACTCCAACGCAAAGCGCGCCTCCGGGGCCAGCCCGGTGACGATGTCCCTGACCTGCACCACCGTGTCCCAGCTGATGACGTGGGAACTGAGGACCTTTTCGGTGCCGAGGTGGTAGGTCACCGCCCCGTTGGAGCAGATGACGGTGCCAGTGTGGCCGATCTGTTCGCGGATGGGGTCCAGCCAGCGCGGCGGGCGTCCTGTCACAAAAACAATCTCAATGCCCGCGTCGGCGGCAGCCGCGAAAGCTTCCACCGTGCGGGCGCTGATGGTGCCGTCATGGCCAAGAATGGTTCCGTCGATGTCACTGGCAATTAAACGCATACCCAAGGCTATCCAACTTCGGCGCACGCGGCAGCGCTGCGGCCCGGAATCGGGCGTATTTCGCCGGCTTCCGGGCCCCCGCTGCGCGGTTACTTCTGCAATTCGTCGCGGCTGGGCGGGTTGGCGCCGGCGCGGGACACGGTGATGGCCGCCGCCCGGGCTGCATAGCCAATGATTTCCGACAGGGTGGCCGTGCTCATTTCGCGCAAATCCCCCCGACGCTGGGCACCGTCCAATTCCCTGTCCACCAGAGTTGACAGCAGCGCAGCCATGAACGAATCCCCGGCACCTACAGTGTCAACAACCGCCACCTCCGGCACGGGGCAGGCAGCCTCGCCCGCGGCGCACACAGCCCAGGGGCCTTCCCCGCCCTGGGTGAGAACCACGACGGCGGGGCCTTGCGCGCCGCCCAGGGCAAGCCACCTGCGGGCTGATTCCTTGGGGTCAACACCCGGGTAGAGCCACTGAAGGTCCTCATCCGAGGCCTTAACCACGTCGGAGAGGCGGACGAACTTTTCTGCCTGTTCCCGCGCATAGTCCACATCAGTGATGATGCTGGGGCGGCAATTGGGGTCGTAGGCAATGGTGGCCAGCGGGTGCAGGGAGGTGACTGCGTCCAGAACCTGCTTGGCACCGGGAGCCAGCATGGTGGCAATGGAACCGGTGTGCAGCATGGTGGTGGCGTCAAGCATGAAATTCGGCGCACCGTCGGCGGTGGTCAATTCCGGCAGGGACCAGTCAAGGGCGAACTCGTAGCTGGCGGCGCCGGCAGCGTCAAGAACTGCCCGGGCAATGGAGGTGGGCTGGGCGTCGGCAGCGAGGGGAACCATGACGGAGTTGGCGCGCAAATGCCCCGCCACCATGTCCCCATAGGCGTCGTGGCCGTAGCGGCCAAGAAACTGCACGGCATGCCCCAGTCGGGCCAGCCCCACGGCAACATTCATGGGGCTGCCACCCACGTGCGGAACCACATCCTTGCCGGGGCGCACCACTTCATCAACCAGAGCTTCACCAATAACAGTCAACATGGCACCAGCCTACGGTGACACATTGCTGCCGCCGAAATGTGAACGCGGCCCCGGCACCGCCCCTCGTTGGCCACGTCATGTTGGCAACCACCCTGTTCAGCTGTGACGCGGGCCCCCTATACTTCGAATAGTTATGGATAACACTTTCTGCGAGAGCAGATTTCAAGGGTCTTTTCGCTTATATCTCTGCCCGGTATCGGATCCGTAACTTCACGGAAGCCCAGCACTTCCGGCCCATGTTCCCCGCCTGGCAGAAGTCCACCGCACGTCATGTCCGGGCAAAGCACACGAGAGTCAACACCTGCATGAAAAGTACTTGGGAGCGATGGCGACGGGGGCCGGGGCACTGACTTTGCTGCGCCGTCGTTCATCACGCGGGCGCTAC
>JBDTQM010000154.1:0-9208 GCA_039932175.1 Specibacter sp.
ACCGCACGGGAAATCTCGGCGCGGGACAACTGATCGAGAGGATGTGACACCCCTACCACTGTGTCAATCTCAGTGTTGATAGACATGGTTTGCTCCTTAATTCTTTATACAGCGAAAGTATGATCCATCATTGGATACAAACAGGATTGGGCTGAAGATTAGGTTAGAACCCTCTGGTTGGGGCTCCGGAAGGGACCGTACGCTGGCTCAACATCCCTCAGTTTCAAGTGGCCACCGGGACTCTGCTTCGAACCCTGCCCCCGTGACGTTGACCACGTTCGTTCTTCCCTGATTGCAAAGCTACGTCACGTAAATCATTTAGGCGAGTCTTTTTATGAACATTGCGTGAGAACTTTGAACCGAAGTTTTCTCAGTACAGTTAACATGTTGGAAACATTCAAAAACATGTTCACGCCTGCCACGACCTGGGCCGAGAATACTAATGTTTTGCACCGCGGGCCGATGGTCTCCTTATATAAGCAAGGCATACCTGCCCGCCGGAGGGAGGTCGGATCTGGTGGAAGTTTTCGGGTTGTTTAGGTTTTGAAGTCCCGCCAGAGTGGGAACTTCGGAACTTCGGGCCTCTCGGGGCCTAAATAGGCGCAAAATGCGCATGACCTGAAGTGTGGTGTCTGCCTGCCGTTGTTATCTGGGCACTGGCGAGGACATCGGAAAACTCTGGGACGTTAAGGAATCAGCGACGCTTCCGGGGTCGCGCCGGCATTGGGGTTCGTGGACAGCGCCGCGGCATGGGGGTTCCTAGCCGGTTTGGGTATGGCGTTGCTCGTTGACGAAGTGGCTGGTCTGCGGCACAAGGGCGCAGGTGGGCACCTACCTGTCCTGGCCGCACTGAAGCCGGTGGCGGTGGAGCAGTTCACTAAAGTCCCGGCCTCCGGGGTGGACCACCGCCGGTTCTTGGACGCGACGCCCCGCCTGTCCATAGGGCAGTTGACGGTGATCGCGGAGCGCATCCCGGTCGCGATGGTCGGCCGAATCCGGGCTCGATGTCTCGGCGTTGGCGCTGGGTATGACGAACTTCGCCACCTGCATTGATTCGTCCAACGAGATCGCCCCGACCGCCCCAATACGGCAAATGGCTGAGAACCCATACCAACTGCTGGAGTACGCCCGCCCCTGCCTGGAGGCGGAACCCGGGCCCACGCGCAAGGAAGACTGTGGATACTTCCGGCGGGGAGTGTGTGCCATTTATGTGTGGGTCGAACCGTTGGCCGGCAAGCCCCGGGTGAATAGCAGGCCCCGGCACACCCGGGTGGACTGGCCCAGGAAATCGATACGCTGCTCACCGTCGACTACCCCGAGGCGCCCAAGGTCATTCTGGTCATGGACAACCTTAACACTCACACACTGGGCTCACTCCACGAAGCTTTTCCCGCATCCAAGGCTAGGGAACTGGCCTCCCGCCTAGACATTCACTCCACGCCCAAACATGGATCGTGGCTCAATATTATCCAGATCGAGCTCTCCGCTCTCTCACGTCAATGCCTCTTTCGAAGGATCCCGGACATCGATTCACTCAACCACCAACTTGGCCAGTGGCAAGAGGTCGTCAACGTCGATGAGCGGCCCGTCAATTGGTAGTTCACAACCGGTGACGCCCGGATCAAAATCCGCCACCATACCGAGACAAGTAGCTACGACACAGAACTAGATGAGTCAGACACTGCAGGCGTGAACATGTTTCTGAATGTTTCCAACATGTTAACTGTACTGAGAAAATTTTCGTTCAAAGTTCTCACATAATGTTTATAAAAAGGCTCGTCTAAATGATTTACGTGACGTAGCTTTGCAGTCAGGGAAGATCGAACGTGACCAACATCACGCCAGAGGGGTGCGGAGAAGAGCCCGGCCGGCCCTCTAAAGAAGCGGGGAATGTAGGGCTTGCGGACGGTCCTTTCAAGAACGCCAAACAGAGTACTGACGTGACTTTCAGCGCAGCCTGTATGTATCCAACGATGAATCATACTGTCGCAACACTATTTATAGGAGTAAGTATGGAAACCCTCACAGGAACACCGAGTAAGGCCGGATCGATCCATAAGATGGAAAACGGCTACGTTGGACTGCCCTCAATGAACGAGTCCGACGTTGACGCCGGCCATCGCTCCTTCGCACCCTAATACCCATCATGCGTCCCGCACCCGTGTCGCCAGCAGAAGACACCGGCTGCGATCACGGTTTCCGTGGGCTCATCAGTGCGGCATTCGGCTCAATTGATGCCCCACGGATCACGACATCGGCGGGTTCCCCAGGACTTTGGGGTGGTGAGATATCCGGTATGGGATCCATTGGAACTTGAACCCATTTTGGAGGCTTGATTCCGCGTAAATCCTCTCGAACCCGAGCCCTGTGCTAAGCGGTTCGCGCGCCGAGGTCCATCCCGTACTCGACGCCCCACCGGCGGATATTCATGCAACTGCAGATCGGGCTGGTGATTGTTGTCACGGCTGGTCGAGCATAAAAGAGTTTGAAGACAGCAAAGGTAAAGCCTGCACCCATACCCCGGTTCCCCACCTCACGGTAATAAATGCTGCAGAATGCGCTGCACCCTGAATCAACCAGCCCAACTGGTCCGGCAGGGCAGTGTCACGTCGCACCATTGTCGCTTGCCGAAAGGAATTTTGCGGTGCATATCACTGTCCCTCTAGAAATTCAAGAAATAAGTTACATGACTAGAAATTAGACGACTTTAAATTATCTAAGGGAGATTATTATGAGTGAAAAACATCCGCATGGTGACGATGGCCTGAAAAGATCTATCGACTGGAAGCAGGGCATGGCCATTGCGCTGGGCGTGCCTCTTCTGATTCTGCCGTCGTTGGGGTACCTCCCGATGTACGTATCTGGTGCAGCTATTCTGATCTGGGGACTGTCGGTTCTTCAGGGTTTCATGCAGAACACTGCGTACGCTGAAATGGCCACCACCTTTCCCAAGGTCTCTGGTGTGCCGGGTTTTGCCCAGCATATATTTGCTGACAACCACCAGCGCCGCTTCAACAAGGGCAAACTCTTGGGCGGCTTCACTGCTTGGAGCTACTGGTTTGGCTGGAACCCGATATTGGCGATTTTTTCCATTTTGGTCGGCGGCTACCTGCACGGGCTGTTTCCGGTGTTGGGTGAGACGTTCACTGAGTATCAGCTCTCGTTGATGGCAGGTGCCGTTATTTTCACCGGATTGTTCGTGGTGAACTGGTTCGGCCTGAAGGAAGGCGCCGTCTTGGGTTACATCTTGGCGGCCATATCTTTGATTCCATTGGTGATCTTGGCTGTGGCTCCTTTTGCCACTGGACACGTTGAGCTGTCCAATATTACCGGCAGCTGGTGGCCGTCTGATTGGGCGTGGGATCTGCCCCATGTCCTGATTCTCTTTGGCGTTTTTGGAATTGCGCATTGGAGTGCCTGTGCCTGGGAAACGGCAGCCATGTACGGCCCTGAGTACAAAAACCCGTCCAAAGATGCCCCGAAGGCCTTGTTTGCCTGCGGAGTGATCTGCTTGTTTTTGTTTGTCGTGCTGCAATCTTCAGTAATCGGTGTACTGGGTGTTGAGGGTGTGATTGCTGAACCAGTGTCACCGCTGATTCCCGTGGCCCAGGCGGTTTTCGGCCAAGCCGGCTCCGTGGTCACCATCATCTTGTTGATGGCCGCCATGGTACTAATCATTCAAACGGCTTATCTGGGTTCCTCCCGCGCCATGCACTCCATGGCCACCGAAGGCAACCTGCCCAAGATACTTGGCCACACGAACCGCCACGGAACACCCTTTGTTGCCCTGATAGTTATCGCAGCCTTTAACTTTGCGCTGATTTCTCTGGGCAGCGCCTCAGCGGTTCTTGGGGCATCGGCGATTGGTTACACCATAGCCCATGGCCTCACTCTGCTCGCCTATGCCAAATCGAGAAAAGATCCGGCCTTTGCGGATCTGGAAAGGCCCTTCAAAGCGCCAAAGGGTTGGAGATACGTTGGCCTGATCTTTGGTCTGTTCAATGTGCCATTGTGCGTGATCGGAGTGGTCTACCTGAACAGTCTGGAAGTTGGCTGGACCCCCACTTGGGTGGCCTTTATCGTGTTGGGGCTCTATCTACCCATCTGGTTGTATTCCCAACATGAATCCAGACGCGCGAAAAGCAAAGCGGTCGCTGCCCTCTCTTCAGATCCCCATACCGCAGAACTGGAAAGGGTTCCAAATTAGTAACTGTACAGCTGCTTATTTTGGCATGGTTGCGTCGATTTTGCGGTAAGAATGGTGGTATTGCGGCAGTGCCGCCGTATAAACTTGTAGCTGAGAATGCTCGGCTGCGGGTCCAGAACGTCGGATACGGGCCCAAATGAGTGGGGTGAGTTCCCTCAATTCCTACGGTTCTTATTATGAAGTGACCACTGGATCCGAGGAATTTTGTGAGGAATAGACGTTGAGCGACCTTCGTCGCTGTAAGTATCGAACAACGGATTTACGCGAAATCACGCCCCCAAATTGGGATCAAGTTCCACTGGATCCAACACGGGATATCTCACCAGTCCAGAGTCTCAGGCCTCTGGACTGGTGATTTAATAGGTGTGGTGCCACTTAGGTGATGTTTCCACTTTGGGGCAAGAAAATTCGCCAGATGTAAGGAATTTTATGGATCAGCATTATAAATGAAATTTTATCAATTACCTCGGAATTATTTCAGTCAGGGTGGGCGACCGTGGCCAGGAAACCTTAGAAATAAACGAACTCGATTTCGGTTCGAAGATTCATTCAAGAGTCCTAAATCGTAGCGACCGCACCATCCTGGTCAGCTGAGCAGATACAATTTTAGATCATATATTCCTGCTGCAATTAATATTTTGGGAACATTTGGAAGCATGCTCTCGAATGTTTTTTTGATCCTGGGAATGCTAGTGTTTTGCACCTCAGGTCGATGACTTGCTTCCCCTGTAAGCAGACGCGCCTGCCCGTCGGAGGGAAAGTCGGTTTCCAGTGTTTGCCCGCAATGATCGCTTCATTACTCCCCGCTCTCCGGTGGAGGGCCTGAGCCGCCGGAAGCTTTCCTTCCTGCCTGTTATCGCGCAGGCAGTGGCCGCAGTGGCACCTGCGGGTGCCATGTCCGTCATTCCGGCCCTTGTCTTTCCGGGTCTTGTCCCTGGTTCCGCTCGACCGAACCTTGTGCTGACATTCGGGGTGGCCATGGCAGTCATGATCCTGGTTTCTTCCTGTCTGAGACCGATGGCAAAGCGCATGGCTGCTGTCAGCGGACTCTATAGTTACACAGCCAAGGGACTTGGCCCCCGGACGGCAATTACCGCCGGTTGGTCGGCTATGTTCGGTTATGGCCTCGTGGCCATGGCCAGTTTGCTGGTTGTTGGCACCTATGCCGTTCAGCTATTCATCAATCTTGGGATCCCCCTCGAGGATCCCAAGATTCTCGCGGTGCTGGTCGTTCTTGCCGCCGCGGGTGCTGCCTGTCTTCTCATGATCAGGGGGGTTCGTATATCTACGTGGTTCACGTTGTTGATGGAATCCCTTTCCATTGGACTCCTGGCCCTCCTCATGATTGTCTACTTCGTCTTCACCGCACCGAAGGTGAATATCGGGAATGTGGTTGTTTGGAACGGGAATTTTGATTCGCTATCGATCGGAATCGTCGTGGCCGTTAGTGCCTTTGTCGGCTTCGAAAGTCCCACCACGCTGGGAGGTGAGGCGTACAAACCTTTCGTCAGCATCCCGCGGGCCATCACATGGACCCCCATCGTGACGGGCGTGCTTTATCTTCTCGCCGCGACCGCCCAGGACGTAGCCCTCAACGAGGCACCGTTAGGCATTACGGCCAGCTCCACTCCGTTGTCTGACTTGTTTGCCCAGAATTCCCCTGTGTTCGCCGCGCTCCTTGATCTGGGAATCGCAATATCGTGGTTTGCTTGCGCGATCGCATCCATAAACGCTCTTGCCCGGATACTGTTTTGTATGGGCAGAGAAGGCGTTGCACCGCGAATAGTGGGCCGGTCCCATCCCGTCTTTCGAACCCCCTCGATGGCAATTCTGGTCGTAATGCCGGTAGTTGCCATCGTTCCCATCGCCATCATCATCTCCGGTGCCAGTCCTGAGCAGAGCCTCGTGCGCCTCTTCACGCTGGGGGCCTACGGACACCTTGGCTCCTATATCCTTGCCAGCGTGTCCCTGCCCTTCTTCCTGCATCGGATAAGAGAGAACACTTACGCAAGCTGGGTACTGGGGACAGCAACTGCCTTGCTCCTCGGGTTGGTGCTCTGGAAGGCCGCGACGGTATCGATTCAAACCGAGAACCTGCAGATCTTCATCTATGGAGGTGTCCTCCTCGCCAGCGTTCTTTACGCCATGTTCCTTCGCCTCCGCTTCCCTGAGCGTCTGGCGGCTGTGGGCATCTATGACGAGACCCGGGAATCAGACCTGTTTGACGGCAGGACTAACCTGTGAGCCAAAGGCCCGGATATCGGGCACCTAGCACAGTCTCAAACTCGCTGAGAATCTTGGAAATCGTAGCCCGGTTAGGCACCGGAACAACTGCGAAAGAGGTCACCGATGCCCTGCATATGCCCCCAGCGACTGCCTACCGGATGCTGAATTCACTCGTCGGGGAGGAATATCTGGCCCGCACATCCGACCTCCGTGGATTCGCACTCGGACACGCGATTTCAGGCCTGATTACGGCTGCGGCCCCGCCGACTGTTTCCACCGCAGCCCACACCGCAATAGACGAATTTCGTGGGGGAACCCGTTTCGCAGTGCACCTGATCATGTTCAGGAACGCTTCCCTCAGAATCGCTGATGAAGACCCGGATCATCCACTTCACTCAATATCCGAAATGCTCCGCTACCCCCACGCCTCCGCAGCAGGGAAGCTGATGCTCGCTGAAGTTGACGATTCGTTCTCTCTTCCCTCGAAAGGGCCGTTGACGAAGCTGACGCCGCACACCATCACAGATAGGTGGGAACTGGAAGAGCAACTTGCGGAAATACGGATCAAGGGTGAAGCCTCGGAAATCAACGAATTAGAACAAGGATCCGCTACCCTGGCTCTTCCAGTAAGACTGCCAAATAGGCCCGTGGGTGCAGCACTCTGCCTCTCGGGCACCTCAGAACGCTTCACCACTATCTGCGAACAGGCGGCCGATGCCCGTGAATTGACGACACGACTGGCACCCCTCCTGTTCTAATCGAAATATCGGGACAGATCGACAAGGCACGCCCAACACCAAACCGAGACGATGGCCGATGAAGACGGTAACTGGGAAAACACTCCCGTCGTCGGGGCTTTCAGCGATCTATCGTGTAATTCCGTTAGGGGTCGGGGTCTTGGTAGTAATGGAACAGGATTGAACGCTAACGGGGCTTCGCCCCAGCCCGACGAGGCGTGGGTCTCTCGCCTGGGTGGTTGGGGCTCCGGTCGGGCAGGGTGACCCGTGGCGGTTGTGCCGTGACGGGTGTATGACTGCCTTAGCAGTGGTGGGCCTTTCGGCCACCTGATCACCAACCGGAGCCTGTGATGACGATAGCGCGGACCGTGGCAGATGTCTTGTCCGAACATGTGAGGTTCGAAGTGGAGTGCATCGACCGGATGTACCTCAACGTCTACCAGCCCAAGCTGCAGTATCCCGCGGGCCTGGTGGGGTACGTGCAGAGGCAGTTGGGTTTGCCGATCGCGTCCACGGCGCCGTTGGCAAAAATCACCGACCAGTTCACCGCGGCGGTCCACCGATTCGCCGAGACGGAGCACATCCAGTGGGTGGACTTCCGCAGGGGTGAACGCAAGGACGATGTAATGGCCAAAAACCTGGCCACGTTCACCGCACCTGAAGGAGTGGTGTTCATCGGCCGGGCCCAGGAGAAGACCACGCTGTTTCGGACTGAGAAACGCCACCACGACGACGGGTCATCCTACCCGTGGATCGTGAAGTCCACCGGGGTGGTCAACCACTTCTATTTCTATTGTGTTGACGACGATTTCGGGCCGTTCTTCCTGAAGTTCTGCTCCTACTTTCCCTACAACGCGAAACTGTGCATCAACGGCCACCACTGGGCCCAGCACCAGGCCGCGAAGGCCGGGATCGGGTTCACTGCGATGGACAACGCCTTCGCCGCCGTCGAGGACGCCGCGGCCCTGCAGGACATCTGTGACACTCTTGGGCCGGAGCAGATTGACGGGCTGCTGCGCAAGTGGCTGGCCATCCTGCCGCACCCGTTCAGCGCCGCCGACCGGGCCGCCGGGTACCGCTACGACGTCTCGGTGCTGCAGGCCGAATTATCCCTCACGCAAATGCTCGACACACCGGTCTCCGGACGGGTGTTTTTTGAGAACGTGATCCGCGAGAACCTCGACATTGGCCGCCCTGACCAGGTCAGTCTCATCTTCGCCCGCCGGATCATGCGCACCGGGCCCCGCCCCACCCCGGGCCGGTTCAGGACCAGGGTCATCACCGACGGGGTCACCCCCAGCCTGCACGTGGACTACAAAAACGCCACGATCAAGCAGTACCACAAGGAAGGACGGGCCCTGCGGACCGAGACAACCATCAACGACAGCTACGACTTCGGGATCCGGAAGGGACTGACAAATCTGCCCGCGCTGCGGGAGATCGGCTTCACCGCCAACAGGCGCCTACTGCGTGTCCAAACAATCAGCCACGACCCAATCACCGGAATCCAGGCACTGCACACCATCACCGACCCGGTCCTCACCGCCACCGGCACCCGCATCCCCGGGCTGCGCCTCGGCCAACAACGAAGCCACGCACTCCTTGCCGCGCTGCCGGTCTTCAGGCTGCAACCGGCCGGGTTCGCCAACCGGGACCTGCGTGCACTCACCGCCGCGCTGCGCGGAACCGACCCCGCCACCGTGACACACCACCGGGCAGATGAGCTATGACCTGCGCCGGCTCCGCCACCACGGCCTCATCGAACGCATCCCCCACACCCACCGCTACCAAGTCACCGACACAGGACTTTCCACTGCCATGTTCATCAGTGCCATCCACAACCGGCTGCTCCCCACCGGCCTGGCCGACCTTCAAATCCCGGCACCCACAAAACTCCGGACCGCCATGCACGCCTACCAAACCGCCATCGATGACCTCACCCAACAATCAGGACTGGCGGCATGAACCTGAACCTGACCTGGAAAGCAAAAACATGACCTAAAATTCACGGCTTCGCCGACTTAGCCCTCTAGTTGGG
>JBDTQM010000155.1:0-9200 GCA_039932175.1 Specibacter sp.
CTTCCGGATCGCGATCAGGCAGCTGGTTTGTCAACCCGCTAAGGATGTGGGAATTATCGTCTCGCAAGAACATCTGTCCTCTTTCAGTGGTGCATTCGCGACCTCCCTGGTGGTGAGGCTGCGCGTACCCGCTGGCTGCGCGTTCGCCGTCGAACGTGGTGCGGGCGTTGGGTAATCCAGTATGAAACTCGCTGCTGCGATTTTCGCTACATGGAAACAAAATATTGTATGACGAGATTACGGCCTACAGCCCGCGGATGCAAAATTCGGGACTTGTGACAAGTTTTCGCCGCACAACCTTTGACATGGTGTGAGCTGGCTCATAGAATAGTTTTCATAATTCAAGAGTTTTATTCCACCATACAAAAAAACGAACTGCTGCGGAGCTACCATGGACGCTACTTCCACAAAGAAAAATCACGCGGTTGAGTCAGGTGGGGATCCTCAAAGGCGAGACGCCACCTATTCTGAATCTCCCTATAAGACACACGAGGGCTACACCCTCAGTGCCAGCCTCTTCAATCAGGACCTGGCACCCACCAAAATGAAGGGCCGCCGCTGGTCCAGCTACAGCATCTTCACGCTCTGGGCCAACGACGTACACAGCTTGGGCAACTACGCCTTCGCCATTGGATTGTTTGCACTCGGCCTGGGCGGCTGGCAGATCCTGCTGGCCCTGGGCATCGGGGCAGTCCTCCTGTTTGGCCTGTTGAACTTCTCCGGTTTCATGGGCTTCAAGACAGGCGTTCCATTCCCTGTCATGAGCCGCATCAGCTTTGGCATCAAGGGCGCACACATCGCTTCCCTCCTCCGCGGCGGCGTCGCAATCGTCTGGTTTGGAGTGCAGACCTTCCTCGCTTCGGTTGTGCTGAGGGTCATGCTCACGGCACTGTTCCCGACGTTGAAGGAGTGGGACACCAACTCCATCCTTGGGCTCTCAACACTTGGCTGGCTCTCCTTCATTGCCCTGTGGATTGTCCAGGTCATCATTGTCAGCTTCGGCATGGACATGATCCGCAAGTACGAAGCCTTTGCCGGCCCGATCATTCTGGTCACCATGGCCACCATCGCCGTTTGGATGTTTGTACAGGCCGGTGGCTCCATTGCCTGGCAGACCGACCGTGGTCTGGAGGGTGCTGAAATGTGGCGCACCATCTTTGCCGGCGGCGCCCTGTGGGTTGCCATCTACGGAACGTTCGTTCTGAACTTCTGCGACTTCACCCGCTCGGCCAAGTCTGCCAAGTCCATTGTGCGAGGAAACTTCTGGGGCATCCCGATCAACATGCTCCTCTTTGGTGCCATTGTTGTCGTCATTTCCGGTGCCCAGTTCAAGATCGACGGCACCATCATTGAAAGCCCGGCGGACATTGTCCAGACCATCCCGAACACCTTCCTGCTGGTGGTCGCCTGCCTCGCCCTGCTGATTCTCACCATTGCAGTGAATCTGATGGCCAACTTTGTGGCACCCGTCTATGCCCTGACCAACCTGTTTCCCCGTCACCTGAACTTCCGCAAGGCCGCCCTGGTCAGTGCCGTCATCGGTCTGGTCATCCTGCCCTGGAACCTCTACAACAACCCCGTGGTCATCGTCTACTTCCTGGGCGGACTGGGAGCACTCCTCGGGCCGCTGTTCGGCGTCATCATGGCCGACTACTGGATCATCCGCCGCGGCAAGGTCAACGTGCCGCACCTGTACACAACGGCTGAGGGTGCCGAGTACCACTACAAGCGGGGCGTCAACCCCCGCGCAGTGGTTGCCTTGATTCCCGCCTCCGTGGTGGCCTTGGCGATCGCCTTCATCCCGGCACTGAAGGAGCTCTCCTCCTTCTCCTGGTTCTTTGCCGCCGGACTTGCCGCAGTCACCTACTACTTTGTGGCAGACCGCAAGGCCAGCTACCACGACATATCCGGTGAGCCCATCGCCGTTGACAGTGTCCACTAACCACCGCTTCGATTGAAAGGCAAGTAAATGCGGATTCTTGTAGTCAATGTAAACACCACAGCATCAATGACCGAGTCAATCGCCGAGCAGGCCCGTGCAGTGGCGGCCCCTGGCACGGAGATTGTGGCCCTCACACCCCGATTTGGTGCCGAATCATGCGAAGGAAACTTTGAAAGCTACCTCGCAGCCGTTGCCGTCATGGACGCAGTGCAGTCTTACGCTGAACCGTTCGACGCCGTTGTCCAGGCGGGCTATGGCGAACATGGCCGGGAAGGCCTCCAGGAACTGTTAAATGTTCCGGTGGTCGACATTACCGAAGCGGCTGCCAGTACGGCCATGTTCCTTGGCCACAAATATTCGGTGGTCACAACCCTTGACCGGGCAGTGCCGCTGATCGAGGACCGGCTCAAGCTGGCTGGACTGACCGATCGCTGCGCATCCGTGCGGGCCAGCGGGATGGCAGTGCTGGAGCTCGAGGAAGAGCCCGAGCGCGCGGTAGAATCCATTGTCCGCGAGGCTGAACTGGCTGTTTCAGTGGACAAGGCCGAGGTCATTGTTCTGGGTTGCGGCGGCATGGCGGGCCTCAATGACAAGGTCCGTGAGCGTACGGGTGTTCCCGTGGTCGACGGCGTGGCGGCTGCTGTCACCATTGCCGAGTCCCTGGTCAGGATGGGCCTGTCCACCTCCAAGGTGCGAACCTACGCAACACCCCGGCCCAAGGCCTTCACCGGCTGGCCGGTTCCGGCCAATGCGGCGGAATTGATAGCACACTAGAACTGCAAGGGGCGGGACCAGCGGGGCATTTTCCGCCGGTCCCGCCCCTTGTGCTTGCACGGCCAATTTCGGGAAACAATATAGACACCTTACGTTAGGAGTGGATGTGAACAAGGAACAGGAAAACGCAGCGGCCAGGGTTATGGTGGTGACAGGGGCGGGATCCGGAATCGGCCAAGCGGTGGCGCAGGCAGCCCTTGCCTCCGGATACGCGGTGGTCTTGGCGGGCCGGCGGGAGCCTGAACTTCTCGCTGCGTCAGATGGCCACCCCCTGTCCTTGGTCGTGCCCACGGATGTCACCGACGAAGACCAGGTGGCGGCCTTGTTCCGCAGGGCTGTGGAACGCTTTGGCCGGGTGGATGTGCTGTTCAACAATGCCGGAACGTTTGGCCCCGCCCACTCCGTTGATGAAATTTCCCTCCCCGACTGGAATGCCACAGTGGCCGTCAACCTCACCGGGTCAATGCTGTGTGCCGCTGCCGCCTTCCGAACCATGAAAAAACAGCACCCCCAAGGTGGCCGGATCATCAACAACGGTTCCATTTCTGCGCACTCGCCGCGACCCAAATCGGCCGCCTACACCGTCACCAAGCACGCCATCAGTGGCCTGACCAAGTCGATCGAACTCGATGGCCGGTCGTTTGGCATCAGTTGCGGCCAGATTGACATTGGCAACACCGCCACATCCATCATGTCCACCCTGGACGTGGCCACCGGGGCATTGCAGGCCAATGGTGAACTTCTGGTGGAACCAACATTTCCGGTGGTCGACGCCGCCCGCACCGTGCTGTTCATGGCTGACCTTCCGGCCTCCGCGAACATTGGCCAGCTGGTCATCACAGCAGCCGGCATGCCCTTTGTTGGGCGGGGCTGAGTGGCTGTCCTTGTTTCATCGCTAAAAGTTCGGGAGGCCAACCAGCCTGTAGTTACGTTGGTTCTTTCCCCGGTTTCGTTCCAGATTCCGGGGGAAGGACCATTTTTGTGTCAAGATCCATAGCCACTAAATTTTATGGAAAACCCGCTCATTTAGGGTGTAGATAGGCGCCACCTTGGTCATGACCAAGGTGACGCCCGCGATGCATATAGCCTGAACACTTCCCGCCAGAGGAACAAATCCGGAGTGGAGGCCGAGTGCCGCTCGGTACTGCTGCGTCGGCCCTTCCGCGAATACTGCAAGGTCAAGCACGAAACGATGGCGAACCTCTCAGCGCTGCCGGAGGCAGCGGTCGAGACCCTGCGGTCATCGTTGGCGGGCAAGAACATGGTCGAGGCCGGTGCCGGGTTGGCGATCACCAGGTCCTTGCCTCACGGGCATATCGAAGCCGTCTACGCCATGACAAACGGCTCGGATTCGAGGCGATGATGGGGCCGACGTGCCGGGAGCGGGATGTGGACATTGCGTTTTTGGTGGCACGAATTTGCGTCCCGTCCTCGAAACTGGCCACCTTGTCCCGGTTCGCCGACACCACTCTGGGCCATGACCTGCCCCGAGCTACTAGTGTTGGCCCGGACGTACCTGCGCCCGGAAGTGAATCCGGGGAAACTGGCCTTGTTTGATCTGTCTTCCTCGTGGGTGACGGGCACCCACAACCCCTTGGCCGCACACGGTTTTTCACGGGACAATAAAGCGTGGCGTGGAACAGATCGAGTACGGGATGCTGGCCACCGGGGCCGGGATCCCCGTCACCGTCCGGGTTGTGCCTGGAAACACGGCGGATCCGACCGAGTTCATCGCTATCGCCGCCGAAATCCAAGCCCTGGCCAAGGACCAGGGCCCTTGCAAATGTCCCTCGTCGATGAGCAGAACCCCGCCGAGATCACCCACCCTGACTATCCGGGGGAAAGACTGATCGCCTGCTACAACCCGCCGCTGGCCGCGCTGCGTAAACACAAACGCGAAGAGCTCCTCTCTGTGACCGAAGAACGGCTGAAAACCATCCACAAAGCAGTGGCCGCGGCCCGGCTCAAGGATGCCGGGAAAACCGGGGTCGTGGTCGGGATAACCCTGGGACAGAACAACATGGCCAAGCACTTCATCCTCACGATCACCGACACCACCTTGTCCTGGGAATGGAACCAGGACACCATTGCCAGAGAAACGGACCTGGACGGGATTTACGTCATCCGCACCGGCGTTGACATGGACACGATGGACGCCGCCGAGACGGTGCGGGTCTACAAGTCACTGGCGAACGTGGAGAAAATCGTCAAAACACTCAAATCACGGGACCTGCACATCCGCCCGATCTACCACCATGCCGAGGAACGAACACGCTCCCACATTTTTCTGTGCATGCCCGCCGGGCACTTGACCTGGCACCTACGCGCCGCCTTGGCACCGTTGACGTTCACCGCTAAAGACCGGCCCGTCCCGGAAGAACCCGTCAACGCCGTCAGCCGCTCCATCACTGCCGCCCACAAAGCCAGCGCCCAAACACTGCTCGACGGGACCCCTTCCCGTTCCTACCAAGACCTGCTGCGCCCACTGGGTACCAGAACCAGGGGCACCATGAAAATGGCTAACACCACCGACACCTTCGAGCTCCTCGCCACCCCCCGCCCGGACCCAACACCAAGCCAACACCCACGGAAAGTAGCCAGAGGCCCCAGACGCAAAGACAGGAAGATCCCCGCAAAAGCCGGGGATCTTCCTGTCTCAACTAACGAAACGTCAGGCTAGTGCTTCGCATCGTATGACAAGTTGGTCGTGTCCGCTGCCGGTTCTGCATCCTTCGCTGATGCAGGGGCTGCCGTAGTGATCTCGGGGACTTGTGAAGGGGCCTCTGTCGGAGGCGTGGTGGGGATCTCTCCGGTGATGGTGATCTCATTGCCGTCGGCGTCGATGAGCCTGCCGTTTTCACAGCGGTCACCTTCTTGGAGGCAGGCCATCACTTCCGAAGCGACCAGGCGGTCTGTGCCGGCAACGAAGACGGAGGCGTTCTCCGAGTTGCCGAACTTCAAGTGGTTGAACAACAGGTTGAGCAAGATTGCCACAACGGCGGCGGAGCTGATGCCGGAGTGGAAGATCGTAGCGAACCAGCTCGGGAACTGGTCGTAGAAAGTCGGTGCGGCGATGGGGATGATGCCTGCTCCGATGGCTGTGGCAACGATGATCATGTTCATGTTGTTCTTGTAGCTGACGGTGGACAGCGAGCGGATACCGCTGGCGGCAACCGTGCCGAACAGAACGATTCCGGCTCCGCCAAGCACAGGGGTCGGAACTGCGGCCACCACGCGGCCCATGACTGGCAGGACACCCAGGATCACGAGGATGACACCACCAGCTGCCACCACAAAGCGGCTCTTGATCCCTGTGACGGCCACCAGGCCAACGTTCTGAGCGAAGGCGCTTTGGGTGAACGAGCCAAAGACAGGGGCAACCATGCTGGCTGCCATGTCGGCGCGCAGACCATCACCAAGGCGGCGAGAGTCAATTTTGGTGCCCACGATCTCCCCGACGGCCAGGATGTCGGCAGAGGTTTCCACCATGATCACCAGCACAACAATGAACATCGAGATGATGGCGGCAAGTTGGAATGTTGGCATGCCCAAGTGGAAGGGGGTGGGGAAGGCGACAATTGTCCCCTGACCAACCTTGGAGAAGTCGGCCATGCCGACGGCCAGAGCGATGAGCGTGCCGATGACCATGGCCAGCAGGATGGACAGGCGTGAGATCGTGGCGCTGCCAACCTTGCTCAGAAGCAGCACGATGACCAAGGTCGCCGCGGCCAGACCAATGTTGGCCACACTGCCGTAGTTTTCGGCCTCCCGGTTCCCACCCATGGCCCAGTTGGCCGCCACAGGCATCAGTGACAAGCCGATGACTGTGATGACGGTACCTGTCACCACAGGGGGGAAGAACCGAATGATTTTAGAGAAAATCGGCGTGATAAGCAGGCCGATGGCCGAGGAGACAATGACGGCGCCAAAGACACTCTGGATGCCACCGCCGCCGTTGACAATCGCTACCATGGTTGCCACACCAGCGAAAGAGACGCCTTGGACCAGTGGGAGCTGGGAGCCGAAGAACGGAACGCCGATGGTCTGCAGGAGTGTGGCGAGACCGCCCATGAACAGACAGGCCGCAATGAGCAGACCGATGTCCGCAGGTGCCAAGCCGGCAGCCTGGCCAACAATCAGTGGTACGGCAACAATGCCGCCGTACATGGTGAGTACATGCTGGAATCCATAGGCAAAATTTGCCCCGATTCCCAACTTCTTATCCTCTGGCCTCGTGGAAACTACGGCAGTGGATCGTGAACTTTTGGTCATAGCGGACCTCCTTGTCTGCTTACCCTTATTAAACGACAACTCGCTTTGGGAGTTGCCGGTTAGGTGGGCGGGGGATTGGAGCCCCCGCCCACCTTCTAACTGAACTGCTGGTACTGCTGTGTTTGTGTGGAGCTAGTGAACTAACCTCTAGCAGAAGCCTGCTACGCCGTCCCAAACGTTGCCTGCGTCGCTGGCGTTCTCGCGGGTTACTGTGGCCTCGATCAGACCGTAGGGGCGGTCTGCGGCGAAGAAAACTTCGTTCGGGTTGTCCTGGCCAAACGGGGACAAGTCCACCAGGAAGTGGTGCTTGTTCGGCATGGAGAACTTCATTTCGTCGATCTCCGGGTGAGCCTGGAGGACTTTCTGACCCATTTCAAACAAGGTGGTCTGAAGCGCATGGGAGAAGTTGGCGGAGAACGCTTCAAGCAACAGTGCCTTCACTGACTCGTAGGAGGCGTTGAAATCAAAGTCGGGCCCTACCGCCTCAGGGTTGAATCGCCAGCGGGCAGCCACGTCGGTGGCCAAGATCCGGTCACTGGTCTCGGCCAGAGTGGTGAAACGGTCCACCGGGAAGCCGGCAAAACCTGACTGGGTGGACTTCAGGACGGTGAGGTCCTTCAGGCCTGCCAGCACCTGGGTCTTCTCGCCATCCTTGACAACAATTGCCGTACGGATTTCTTGGTTGCTCTTGACAAAGGCGTGATCGTGTTCCTGGCCCTGGGACTGGATGCGATTCCAGGCATACTGCTCAGCGGCCCAGCGGCCCCCGGAGACCCAATCAAATTCGGAGGTGAAGTGAGCGCCGAGGCGCAGCAGGAACGCTTCTGGTGAGCCGACGCCCTCTCGAGCGAAGCCGTAAACGGTGTTCTTCTGAGTGTCAGTGGGGACAACATGGCCGTTGTCGCCCTCGAGGTGGGCTGCCTGGAAGTCACCACGAAGCTGTGAGGTGACGTTGAGGTCTTCGATCTCATGACGGTCGGTGTCGCGGGTGATCTTGACCAAGCGAACCTCGGCCTTGCCGAACTGGTTGGCGCCTAGGATGATGTTGTTCTCAGTCATGATTAACTTCCTCGATATGTTGAATAGGCGAACGGGCTCAGCAGCAGGGGTACGTGATAGTGTTCCTGGCTTGCCTCGACCGTGAAGGTCAGGGATACCTCTGGGAAAAAGGTGTCCGATTTGATGCCGGCGAAGTAGGTGCCAGTGTCGAATCGCAGCTGGTAATTCCCACTCTGGAGTCGCTCGGGGCCAAGGTCTTTCACCCGCCCGTCAGCATCAGTGGTGCCCGAAGCAATCTGGAGCCAAGCCCCGCCGTCGCGGGCGTAAAGCTCGACGGCGACACCTGGAGCAGGTTTCCCGGCTGCGGTATCCAGAATGTGGGTGGTTACATGGGAGACGCTCACGCGCTCATCATTCCTTCAAGTCGCAGCACGGCGATTTCGCGCAACTGTTGGGCAACTATGAGATTCTCTTGGGTAGCGGTGTTACTCATTCGCTGGCGCAAGATGTCAATGATTTCCTGAGAGGAGCGTCCAGCGGCCCGAATCAGAAAGACCTGGTCAAATTTCTCCTCATAGTTGCGGTTGCCTTCCGCAAGTGCCGTTATCACTGCTGCATCCTGAGGATCCACAGCGGCCTGTTCCTGACGGGACAGGCTGGCCTCTGCGCTGGCGCCCAGGGCACGTTCACCAATTCGTGGGTGGTGCACCATGGCCTGAGCCACTTCCTCAGCCGTAAAGGGTTCAGCAATAGTTCGGGCACAAGTGAGCAAGTCAGCCAAATCATTGAACGGACGTGCCGCAATGATCTCGGCAACCCACCGCTGTATGTCCAGACACGGGGTTAGTATGGCCGCGAGCTCCGAAGGGGCGGCGGCATTGAAGTCTTCAAGCAGCATCGCTTGTATTCCTTCTAAATAAGTGCTGGCATCCACGGTGTTGGCTATACGAAGCAAAAACTAATTTTCGTATCGTGGAACTGTTATTTCAGCATATGAATAGTGAACCGCATCACATTTGGATTGTCAAGTTCAGCTTCCGCATTTTGCTTGCGTGACGCCCGGTGCGTGGGGCACAAAAAAACACCGTCAAGCACTGCGGGTCCTGAGGTCCGCAGCGCTTGAAGGTGCCTGATGTCCCGAGGTGCCCGCGGGAGATTGCTTAGAGCCCCAGCTCGGCGCGAAGGCGTGCAACGTGCCCATCGGCACTGACGT
>JBDTQM010000156.1:0-9169 GCA_039932175.1 Specibacter sp.
ACGAGCCGCCGCGCAACGCCAAGTTCCGGCGGAACCGTGCCGCCGCCGTCGGTCAGCGCAAATAGATACTTGCGGGCCGTGATGGCTCGCCCGCCATTCTGGTTGCTCCGGTTCGGCTCCTGGCCAGTCATGGAGCAATGCTACGCCCGCCCATGGCACCCGTCACGTGCCAGCGGCGGGTGCCTAGGAGGGTTCGACGCCGGCTACCCGCCCAAGGTGTCCAGGGCGACTTCCAGCCGGGCAACTTTTCCGCCGAGTTCTCCGGTGTGGCCGGGGCGGATGTCCGCCTTGAGGACCAGTGAGACCCGTGATCCGTAACGGCCCACTGCCTCGGTGGCACGCTTGACCACCTCCATGACTTCATCCCACTCACCCTCAATTTCGGTGAACATGGAGCTGGTGTGGTTGGGCAGCCCTGATTCCCTGACCACTTTCACGGCTGCTGCCACCGCCGTGTGGACTGAGGCGTCGCCGCCCGTTCCCGCGGGAGCGCCTGTTGGGGTGCCGCTGGGTGCCACCGAAAATGCAACGATCATGAGAATCTCCTCTTTTAGCTGTGCGTGTTTGTTCAGCTTCCATTATGGGCAGTTCTCCCCATTGAAGCCTGCCCCGGCGTCCGGATAAGGTCTCCTGTATGCTTTCCACCCTCCTTGCCCTGCCGCTGGCGCCCCCGCCGGATCCGTACGACTACTCCTACAACAGCGATTCCTCCATGGATCCGGCCGCCGCCCTGGGCATCATTGTCTTAATGTTGGGCATTTACGCCGTCTTGATACTGGCCATCTGGCTGGCCCACGGCTTCGCCTGGGCAGGACTGTTCGGCAAGGCCGGCCACCCCAAGTGGGCCGCCTTTGTGCCCTTTTACAACACCTGGGTCATGGTCAGGATTGCAGGGCGCCCGGAATCAAGCTTCTGGCTGCAGTTCATTCCCTACGCCGGCATCTACTGGGCCATTCTCACCGTCAATGACCTGGCCAAGTCCTTCGGCAAGGATGCGGCGTACACGGTTGGCTTGATCTTTGTCCCGGTGGTCTTTGCCTCAATGCTCTCCTACGGCCAGGGGAAATACCTGGGCCCGGCCTACCGGACACCTGAGCAGAAGTTGTTCCAGCAGCAGTACGGCCAGGCGCCCCACGGCCAGCCCCAGTACGCCCCCACACAGTATGGTGGCGCCGAGTTTGACCAACACTTTGGCCAGCAGCCCCCGAACGGCTCAGGGCCAACCCAGCAGGCGTAACATGGCGGCGGCGGCCGCGCCGGCAATGACCACCATCAGGAAGGGTGCCTTGAGCCAGAGCGCAACCGCTGCCGCAGCCAGTGCGCCCACCCGGGCGTCAAGAACAACGCTGGTTCCGCTGGCGGCAACGTTGACCACAGTGAGCGAGGCCAGCAGCCCAATGGTCAGCGTTCCGGCAATATGCGACATCCGCGGGCTGTCCAGCATTTTCGCCGGCACCAGGTAGCCCACCAGCTTGGTGGCGTACGCCAACACCACCGAGACCAGCAGCCAAAACCACAGGCTCATTCTTTCTCCTCTTTCCCGCCGTTGTTCCCGAGCGCTTCGCCGCGGTGGCCTTTGTGCCCCGCCGCGGCAGCGCCGTGGCCGCCGTGGCGTGCGTGGTCTGCGTGGTCTGCGTGGTCTGCGTAGGGGTCAATGTCCGGTTCCATCCCGTCACTGTCATGACCGGGATCCGGGGCCGGCCGGAACCAGCCAATGAGGCCGGCCGTCACCGCAGCCACCAGAATGGGCACCCCCGCCGGCACAAAAGGAATGGCCAGCAGTGTCACCAGTGCGCACACAATGGCGATGGCTGCCGGCTGGAACGCCTTGATGCGCGGCCACAGCAGCCCAAGGAACGCTGCCACTGCTGCGCCGTCGAGCCCCCACTGTTTGGGGTCGCCCAACGCGCCGCCTATATAGGCGCCCACGGCGGTCATGATGTTCCACAGCACAAAGATCCCCAGGCCGGCCACCCAGAAGCCGCGTTTTTGCTCTTCAGGGTCGGTTTGGCCCGTGGCCGTGGCGGTGGATTCGTCAATGGTGACGTGGGCTGCCACAAAGCGGCGCCACCCCGCGGGGCGCAGCAGCGCATTGATCTGCATGCCATAAACACCATTGCGAATGCCCAGCAGGGCCGAGGCGCTCATGGCAGCCACCCCGGAACCGCCGCCGGCCACGACACCGATGAACGCGAATTGGGAACCTCCGCTGAACAGCAGCAGGCTAAGCACCACCGTTTGCCAAAAGGAAAGCCCCGAAGCCACCGAAAGAGCCCCGAAGGAAACCCCGTACAGTCCCGTGGCGATGGCTATCGAGGCGCCAATCTTGGCGGCCGGTGAATCCAAAAGCTTCATGCGCGGCGCACGCTCCACGCCCACGCAACGAGGGGAAGCTGCAGCGGCAGTCGCAGCGAATGGATGCGGCGGGCTTCGCCGGTGCCCTCCGGGCCAAAGGCCTGGAGCAGCGCCGAGACGTGGCCGGCTGTGAACCCGGCAAACATGAGCGCTGTTGCCGTGGCCGACGCCTTGCGGGTGGCTGGCAGCAACAGCCCCACGGCGGCCAGAGCCTCCGGGGCGGCCGACGCCAGCACCCACTGGCGGCGCGTCATGACGCCCAATTCACCAGCTTTGTCCGTGCAGAGAACGGGCGGAACCACGGGGTAGTAGAACCGGGGGTTGCGGACATGGTTCACTGCGCTTGCACCCAAGAGGGCCGCGAGGGCCCAGGCGCTGATGTTGCTTGCTTTCATTGGCCCATGCTTTCACGCGCCATGGCGGCGGCCCATTCCCGTCCACATGGCAGGCATCAGCCCTGGGGCACAATGATGGGCATGGTGTGGGTGTCAATGGGGTCCGACGCCAGGCTCAGGTGCTCCGTCCCGTGCAGGGCGTCGGCGGCACGCACCAGGGCCAGGTGGGAGAACGCCTGCGGGAAGTTTCCGGCCATCCTGTCCTGGCCAAGATCGTATTCCTCACTGAGCAGCCCCAGCTCATTGGCCAGGCCCACCAGGGTGTCCATCAACGCGACAGCCTCGCGGCGGCGCCCGGTGTGCGCGTACTGTTCCACCAGCCAGAATGAGCAGGCCAGGAACGGGTGCTCCCCCGGCTCAAGCCCGTCCACGCCGGAGTCGGTCCGGTACCGCAGAATCAAGCCCCGCTCGCCCACCAGCTCCTCTTCCATGGCGGCCACTGTGCCCAGCATTTCCGGGGAATCGTAGGCCGTGAACCCCACCTGCGGAATGACAAGCAATGACGCATCCGTTGTTGACCCGCCGTAGGTCTGGGTGAAACTGTTGAGCTCCTTGTTGAAGCCGTAGGCCATGATTTCCGCGCGGAGCTGCTCCCGCGCGGCTTCCCAACTTTCCACCGATCCGGGCAGGCCGTGGTCGCGGACGGCGCGCACGGCACAGTCAAAGGCCGCCCACATCATGACCCGCGAATGGGTGAAGTGCATCAACTCCCCGCGCATTTCCCAAATTCCGTGGTCCTTGTCCGCCAGGTGCTTTTGGATAAAGCCCAACATGGCTTGCTGCAGGGGCCAGGAGAAGTGGTCCTCGTGGCCGCCCGCCCGGCGCAGCTTTTCCAGCGCCACCAGGACTTCGCCAACAACGTCCGCCTGGTATTGGCCCACGGCGCCGTTGCCGATCCGGACCGGAAGCGCCCCTTCGTAGCCCGGCAGATGCCCCAGCTCACCTTCCGGCAGGTCCCGTTCACCGGACAGCCCGTACATGATTTGCAGGTCCTCCGCGTTTCCGGCCACGGCGCGCAGCAGCCAGTTGCGCCACCTGAGCGCCTCATCCGCGTAGCCGTGTGTCAGCATCGCCTCCAGCGTCAATGCCGCATCCCGCAGCCAGCAGAACCTGTAGTCCCAGTTCCGTGCCCCGCCAAAGTCCTCGGGCAGGGATGTGGTGGGTGCGGCCACAATCCCGCCGGTGTCCTCATGTGTCAGGGCGCGCAGCACCAGCAGGGAACGCTCAACAATGGCGGCATACTTGCCATCCTGGTTGTAGCGCGCGGCCCACTCTTCCCAGTAGGCGCTGGTTTCATTCAGTGCAAGGTCGGTGTCGATGGCCGTCGGGATGGGCCGGTGCGACTGGTACCAGCACAGTTCCTGCTCCACCCGCTCCCCCGCCCGCACAGTGAAGAGGCCGCCGTGTTGATGTTCGACGGCGTGGGGCAGCTCATCCCCGCGCAGCACCAGGGCATCCGGCCCGGCCACGGCAACAATGACTTCCGTGCCGTCGTCCTGCGGCACGCGGTGCACCCAGGGCAGCACCTGTCCGTAGCCCGGGCGGACGGTGATTTGCTGAATAAACTCAACTTCGCCGCTCAAGCCGTCAATGCGGCGCACAATGGATGCCCTGCGGTCGCCCAAAGGCATGAACTCTGTGACCCGTGCGGTGCCTGTGGGCGTGCTCCACAGCGTCTCAAGGACAAACGTCCGCCCCATGTAGGACCGGTGTTCAATGGCCGCTTCGGGGTGGGCGGGCGCCATCCGCCAGCGGCCGTGGTCGGCGGTTCCCAACAATGCCGTAAAAACAGCCGGCGAATCAAAGCGCGGGAAACAGAGCCAATCGATGCTCCCATCCCGGCCAATCAGGGCGCCGGTGTGCAGGTCGGAAAGCAGTGCATAGTCTTCAATTCGCGATGCCATGACTCCATGCAATCACATGCCGTCAAGGGCCGGCAGGGAATTTATGGTGCAGTGAAACCCCGGAGCATCGCCCGGATTTCGGCTGGTCTGTTGCATGTCACCTGGGCCACCTGCGCGTCAAGGCACAGTTGCAGATCATCGGCACTGTCCACCGTCCACACCCGGAAGGTGCGCCCGGCAGCAAGCCACCTCGCGGCGTTGTCCGGGTGCGAGCGCAGGTAGTCGACGCCGGGTCCGGCGATGTGGGCGACGCCGTCGTCCAGCGTTTCTTCGCCATCAGCCATGGCCCGGCGCATCAAGAAAGCCATGGTGTGGCCAACAATGGGGCCAACCTCGAGCTCCTCGCGCACCTCCTCAACCGTCACCTCTTCCAACAGTTGGCACAGGTACCCGGCGTTGACGTGCCGGGCCAAATACTTCACGGCGTCCGGGTGAAAGCTCATGAAGGAGACGTTGACGGCTCCGGCGTTGGAGGACTCCCGGTCCCAGCCGTGCAGGCGCAGGGCTTCCAGCGTGGCGTCAACCAGCCGCTCGTCAAAGGCGGGGCCATACTTGAATTCGATGGCCAATCCCACTGACCGCCCCGCTCCGGCAAGGATCGCAAGGAGTTCGGGCAGCGTCAGCAGCTGCGCGGCCACCGGGCCGTAGGCGGGCGGGATCGGCGTGCCGTGCCAGCTGGAAAAATCCAGGGCCCGCAGCTGCTCCAGCGTCAGGTCCGCCACGGGGCCTGTGCCGTTGGAGGTCCTGTCCACGGTGTCGTCATGGAGCAGCACCAGGGCCCCGTCGGCGCTGAGGTGAAGATCGCATTCAACACCGTCGGCACCGTCGGCAAGTGCCTGCAAATAGCTGGCCCGCGTGTGCTCGGCATAGTGGGCACTGGAACCGCGGTGGGCGTAGATCTGAACCGTCATGGCATCACGTTACGCTTACTGCATGGCGCAAACACAACATCTGGGCTCGACAGCTTCTGCAACCGCAATCAATCGCGACGCCGAAAAGGCCGCTGCCCTGCGGCGGATGAAGAACATTGCGCTGGGGCTGCTGTTGTTCATGGCTGTGGTCTTTTGCTTCGCCTTCGCCTTCCAGCACCAATACCCGTGGCTGGAGTATGTCCGTGCAGCCGCCGAGGGTGGCATGGTGGGCGCCCTGGCCGACTGGTTCGCCGTCACTGCGCTGTTCAAATACCCCATGGGGATCAAGATCCCGCACACGGCCATCATTCCCAACCGCAAGGATGAAATTGGCGCGTCGCTGGGCGACTTCGTGGAAACCAATTTCCTGTCCGAGGCCGTGGTGTCCGAGAAGCTGGCCAACACCGAGATCGCGCAGAAGCTGGGAGCCTGGCTGGCCAAGCCCGAAAGCGCCCAACGCGTGGCCACGGAAGGTTCTGCCGCTATTCGGGGCGCCATGGCCGTGCTCAAGGATGACGACATCCAGGACGTCATCGAGGCCATGGTCCGCAAGCACGTGCTTGAGCCGCCGTGGGGCCCGCCTATTGGCAAGCTGGCCGAGCGGATCTTTGCCGACGGGCACCACCACGCCCTGGTGGACCTTCTGGTGGACCGCTCCACCACGTGGATCCGGGCCAATCACACGACCATCAGCGGGCTTGTTGCCGACAGGTCCCCCAGCTGGGTCCCGCAATTTGTTGACGGCCTGGTGGGAGACAAGATCTACACCGAAATCTACAAGTTCGCCCGCGCCGTCCAGGACGACCCCCGCCATGAGGTGCGCCTGAAACTGGACGAGTACTTGAAGGAGCTGGCCCAGGAACTCCAGCATGACCCGGCCATGATTGCCAAGGCCGAATCCATCAAGAACCAGGTCCTGGGCGACCCGGAAGTTCGGGAACTGGCCGGACGCACCTGGGCCACCATCAAGTCGGCCCTGACAGATGCTGTGGAAGACCCCAACTCCGCCCTGCGCCTGAAGTTCACCTCAGCCGTGCAGGACTTTGGCAACAAACTGGTCAACGACCCCGAGCTGGCGGGCAAGGCCAACAAGTGGATTTCCGACGCCGCCGCCTACCTGGTGGGCACTTACAAGCACGAGATCACCTCCCTGATCACCGACACCGTGGGCCGGTGGGATGCCGTGGAAACCAGCCAGAAGATTGAGCTGCAAGTGGGCAAGGACCTGCAGTTCATCCGCATCAACGGCACAGTGGTGGGCTCCCTGGCCGGCGTGGCGATCTTCACCATTGCCACCCTGGTGTTCGGCTAGCTCGCAGCGCGGTCACTGGACAGATCATGCCGCTTTGAAAATTCAAAGCGGCATGATCTGTCCAGTGAAGGCTACTTCGGCGGTTTCGGGCCCTTGACCTTGAGCGCCTTGGTCGGTTTCGGCGGTTTGCGGGCGGCGTCGAGTTCGGCCAGCAGCTCGGCCGGGATCGCCATGGGCGGGGGCCCAAAGGCGCGCTGGGCCGAGGCAATGACGGCCCGGCCCATCATGTAGTTGCCCACGCCGCCAACAACGGCGCCAATGCCAAACGGCAGCGCCTTGCCCACGACGGAGACGCTGCCCTTGACTGCCATCTTCCGCAGGAACTTCTTCTGCATCGGTGCGAGGATGCTTTTGATGGCTGTCAGGGGCATGCTCTTGGTGAGCGTTTTGCCCCAGGTTTGCATGGGCGTTTTCCCGTTGCCCAGCGCATGCCCGGTCAGCCCCTGCAGCAGGGAGATGCCTTCATCACCCAAAATGATCGCCATGACGGTCACTTGAGCGGCTTCCGGGTCCTGCAGCCGCACACCATGAAGCTCCGCAACGGATTGGGCGTACAGGGCTGTTGCCTCAAGGAAAACGACAGTGGCTGCAGCGGAGATGGACAGTGCCGCAACCGTTCCCACGCCGGGAATGATGGCCGTGGCGCCAATGGCCGCGCCGCCCGTTCCCACGCCCGAGAGAAAATCACGCTCCAGCCGCTGGCTCAGCTCGAAGGCCGTGGCATATGGATGACGCTTGCGAAGCCTGCGCAAATTCGCCAAAACCAGCGGGCGCTGGACCTCCACCGCCTTGAGCAACATGGAGTGAATGGCCGGTTTGGGGCGGCCGCGCTCGTCAAAGGCTGCACCCGCAGCAATTTCCACCGCCGGATTGGGCCTCCCAGCTGACTGGGCAAAGCCGGGCCCGCGCGCCAACCCGCCGTGATTGCTATTCCTGCGTGCCATCGAATCCCCTGCCGTGTCTTTGCCTCAAGGGTAGCCGCCCAAACTGGCAACAGCCCAGACGTTCGCTCTGGGGAAACCCGGACCCGCTGGGACTTAGGCTGCGAGCGGTGCGGGAGTGTCGGCGTCGTTCTTGACGGCACCAAACAGCCTTGAACGCAGCGCCAGGAACAGCAGCACCATGCCTGCGCTGAGGAGAATGTGGCCCAGGCCGGCGATTCCGGGGATGGCGGCGGAGACGTCGGTGGCGCCATCCACCTGCAGGATGCCGTGGACAACCATGATGCCCGAGGTCAGGACCAGGCCAGCGTTGTAGGCCCAAAAGAACCAGTTGAAGAGCCTTGATGCCGACAGAGTGAAGAGTTTTTCCAGGATCAGCACCACCAACAGGACAATAAATCCCAGCGTCAACAGGTGAGTGTGGACAATGGAGAGCTGGGTGTAGCCGTGAAAATCCCTGCCCTTGGTGAATTCGCGGTAAAACAGTCCCGAGAGCACCCCGATGACCATGTATCCGAACGCCGAATAAAAGAGCTTCTTCATGCTGATCCCCCTTGCTGGTGGGCCCGGTGCGGGCCTTCGCTTCCAGCCTAGGAAGGCACGCGGCCGCTGCCATCAACCGATTGGTTGAGTGCATCCCGGCCATTTGGGGCGCTACGGCTGCGGCACGAACGAACCCGGCACATGGCCGGTCAGAAAAGCTGCCACGTCGCTCATTTCCACGGCGCTGATGTTGTGTCCCAGCCCGGGATATTCGGCGTCGCTGAGATCGGTGTTCGCGGCAAGCCAATCCGCCGTGAAAGCCGTGGCGTCGGGATTGATGACCAGGTCTGCCGGGTCATGGGCCCAGTAGAAGGGGATCTTGGTGGTCAGTGGCTCCATGGCGGCGAGCAGTTCATTGTGCAGGGCAAACCCGGACAGGCCCACCCCCGCCGTGACCATCTCCGGGCGCAGCCGCATCAGCGTCGTGGCCATGGCCATGCCCTGCGAGAATCCCAGCACTGACACGGAACTGAACTTGTGGTGTGCCACAACCGTGTCCAGCCAGCTCAAAACGGTCGTGGCGGCACCCACCACATCCGCGAAATCATTGGCCAGAAAGTAGTCAAGGAGGAACCAGCCGTAGTCGCCGGAGATGTCCAGAGGGGCCCGGGGCGCGGCGCACGTGAAACCGCGGGGCAGCTGGCTGAACAGCTCCCCCATGCGGGTCTGGTCCGAGCCATAGCCGTGCAACATCAGCAACAGCGGCGTGCCGGCGCGCCCGCTCTCCGGGCGGGACCACAAAACCGTATCCATGGCCCAAGACTACTGATGGCCGGAGCGTTTCCGGGAAGGGTTTTCGCATTTCTGC
>JBDTQM010000157.1:0-9118 GCA_039932175.1 Specibacter sp.
GCAGACTCCGCGCGCTGACAGCTCGCGGGCCACAGCAGCGAAGTCCTCATACGCCCGGTGCCGGTTTTCAGCCAGCGCGGCCGTGTGCCAGCTGGGCCCGTATTCGCCGCCGCCGCGGATGTTCGCCACCACGTACACGCCGCCGCGCTCCAGCCACGTCCGACCCACGGTGCCGCTGTAGGCCGGGGTGCGCGACACCTCAAAGCCGCCGTATCCGCTCAGCAAGGTGGGGTTCGCGCCGTCGAGCGTGAGACCCTTGGGCCCCACCTGGAAGTACGGCACGCGCGTGCCGTCGGCGGAGATGGCAAAGTGCTGCTCCACGCTGTAGGTGCCGGCGTTGAAGAACGACGGCGCCTCCCGCACCAGTGTGACCGGCTCCACCCGGGTTCCGGCGGGCTTGGTGCCAAGGCCCGCGGGCAGGGTGCCCCGGTACACGGTGGAGGGGGTGAGGAACCCGGTGGCAATGAGCCAGTAGTCGTTGCCGGCCTCGGGGTCCTCGGAGTCCACGGCGTAGGCGTTCACCGAATGCAGCGGCGGGCAGGCGTCAAGTTCCTGCACCGCCCAGTCGGCGGCAGGGTTCAGCACCAGGATCTTGGCGGACACATCCGCCAGGAGGTTCAGCAGCAGGTAGTCCCGGGTCCAGCTCCATGACTGCAGTGACTGGGCGGCCGTGGGGGCAAAGATGGTGCGCAACGCCCTGTCACCGGCAAGGAAGGCGTCCAGCTCAATGGCCAGCAGTGTTCCGGCGGCGTGGACGGCGCCGTCAAGGGCCCAATCGGTGCGCGGGCGCAGCAGGAGCCATTGGTGGTGCAGCGAAACGTTCATGCTGTCCGGGACATCGATGTGCACCCAGTCATCGCCCACGCGCAGGTAGCTGCGGCTGTTGAAGAAATCGAGCACGTCGTAGGCAACGTCCCGCTCAAAACCGGGCGTGCTGCTGTGGGAGACGCCGCCGCTGAGGTGGTCCAGGGGAACCGAGAACAACGGTTCCTTGGCTGCAAGATCGGCCATGGAGTCGCCGCGGCGCAAGACCCGGGTGGCGGCCGGGTAGGAGGAGGCCGTCATGGAGCCCTCGCCGGTATCAGTCCCCACGTACAGGGTGTCGGCATCCAGCCAGCTCAGCCGGGTTTTTGCCGCCGGAAGGTCAAAGCCGCCCGCCACGAAACTGCCGGTGGTCAGATCAAATTCCCTGTACCTGACAGCGTCGCCGCCATCGGGGGACAGCGCCACCATGGCGCGGGCGTATTCCGCCACGGGAGCCGGCCGCAGCAGCGAGGCCCCGGCCCACAACCACTGGGCATCCTCCGCAGCGCACAGGGCGTCAACGTCCAGCAGGAGCTGCCAGGCCGGGGAGTCGGCCAGGTAGCTCTCCCAGGTGGTGCGTCGCCAGAGCCCGCGCGGGTTGGTCTCGTCGCGCCAAAAGTTGTAATACCAGTCGCCGCGCTTGGACACCATGGGGATTCTGTCCTTGGAGTCCAGCACTTGAAGCACTGACGCCTCAAGCGCCGTGTACGCCGGGCCGAGCAGGGCCGCATCGGTGCGGGCATTGCGCTCGCGGACCCAGGCCATGGCGGCCTCGCCGTGAATGTCCTCCAGCCAGAGGTTCTCGTCGGCAGGCTCGGGGGCAGTGGTCTTGGGTGTCGGTGCTTGCGTCATAGCCCCATCCTAGGCAGCCGTGCCGGTGCCGGTGCCAGGTTCCGCCAGCGGCGTTGGCGCGCGCCGGTTGTGGTCCATCAGTTAAGCTCAAGGGGTGGAATCAACGGGTGTGCAGACTGTGGTCATTGTGGGGGCGGGGCCCCGCGGGACCTCCGTCATGGAACGCCTGCTGGCCCACCATGCGGGCAGCCAGTCGGCACAGGCGCTGCACATCCACCTGGTGGACCCCTTTCCGCCGGGTGCCGGGCATGTGTGGCGCACCGGGCAGTCGCGCCTGTACCTGATGAACACCCAGAGCTTTTTTCCCACCCTGATCCCGGATCAGGGTGTGGCTGCCCTGCCGCTGGCCGGGTCCAGTTTCAATGAATGGCGTGCCGCCCAGCAGGTGTCCCCGGTGGACATGCTCAGTGCCGAGGACAAAACCGAACTTGCCGCGCTCGCAGCCACCGGGTTCCCCAGCCGGGCCCTCTACGGCCGCTACCTGAGCTGGTGCTTCGAGCAGATCGTGGCCCGGCTGCCCAAAAACGTCACCCTCACCGTCCACGCCACCGAGGCGAAGCGGGTGGCGAGGGACCACGAAAACGGCGGTTTCGACGTCGCACTTCTGGACGGGGAGAAGCTGCACGCCCACCAGGTGGTGCTGGCACTGGGCCATGTGGACTCGAAACTGAACCCCGCCCAGCGTGCCCTCCGCGACGACGCCCGCGCCCACGGCCTGAGTTACCTGCCGCCGGCCGTGCCCAACGATGTGGACTGGGCGCAGCTTCCCGCCGGCAAGACGGTCCTGGTGCGCGGCATGGGCCTGAACTTCTTTGACGTTCTGGGCCAGCTCACGGAGGGTCGCGGCGGAACTTTTGAGCCCACTGGCCGCCCGGCCGGCGAGGCGTTGCGGTATGTTGCCTCGGGGCAGGAGCCTGTCATTGTGGGGGCCTCCCGGCGCGGCACCCCCTACCGGGCCAAGGCGGAGCTGGAAAGCTACTACCCGCACAGCGTCACGCTGCGTTTTCTGGGCGAGGACGCCGTTGCCGCCATCAAGGCCATGGGCGCCACGGCCGGTTTTGACCACGACATTTGGCCGCTGCTGCACCGCGACACCCTCTGGGCGTACTACACCACGCTGGCCCGGACCCGCCCCGAAACGGTCTCCGCGACGTTGCTGCCCGAGCTGGATGCGCTGCTCCATGGTGGGCTCGACGGCGGCGACCCCGGGTGGGCGCAGCGGCTCAAGGACCTGCTGGTCCGGCATGTCCAGGCCGGGAACATCCTTGATTTGCAGGGCCTTGCGCGGCCATTGTCCAGACACCCGCTGCGCCCCGGCACCACGCACAGGTTCTCCTCGCATGCTCAGATGGACGCTGCCGTGCTGGCCTACCTCTCCGCCGATGCCGCCGGTTCGGCACTCGGCGAGGATGACCCCGTCAAGATGGCCATTGGTGCCCTGAACGCCGGGCGGGCCATCATCAAGTCGCTCGTGGCCGACAAGGGCATCACGCAGGTGTCCTGGCTGGGGGAGCTGCGCGGTTGGTTTGAGGGATTTGTGGAGGGATTGGCCAGCGGGCCCCCCGCCGTGCGCATGGAGCAGCTGGCGGCGCTGGTGCGTGCCGGAGTGGTCCACTTTGCCGGTCCCGACCCGGTCTTTAGAATCGAGCACGGGCTGTTCACCGTCAGCTCGCCCTGGGTTGCCGACGCCCCGTGGGAAGCCGGCTATTTGGTGGAGGCACTGGCCCCGGCCAACAACATCCTGAGCAGTGATTCGCCGTTGCTAATCAACCTGCTCGCCGACGGTTTGGCCCGTCCCCGTGTCATGCTCCCCGCCAATGGTGAACCGGTGGTGACCAGCGGCCTGGACGTCTCAGGACCGCCGTACAGGCCCCTGGACGGGACGGGCGTGCCGGTGGAGGGGCTGTATGTTTTGGGCCTGCAGCTGTCTTCCGTGCAGTGGGGCACAGCCATCGCCGCCGAGGCGTCCGCGAAATACCGCAGCGGCTACCGCACCGTCATGGACGCCGACGCGATCGCCGCGGACATCCTGGGCTGAACCCGCCATGGTGGCCCGGCCTTTCCTGCGGTGGCCGGCCCTGCCTCCTCGATGGCAGGGCCTGTCGAGACCCACCCCTGACACGACGGCGCCCGTTCCCGCTTTTCGCACCCGTGTGCACGGGTGCGAAAAGCGGAACCTGGCGCCGTGCCGCTTTGAGATGAGCAGGTGGATGGGCCAACACTCCCGAAGGCCCCAAGGCAGAGACGTGTCAGCGGCTCCGCCTTGGGAGGGAGTGGGGACTAGTGCTTGGCGGCCGCCTTGCGCCGTGATGCCATGGCGACCGCGGCGCCAGCGCCCAGCAGGACCAGTGCGCCCAGGCCCAGCGGAAGTGCCGTGGCTCCCGTGTTGGCAAGACCGCCGGGGCCGTTGCCTGCTGCGCCACCCTCTGTCGCCGAGGGTGAGGTTCCCGGCGTCGTGCCGTCAGTGGTGGGCGACGGCGTGCCCGCAGCCGCCGTCACCGGGATGGTGATCGGCAGGCGGGCGTATGTTCCGCCGTCGGTGGTGAACGTGAAGCGGCCGGCGTTCAGCTGCGCCGGAACCGTGAACGCCAGTGTTGCCGCGCCGTCGGTGACCGGGAAGGTGCCCAGCCCGGACGGCAGCACTGCGGCCGCCAGCACGGCAAATCCGGTCCCGCCGCCGCTGCCCGACGGCTCGTAGCGGAGCGTGACCTCGGTGGACTTGGTGACGCCTAGGGAAGTCAGGTCCAGCTTGTTCAGGCTGATGCTGACCTTTTGGCCCTCCGTGACAGTGGCCGGTGCATTGACCACGTCCACGCCGCGGCGGGAGAAGTCAGGTGCGATCGGCGCCACGGCCGACTTCGCGCCGAGGTAGTCAATCCAGGCGTCGCGGTCAATGAGGCCCGAATCCTTGGTGTTGCTGCCCTCTGTGAAGATGCGGAAGTTGTCCCCGCCCGTGGCCAGGAAGCTGAACGTGCCCACGCGGTAGGAACGTGCCGGATCCAGCGGCGCACCGTTGATGACCACGGAGGTGATGTGGTCGCCCAGCGAGCGGGTTGAATCGTAGGTGTAGTCCACGTTGGAAGACAGGCCAAGGTTCAAAAACGGGCGGCTGGGGATGGTGCCGTCCGCGTTGGTCTGCCACTGCTGCTCCAGCAGGGTTTTCACCTGCGCGCCCGTGAGGGAGGTGGTCCACAGGTTGTTCACGAACGGCAGCACCGCGTTGGCGTTCGCGTACGTCACCACGCCGTCCTCGAAGCCGTCGTTCTTGTACAGCAGGTCCGCGCGGAGCCCGCCGGGATTGACGACGCCGATCTCGGCCCCGCCGGTCTGCTCACCCTTGAGTGCGTCCAGGAGGGCGTTGCCCACCAAGTTGCCCAGGGCCGATTCGTTGGCGCGGTCATCGCGGGTGTACTTCCCGGTTGCGGGGTCGAAGGTCTGCGCCGTGGTGATGTCGGCGGAGATCTTGCCGACCGGGACGCTGCCGGCCACCTTGGCGTCGGCCAAGGCCTTGTCGGTGATGGTCTTGACCGCTGCAACGCGCGGGAAGGCGGCGACCAGTGCGGCGTCGTCGTTGGTGGTGCGCGGCACGATGCGCTCGGTGTAGGAGGTCACCTGGTGCGTGGTGTCATCCACGAACAACTGAATCTGGCCGATGTTTTCCCCGTAGCTGCCGGTTTGCAGGATGGGGCGGGTTTTGACGGCCGCGTTGGGCCCGACGCCGGGGATCGGCGCCTCCCAGGCGTACTGCTTGTGCGTGTGGCCGGTGAAGATGGCGTTGACCGAGGCGCTGGTCTCCTCCACGATTTCCTTGAACGCCCCGGCTGCGGCGACTTCCTGCTCGAAGGTTGCGCCGTCGGGCGTGCCTGCACCGGCGCCTTCGTGGAATTCGGCCACAATGACGTCGGCCAACTTGCCGTCGCTGATCTTCTTGGCCACCCGGTTCACGGCCTCAACCGGATCGCCGAATTCCAGCGTGGAGATGCCGGAGGGGGTCACCAGTGTGGGTGTTTCCCGGGTGATGGCGCCAATGACGGCAACCTTCACGCCGTTGACTGTGATGATCTTGTACTCGTCCAGGACAGGGGTGGTGGTGCCCTTGGCGTAAACATTGGCCCCGAGGTAGTCCCAGGCTGCGGCGGTTCGGACACGGAGGTCCAAGTCCGCCCAGCCCTTGTCGAACTCGTGATTTCCGACGGCGGATGCCTGCAGGTCCAGCGCGTTCAGGACGTCAATGGTGGGGTTGTCGTTTTGGGAGGCCGAGGCGAACAAGCTGGCGCCGATGTTGTCGCCGGCGGACAGAAACGCTGTCTTGCCCGCGCCCGAGGCAGCCCGGAGCTGCTCCACCGTGCCGGCAAACTTCACCGTGTTGGCGTCAATCCGGCCGTGGAAATCATTGATGTTCAGGAGGTTGATCTCCTTGGTGTTTTCCGGGGCCACATCCAGGTTCAGCCCCACCACCACGGGGTCGTGGTCGGAGGCAGAGTAGGGGGTGGGCTGGTAAAAGTTCGTGGCGTTGTAGTTGTAGCGGCTGTAGCCCATGGCCACGGACTCGGCGGAGTTGATGTTCCAAATGTCCGCGCCGCTGACCAGGGCTTCCGCGGCGGGCGAGGCAAGGATGTGATCCAGTGAACCGACCATGCCGCCGAAGCTGTAGGAGTGCTTGCCGGTCTTGGGGTCCTGGTCAACGTAGCCTGCGGCCGTCATGACATTGATGGGATCCTCAAAGCCGTAGGCGTTGAAGTCGCCCATCAGCAGAACCTTGTCGGTGCCCTGAGCGGTTTGCAGCCCGCTGGAGAACGTCACCAGCGCCTTGGCCTGGGCCGTGCGGGCCAGGTTGGAGTTGCCCTGCCCCTGGTCAGTGTCGCCGGGAAGGGCCGAGCCCTTGGACTTGAAGTGGTTGACAATCAACAGCACCTTGGCGGAGTCCGCGGCACCGGCCACCTTGAACGACTGCGCCAGTGGCTGGCGGGCAATCCCGGTAAACGCGGCGTCGTCCAGGATGACCGATTCGCCGACGGGTGCGGCCGCCTTCTTCTTAAAGATGAACGCCGTGCGGATCACGTCCTCGTCGGCCAGGGCGGGCACGGTGGCGGGGGAGCGGACGTAGTCCCACACCCCCGGTGCGGCCGTGTTCAAGGCGGTGACCAGCTTGGCCAGGGCGTCGTCGCGGTCCAGACCGAACTTGGCCGAGTTCTCGATTTCCTCCAGGGAGAGCACGTCGGCGCCGGAGGCGCTGATGCCGGCCACAATCTTGTCCTGCTGGCGCTTGAGGTTCACCGCGTCGGCGGCACCACGCTGCAGGCAGCCGGATTTGACGGTCACCTTGTTGCCGTCCCTGTCGGTGTAGAACTGGCAGCCCGGGTCCTTGTCCCCAGTGGTGGGGAAGTAGTTCTCCACGTTGAACGAGGCAACCTTCAGGCTGCCTCCGACGTTCTTCGGGGCTGCCGGGCGGTTGTTGCCGAAGCCGATGGGTTGCACCGTGCCGGCGTTCGCCGGGGTCAGCGCCGTCAACGGCTGGAACTTGTAGGTGTTGTTGCGGTTGTCAAAAATGACCGGGGAGCCGAACTCGCCCTTGGACGACACCCGCACGGGCGTGCCCTGGCTCAGGTACGGCAGGGGAACGGAAGCGCCAGCCGCGCTGAGGAAGTTTGTGCTGGCGCCGTCGTCGAGCTTGATGGCGCGGGCAGCGTTCTCGGCAACCTTGGCGATGTATTCGGCTGAGCCATAGGGTGCCACGGCCGTGGGCTGGACCAGCGGGGTGGTTCCGGCGGCCAAGCCAATCTCGCCGTAGTTGTTCAGCGAGAAGTTGTCGGTGATGGTGAAGGTGCCCTGGGGCGCCACCAGCATGCCCTCAAGTGACTCCCGTTGGGCGTCCGTTGCGGGCAGGGCGACCACGGCGGCCTTGACTTCGGGGGCGGCCTCCGCGAGCGTCGCCAGGTTGCCTGCGTCAACGCTGATTTCGGTCAATTTGTTGGCATCTGCGGCCCCGCCAAACTCGAGCACCAGGCCCTTGACCTGGACGTAGTCGCCAATTTTTACGTCGGACACGGTGGCGGGTGAGTACACAAACACGCCGTCGGAGGCTTTGTGGGTGGCGAGGTCAATGTCGCCGCCGGTGCCGGGGGTCTGGATGAAGTAGCCGTTGAAGCCGCCGGTGGGGTAGGCCGCGGTGACCTTGCCCTTGGTGGTGACTGTGGTGCCCGCCAGGGGGCTCGCAGCGCCTTCACCCTGGATCTCGGCAATGGTCCTGGCCCCGGAGTCAACCGGCGGGGCAGGCGGTTCGTCGCCGCCGCCGGTCCCGGTGGGGGTGGGGGCGCCCACGGCGAAGTCGGCGGAGTTGTTGTCCGTGTCGGCGAAGCCGGTGCGGTTCAGCGATGCCGTGACGGAGGCGGCCGCTGAGGCAGCAGTTTCAAAGGTGTTTGAGGTGCCGTAGCCGAGCAGGTCTACAACACCGGCGGTGCCAATCAAGGAACCGGTGGCCAAGTCTGCCGGCAACTGGGCGGCTTGATTGGACAGGACAAGGGTTCCCCCGCCGCCCGCAAACGCAAAACCGCTCGAGTCGGCGTCGTCCGCAGGCAGGTCCTTGCCGACGGCACCGTTGGAGTTGCCCTTGATCAAAAAGTAGCCGTTGGCCTTAATGGTGCCGGTGAGGGCAGTCAGGCCGGTGGGCGCCACAGTGCCGGTGGCAGAGCGGTACTGCAGCGACCAGCCGCCGAGGCTGATGTCCGCTCCGGTGGGGTTGTACAGTTCCACAAACTTGTTCTTGTAGGTGGAGTTGGCGCTGCCACCGTTCAGGTAGGCCTCGTTGATGACCACGTGCGGCGCCGCCAGGGTGCCCGCCAAGGCAACAGCGGGGGCGAGTGCGCCGGTTGGCGCGAGTGCCGCCGTCGCACTTTCAACGGGGGCGGCTGAAGCAGTGGCGGTGGGTGCGGTGGGCGCCGTGGTGTCCGTGGCCAGGGCCGGCGAAATCGCCAAGGGGGCCAGGGCCAGGCCAAGTGCCAGCGCCGCCCCCAATCCCGCCTTGAAAAAGGTGTTGCTCGTCATGTCTCCAACTCTCAAAAGTGTGGCACTCCCCAGTGCCGCGAGTGATGATGATCCGCAGTTTTCAATGTTGGGGGACGGCAAAAAGCGGCCCCCAAGCTGCCGCGCAGGAATGTGCTTGAGCAAACCACGTGAATGTGAATCAACCATGAACGGACGGCCACGGTCAATGAAAAACCCGGGTTTTTGGAGAAAATGAGCCAAAAGGCCAAGGCTGTTCGACGGCGGGGCGGGCATGTTTCGTCGCGGCTCAGGGCGCGGGCCGGGCGCGGCGGCGGGCAGCGTCCGGGCAAAAGAAAAGGGAAGCAGTCTCGTGATGAGACTGCTTCCCTTCATACGCGCGGAAGGTGCGAGATTCGAACTCGCGGTACGGGGTTACCGCACACTGGTTTTCAAGACCAGCTCCATCGGCCGCTCGGAC
>JBDTQM010000158.1:0-9014 GCA_039932175.1 Specibacter sp.
GACGGCGGCCGGGATGAAGCGGTGGTCGGCGGACATCATGGATCCGGGATGGACCAGGTTGTGCCGGACCACCCGCGCCTCGTGGTTGGCAACGTGCTTGAGCTGGTGCGCGCTGGACACATCACCCAGGGCGAAGATCCCCTCCGCACTGGTGCGCTGGTACTCATCAACCACCACCCGCCCGGCGTCGTCCACAGCAATGCCGGCAGCGCCCACAGCGAGATTGTCGGCATTTGATCGGCGGCCAATGGCGATGAGCAGCAGCTCGGCGGCGACGGTATTGCACCCGTGCGGCCCCTTGACCTCAAGCACGACGCCGGGCCCGCCGGCCGTGACCCGTTCAACGGTTGAATCCAGCAGTACCTCATACCGGGACGCGACCTCCCTGGTGAACAGTTTGGAGACGTCGCTGTCCTGATTGCGCAACAGGGCCGGGCCCCGGGCAATGTGCGTGACGGCCACCCCGAAGGAGGAAAAGACGTGGGCAAACTCGGCCGCGATGAAGCCGCCACCCACGATGGCGATGCTGGCGGGGAGCGCGTCGATGCGCATGATGGTGTCGGAGGTGTGGGCCGTGACCCCGGGGTCGGACAAGCCCGCAATGTCGGGCATCACGGCACGGGATCCTGCCGCCAGCACAAACTTTCCGCCCGTGATCACTTCAGTGCCGCCGTCGTGCAGGGAAATGCTCAGCTGTTGGGGGGCGGTGAAGCGGCCGTGGCCGGCAAAAACACTCACATTTTCACAGTCGGGCCCCTCCCGGTAGGCCCGTCCGGCGGCCTCAGCCGCGTCGATGCGGGCAAAGATCCTGTCCCGGATCCGCGGCCAATCCACGGCGTTGAGCTGCGCGTCGATGCCCAATGCCCTGCCATGGCGGGCGGCGTCGGCCAGTTCTGCGGGGTGGACGAACATTTTGGTGGGAATGCAGCCAACATTCAGGCACGTGCCGCCAAAGAGGTTGTCCTCGACGATGGCTGTGCGCAGGTGGCTCAGCTCCGGGCCGGGAATGGAGTTGCCCGAGCCAGTGCCGATGATGACAAGGTCAAAATGCTGCACCGGCTCAATCCTTGGCGGCGGACTGGCCGCGTCCCGTCCTGCGCCTGCGCCTGCGCAGCGTTACGACGGCGGCCACAGCTGTCCCGATGCCGGCCAGCCACAGGAGAGCCTTCCTTTCCTGGCTTGTGGCAGGCTCATCCAGCTCGGAGTCCGGGGCGAACCTTTTCCGAAGTTCCTTCCCTTCGGCAACCAGCGAAAGCTCCTTCTGCTGCTTCTTCAGGCTGGCGCTGATGTCACGCGGTGGCAACTGAATCTGGGCTTCGGCCTTGATGCCGGATTGGAGCTGCCTGGCGCGTTCAAGTTCGGCATCCACCTGGGCGCCCAAAAGCAGTGTCAGGTTAATGATCCACAGCCACAACAACAGCACGATGACGCCGGCAATGGCGCCATAGGTTTTGTCGTACTTTGAAAAGTTGGCCAGATACAGGCCAAAGCCTGCCGAGGCCGCCACGGCGCAGATCAGCGCGACGGCGGCACCGACACTGATCCACCGGAACTTGGGTTGTTGGACGTTGGGGGTGAAGTAGTACAGGACGGCGATAAGGACAATGGTGAGCAGGCCAACCACGGGCCACTTTGCAATGTCCCAAACGGTCACGGCTTCGTCGCCAAGGCCAATGGCATCCCCCAGGACCCGGGCAATGGGCCCCGAGATCACCAGCAGCAGGGCAATGCCCGCCACCAGCAGTACCGTGGCCAAGGTCACCAGCAACAGTGCGGGGCGCAGCTTCCACACGGGGCGGCCCTCATCGGTGCCATAGATCCTGTTCATGGCCCGGCTGAACGCACCCACATAGCCAGAGGCCGACCACAATGCTGTGAGCAGACCGAGGGCGAAGGTCCATCCTGCCGCCCGGGAGCTGGCAAGGTTTTCCACCGGTCCGCTGATGGTATCCACCACTGTGGAACCGCCAAGCTTGTCCATCAAGTCCAGCAACACCTTGGTGGTTTGCTCCGCCTGGCCCACCAGCCCCACGATGGAAACCAGCGCCAGGATCGCCGGAAACAGTGACAACACGCCATAATACGTTAGTGATGCGGCCAGATCGGTGCAGCCATCGGCGCTGAACTTGGCAAGGGAGCGTTTCGCGATGTACTTCCACGACCGTTTTTTTACTTCAGTCACATCCTGTGGTTTGCGTGCATCGTCCGGATCCGGGGCGGCCACGCCGTCAACGGCAGTGTCGGTGGATGTGGCGGACTTTTCTTGCGAGCTCATGTTAGATGACACTACCGCCTTGGCGCGGCATTCCCCCTGACTGCCGATGCGGTGTCTTTTCAGTCCGTCAGCAGCTGAAGTGCCGTGTCCAGTGTTGCCAGGGCCTGTGCGTTGTCTATGCGGGACAGGGTCATGGCCGCAATCACCAGGGAAGTCAGGACAGTTGCCAGTTGTTGGCGTGCGACGGCGTCAAGGCCGGGCTTGTGGGCGGCGACGCCAAGACTCAACGCGGCATTGAGCTCCTGCCGGTAGCCTGCGATGGCGTCGCTGACGGCGGACTCATTGGCTATGGGAGCGCCGGCCGCGTTCAGGAGCAGGCAGCCATTGCCGGCCGACAGTGAATCGCGCCGGGCCAGGGCTGCACGCAGGCCGGTGAAGTAGTCGGTGACTGCGTCCGGGGCAACGGTTGGGGCATTGAGCGGGCGCAGCCGGGGTTCAATGATCTCCGCCAGGTAGCTCTTGATGGCGGCATCAAAAAGCCCCCGCTTGCTGCCGAAGGCGTGGTAAATGCTGGAGCGGCTGAGTCCCGTGGCACGTTCAAGGTCCGGAAGCGAGGCGTCCTCGTAGCCATGCTCCCAAAAAACCGTGCGCGCGGCGCGAATTGCCTCGTCAGTGTCGAAGGCCTGCGTGCGTCCCATGTGACCCCTCATTTTGTGAACTGATCAGTCCATTATATAGTGGACCAGTCATTACATAATACGCCAAGCCGGCGGCCGCCGTAGCGCGGGCCCCGGGCGCCACCGGCCAATCTTCGCAAGTCTCCACACGAAAGGTCACCCTGTGATCACTTCCACGAGTACGCAAATTCAACTCACTTCCCGTCCCGTTGGCTGGCCGAGCCCCAACGATTTCGCGACGGTCCGGATTGACTTGGGGCCGCTGGCTTCGGGTCAGGTTCGTGTTGTCAACGAGTTCATCTCGGTTGACCCCTACATGCGGGGGCGCATGAGCGCGGCCAAGAGCTACTCGGCACCCTTTGGCCTGGGCGAGACCATGACAGGCGGTGCCATTGGCCGCGTGGTTGAGTCGGCTAGTACTGACATTCCCGTGGGTGCCGTGGTGCTCCACCAGTTCGGTTGGCGCGATGTGGTGCAGGAAGACGCTGCCGGTTTCAAGATTGTTCCGGAGATTCCGGGCGTGCCCCTGTCGCTGTACCTGGGAATTCTCGGCATGACGGGGTTCACCGGCTATGTTGGCCTGACGGCGGTGGCTGCCATGAAGCCCGGTGACACGGTGTTCATTTCCGGTGCCGCCGGCGCCGTGGGCACAGCTGCCGGACAGATAGCGCGCCTCCTGGGCGCCGGGCGCGTCATTGGCTCGGCGGGCACTGATGAAAAGGTGGCCCTGCTGACGGAGAAGTATGGTTACGACGCGGCGTTCAACTACAAGAGCGGCCCTGTTCGCGAGCAGCTCGCCGCGGCCGCCCCTGACGGGATTGATGTGTTCTTTGACAACGTGGGCGGCGAGCATTTGGAAGCTGCGCTTGACGTTTTCAACCCGGGCGGCAGGGCAGCCCTGTGCGGCGCCATTGCCGGCTACAACACCACGGAGCGCAAGGTTGGGCCGGACAACATGGTCAACATGATTACCCGCGGGCTCTCGCTCAAGGGCTTCACCTTGGGCAGCTACCTTGACCTTGCACCGGAATTCAATGGGCGCATGACATCCTGGTTCACCGCGGGCAACATCGCCTACGACGAGACGGTGGTGGATGGCATTGAGAATGCCGTTGACGCCCTCCTGAACATGATGCAGGGCGCCAACACGGGCAAAATGGTGGTCCGCACGGCAGTCATGGCGGATTTGATCAGCTGAGCCGGGTGGTTGCTGGCTGGCCCGGGGCTCCTGCGGCAACAGCGGGGTTTTCCCAGCGGGCCAGCAGGTCGGCGGCGACGCCGATGGCAATGGCGGCTGGATCCTTGCCAGCTATGGATGGGAGGCCAATGGGGCAGGTGATCCGGTCGATCTCGCTGTCCCCATGGCCCTCATCCTGCAATTTTTTGCGAAAGCGCAGCCATTTGCTGCGGGACCCGATGAGGCCGATGTAGCAGGGCCTGGCCCCCAGCGCGGCTTCACAAATCAAGAGATCCTCCGCGTGGTCATGGGTGAGGACAAGAACTGTGGCCCCGGGCGGCAGATCCCGCAACACAATCTCGGGTGCCGGTTCGAGGTGGACAGTGGTCGTGGCCGGCCCCGTCATGAGGGGCTGGATGCGGTCGGCGGTCAGCGCTTCCGGGCGTGAATCGACCAGAAGCAGGTTCAGCGGCTGCCGGGCAAGAATATGCGCTATCTCGTAGCCAACGTGGCCGATCCCAAAAATTGCCACTGTCCGCCTGGGGTTGAGAACGTCAAGCAGGACGTTGACTTCCCCACCACAACACTGCACGCCGTGCGTGGCGGGGGCTTTGTCGTTCAGGGCGAAAGCCACCAGTTCGGATGAGCCGGTGCCTGCCTTGATGAGTTCCCGTGCCCGGTCTATGACGCTGGCCTCGAAGTTGCCGCCACCAATGCTTCCCCACGTCTCATGCAGGGAGATCACCAGCTTGGCGCCGGGATTTCGTGGCGCATGGCCGCGCACCTGTGCGAGCGTGGCGACAACGCCCGGCTCGTTTCGCTCGCGCAGCTTCACCACCGCATCCAACCAGTCCATGCCGGCCCCTACGGCCTCAGCCTGACCGGCTGGAATGCCGCGGCGTCCAGGGCGTTGTCGGTGAATGATGTGCCGGCAGCCTCGCATGATCCCTGGATGGCCCAAAAGACGGCCTCCGGCGTGGCCGGAGACGCCAGTTCCACGCTGCGGCCTCCCGGTCCGAACGAGCTGACAGCATCACGAACAGCCTCCCGGGCGCTGAAGGCCAGCATGAGCGGGGGCTCACCCACCGCTTTGGAGCCGTAGACGGCGCCTTCCTCTGCAGCATGCTCCATCAAGTGCACGTTGAACTCCTCCGGCATTTCGGAGAAGCTCGGAAGTTTGTAGGTGCTTGCCGATTGAGTCAGCAGCCGCCCGCGATGGGGGCCCTCGCTTTCGTCCCACCGCAGGTCCTCCAGGGTAAGCCACCCCGCCCCTTGCACGTAGCCGCCCTCGATTTGCCCAACATCAATCATCGGTGACAGGGAATCTCCGGCGTCGTGCACAATGTCCACCCGGCGGGTGCTGTAGGCGCCGGTGAACCCGTCAACCTCAACTTCGGTGACGGAGACGCCGCCGGCAAAGTACTTGAAGGGCTCGCCCTGCATGAGCTCGGGATCCCAGTGGATGCCCTCGGTGCGGTAATAACCGGCGGCCCACAGCTGCACCCGCTGCAGATAGGACTTCATGACAACCTCGGCAAAGGTGAAGCTCCGGTCCGGGACACCCAAGCCAGCGACCATGCCACCGGAGAAGCACACATCACGCGCGGAGACGCCGAGCATGCCGCCGGCGACCACCGCCATGCGCCCAATGATTTGCTCGCAGGCGTTCTTGACGGCGCCGCCGTTGAGATCAGTTCCCGAACTTGCGGCGGTAGCTGAGGTGTTGGGGACTTTGTCGGTGCGGGTGGGCGCGAACCGTACGCCGGAAAGCGGTATGCCAAGGCTGGTCGCAGCAACCTGCAGCATCTTGGTGTGGAGTCCCTGGCCCATCTCGGTGCCGCCGTGGCTGATCAGCACCGAGCCATCCTTATATACGTGCACCAGGGCGCCGGCCTGGTTGAGTGCCACAAGGTTGAAGGAAATGCCAAACTTCACGGGCGTGATGGCCAAGCCGCGCCTGCGGCAGGGATTGGCCGCGTTGAAGGCATCCACCTCGCGACGGCGTTGGGCAAAGTTGCTGCGCTCAAGTGCCGCCTCCCACATGGTGGCGACCCGATCAGCGTGCCGCACCGGCATCCCATAGGGTGTGCTGTCGCCGTCTCTATAGAAATTTTTGCGCCGCAAGTCCTCCGGCGCCAGGCCCAGAAGTGGTGCGCTGCGCCCCAGAATGTCCTCAATCATCAGCATTCCCTGCGGCCCGCCAAAGCCGCGGAAAGCTGTCTGGGACGTCTTGTTGGACTTGGCCACCCGGCCGTCGACCTGCACATGGGGGATGAAATAGTTGTTGTCGACGTGGCACATGGCCCGCGCCAGGACGGCTTCCGACAAGTCCAGGCACCAGCCGCCGTCGGCCGTCAGCACAGCCTTGAGGGCCTGCAGCTTTCCGTCCCGGGAGAATCCTGCCTCCCAGGAGGTGTGAAAACCATGGCGCTTGCCCGTCATCGTCATGTCAAGGGTTCGGTTCAGGTGCACCCGGACGGGTCTGCCGGTGAGCAGGGTGGCCATGGCGGCAATGGCGGCAAATCCATGGGATTGCGTTTCCTTGCCACCAAAGGCGCCGCCCATGCGCAGGCTCTGCACAGTGATCTCGTGGCTGGCCCGGCCCAGCACATGCGCAATGATGGCCTGGGCTTCGGACGGGTGCTGGGTGCTGCTTTGCACAAAGATTTGGCCGCCTTCATCGACGGTGGCCAAGGCTGCCTGGGTTTCCAGGTAGAAATGTTCCTGTCCGGAGAATTCGGTGACACCGGAAACAACCCTGTCAGCAGTTGCCAAGGCGGCATCGGCGTCGCCACGGCTGATGGTTCGGGCCGTCCCTTGGAAGGACTGTGCCTGGATTGCCTCCGCGACGGAGACGAGGGAGGGGAGGGGCTCGTAGTCGACAACGACTGCGGCGGCGCCCGCCCGGGCCGCGTTCTGGTCCTCGCCGAGCACCCACGCCATTGCGTGGCCGTAGTACATCGCCTCGGAGGGAAACAAGGGTTCGTCGTGCTTGATCCCGCAGTCATTGACGCCGGGGACGTCCCGGGCGGTGAGCACGCGGACAACGCCGGGGATGGCCAGGGCAGCGGCTGTGTCCATGGAACGGACCATGGCATGTGCATGGGGTGATTGGACAGGCCAGGCCGTGAGCACACCGGCTGTGCGCTGGGCCAAATCATCGGTGTACAGGGCCTGTCCTGTTGCGTGCAGGCGCGCACTCTCGTGGGGCATGGATTCACCGACAACGGCAGCGGCCGGACGGCGGGAAAGGTGGCTCATGATGTGGCCTCCGCGATCACGAGGTTTTCCGTGTACAACTTGATGAGTGCGCCTGACAGCATGACTGAGCGGTAGGCGGAGCTGGCGCGGTGGTCGCCCATGGGCGTCCCCTCGGTGCCCAGGACCGCGGCAGCACGCCTAACATTTTCCCGGGTCCAGGGTTGGCCTGTGAGGGTTTCCTCCGCGGCGTATGCGCGCAGCGGAGTGGCAGCGACCCCGCCCAGCCCGATCCGGGCTTTGGTGACCACCTTGCCATCCAGTTGCAGGCTGAACGCGACGGCGACGCTGGAGATGTCATCGAAGCGGCGTTTGGCGATCTTGTGGAAAGCACTCAGATTAGACAACGGGAGGGGGATGCGCACCGACTTGATGAGTTCGCCCGGCTCCTTGAGCGTTGTGCGGTAGCCGGTAAAGTACTCCGCCAGGGGGAGGACCCTTTCCCCGGCGGTGGAGGACAAAACAATGTGAGCCTCGAGCGCGAGCAATGCCGGCGCGCTGTCTCCGATGGGGGAGGCCGTCCCCAGATTTCCGCCAAGCGTTGCCCGGTTGCGAATGAGGCGGGATGCGAATTGCGGGATGAGCTGTGCCAGCAGGGGAATTCTGCCGTCGAGCACGCGCTCAATGTCAGACAGTGGCGCGGCGGAGCCAATCTCAATCCACTTGTCCTTGACCAGAATGGAATCCAGCTCAGGGATTCGGTCGATGGCGACAACCAGCGGAGCCCGGCTGGCCCGGAGGTTGACCTCGACTCCCCAATCCGTGCTCCCGGCGACGGGGACTGCAGCGGGGTTCTCTGCCAGCAGTGCGGTGGCCTGCGCAAGGGTGGTGGCACGCACAAACCGGCCGTCGGACCTTGTCAGAGACGTTTCGCGGCAACCCGGGGCGGGTTCGTCGCGGCGCCGGGCCCATGAATCATCGGCGGGTGTTCCCAATGAATAGGCTGCATCGCGGATGGGTCGGTACCCGGTGCATCTGCACAGATTGCCGCTGAGGGCATGCAGGTCGAACCCATTGGCGCCGCGCTCGCCGTGGGTGGACGCCGTCGCATCCCGGGTTTGGGGCGCCCTGTCCCGACGGTAAAACTCGGACGCCATGCTGCACACAAATCCGGGGGTGCAGTATCCGCACTGGGACCCTCCGCCGGAGGCCATCGCCTCCTGGACCGGATGCATGTGTTCCGGTGAGCCCAGCCCTTCGGAGGTGACAATCTCCTGGCCGTCGAGCGAGGCCATCGGGATGAGGCAGGAGTTGACTGCAGTCCAGCTTGTTGCACCCTCCCGGTCCGTTTGGACGACCAGGATGGCGCAGGCGCCGCATTCGCCTTCGCCGCAGCCCTCCTTGGCCGCTGTCAGGCGGTTTTCGCGCAGCCATTCGAGGGCTGTTGTGTGAGAGGCTCCCGGGCCGAAGGAGCGCCCGTCACCGTTGACGATGAACGTTGGCTCTGGGCCCGGAACGTTTTCGAGTGTGTTCATTGTGGTGCACCGGCTTCTTCGTCGTAGATAGCGCTGGCATGGTTGTGTGCGGCTCTGGTGCGGGACTGGTTCTGCACCATGGATAATTTCTGACAGTACTACAGGCCTTCGCCGGCATACAGGGGTGGCAAGGGGAAAATGGGGCTTTGCGCGTGCGGCCGGGCGTAGGTCTCGGTCCAACCGGGGATCCGAGCCGGGACCTCCACACCGCC
>JBDTQM010000159.1:0-9006 GCA_039932175.1 Specibacter sp.
CGGCCGCCGCGACCTGCGCTGTACTAGCCATTGCTGTTCTCCGCCAAGTTCTCATCCATGGTCTTGATGAATTCGTCGGGCGTGATGTTGCCCTGCACCAGCAGGGTCAGTTCCTGCTGCAGGCGGGTGTTCGTGGCCGGGTCCAGCTGCGTGTCCCAGGGCATCGCAATGTCCGTGCCCACATCGCCGGCCTGCTTGACGGAGCGCTCGTACAAGCCGGTGGCGTCGGCGGGGATGGTGGTGTTAGCCGTCGTCGTCGGTGAGAGTGCACCCGTGCCGGCGTAGACCTCCGGGTACTTCTTCAGCGCAAAGGCGAGGAAGTCGCGCACCAGCGGGTCGTACGTTTTCGCGTTGATGGCCATGCCGATGCCCGACGGCGTGACGTGCTCGTTGTCCTTGGTCACGGTCCCCTTGATGGTGGGCAGGGTGAAGTAGTCAACGGAGTCGCGCACGCCGGCGTCGAGCTTCTTCGTGGCGAGGTTGCCCAGTTCCCACGTCCCGATGTTGTAGACGGCTGCCTTGCCCGAGGTGAAGAGGGCCTGGGCATCGGCGTATCCGGTGGAGGAGAACCCTTCCTGGAAGCAGCCAGCCTTGCCGAGGTTGTACAACCACTCTGCGGCCGCCTTGCCGGCAGGATCGGCAAACTTTGCTTTGCCACTCTTGAGGTTTTGGATGTAGTCCGGTCCGGCCATGCGGAACGGGTAGTACGCCATGTAGCGCTCCAGCGGCCATTGGTCTTGTCCGTCCAGGGCGATGGGGGTGACGCCCTTGGCGCGCAGCGCCTTGCACATCGCCGGGAAGTCATCCAGTGTCTTGGGGACTGCAACGCCGGCACTTTTCAGCATTGCGGAGTTGTACCAGAAGAATTCGAGTTGGAACTCGAACGGGACCATGTACAAGGAGCCGTCATCGAAACGCTGGTAGTTCAGCGCTGCCGTTCGGTAGTCCTTGTCCAGATTCAGGTCCTTGAGCAGCGTATCTACATCGATCATGCGCCCCTGCTTGGCAAGCTTCTGCGCGAAGGGTGTGGCGTCGGTGTCAAAGAGCTCGGGGAGCTTGTTTGCTGCGGCCAGCGTTTCGTACTTTTGAATGTACGACGGCCGGTCCGGGGTGGTGACCAGGTTGAGCGAGAAGCCTGGGTGGGACTTGGCGTATTCGTCGGCGATCTGTTTCATTGCCGTGATGACGCCGCCGTCGGCCGGCCGGGACAGCAACCAGGAAATCTCGCGGGGAACGATTTTTCCTTCCGGGTTGACGTTGCTGGAAACGGCGCCGACGGATGAACCGGAGCAGCTGGTGAGCGCCAGCGTGGCGGCGACGACGGCGGCAAAGACTGCGGCCTTGTGCCTTTTCATGGGCATGTCTTGAATCTCCATTGATTGATTGATTGATGGCACAGTTGATAAAACGTGAGGTGGATCTAGCTCACGGCGGCGACGAGCTCGGCCTCCGGGATGGGTGAAGTCATAGTGAATCCACGGGTGAACAGCGAAAACTCGGTGACGGTGACGTCTCCCTCGCCAACGAACACGCCCACGCGGCCTGTTGGCCGGTCGTAGATGCGGGTACTTAGGACCGTGGAGTTGTCAACGGTTGCTACGCAAAGGTCTCCGTCTACGATGACTTCCAGTTCGTGTTTGCCGGGTTCCAGCGTGACTGGCCGCTCAAGTTCAACGGCGTGCGGAACGTCGCCGGAAATCTGCCATTGTTCGGTGCCGGTGGCGCGGCGCGGCCATCGGTCGAAGACAAGCCGTCCGCGCTTCGGTTCCAGGCGCAGGCTGTACCCTTCGTCGCCGTCGGCACTTGCCCGCAGCAGGACGCCGCATTCGCTTGTATTCTCGGCAATGTCTAAGCGGGCCACAACCCTGAATGCGTCCGGGGCATCCTCCGGGGAGAGCAGGTCCGAGTAGCCGTCGGGTGCGCTGAGGCGGGTGCCGGAGATGCTTTCGCCAGCAGGTTCGGAGAACGTCTTGCGCAATTCGTCGGCGGGGTGGAAGGCGAGCGTGCCGTCGTCGCGCTGCGTGGCTTCCAGCACGGACATCGTGCCGGCCCATTGCCAGGCGCCGTCGTCGCTGGATCCTTCACGGGAGGCGATCCAGCCGAAGAAGAAGCGGCGGCCGTCCCGGGCGGCCGATTTGGCGGCGTAGAACGCGCGTCCGTCCAGCGAATCGTGTTCCGGCACAAGCCACGGCCCGGCCAGGCTGCGTGCCATGCGGTAGCGCGTGGTGAAGGCGTCGCTGAATTCCGAGTAAACCAGGTACCACCAGTCGCCCCACTGGAACACCTCGGGGCATTCATGGGCAATGTTCCGGCGCGGATCCCAAAAGGCCGGCGCGGGGGTCCAGTGTTCCAGGTCGGGTGAGGTGCACTGTGCAATCACGCCCCGACGCCGGTCAGGCCCCTGGGCGTGACGTGCGGTGATCAGCATCCGCCAGAGTTGTGTTTCCTCATCCCAGAAGACGTAAGGGTCCCGCCAGTCGGCGGTCTCATAGCCCTCGGTTGCACCAAAAGTGTGGGCATCGTGGCGCGCCCAGGTTTGCATGCCGTCGCGGCTCGTGGCGTGCATGACGAGCTGCACGGGGAGGCCGTCCTGGCCCGGGTTGGCTGGATTCTGGCCGGTGTAAAAGGCGTGGTGGATGCCGTCGCCGTCGAGCACAATGCTGCCGGTGTAAATGTTGAAGTCCGCAGATGCAGGGCCGCCGGAGGCGATGGCCACGCCGGTTTCGTGGAAATCAACCAGGTTCCCGGTGGTCACGCGATGCCAGGGCATGCCCTCTTTCGGGGACTTGCGTGTCTCGTTCAGGTAGAAGAGGTGGAACACGCCATCCTCTTCCCAGGGGATGATGTCTCCGACCCATGCAGCGTCCGGTTGGTAAAAGCCTGGATGATTCATCGTTACCTCACTGTCGATGGTTAAGCGGTTATTCATGACAATAAGCGCTCAATTGATGACTGGTCAAGCGGTTAATCAAAATTTCTTGGACAAACCTCAAGTCGGCGAAATGTGACGTGCGTCTACCTTGCGGGTGTGGGCTCAGGGCTCCGGTCTCGGGATTCTCTGCCATGGGCATCATGCGGCCGGCTCGTCCCGCCTGAGACCGAGCCCAACATGCGGCTGCCTCGGGACCGCAGCCAGCCTCGTGGCGGGAGTGCAAGGGCACGGTCTTGTAGCATCGGACATGTCGGGTGGAAAGCCACACCGACTCCTGGGGAGAGGGAGGGATCTGTGCGCGCCACTGTCAAGGACGTTGCAGCACGCGCGGGGGTGTCGCCGAAGACCGTGTCCAATGTGGTCAACGGCATGGTTCCTGTCAGCGAACGGACGCGGATCAAGGTGGAAGCGGCCCTCGCGGAGCTGGACTACGTTCCGAATCTGTCCGCACGTGGCCTGCGCAACGGCCGCTCCGGCGTGATTGGCCTGGCGCTGCCGGATTTGAGCACACCGTATTCGGCCGAAGTTGCCCATCACATTGTGGAAGCGGCCCACGATCAGGGCTGGAGCGTCCAGATCGAGGAGACGGGGTTCGACCACCAGCGGGAACACGATCTCTTGTCCAGGGCCCGCACCAACCTTATTGACGGGCTGATCCTCAACCCTGTGGCCCTGGATGAGAGCGCCATCCGGGTTGGCGGCACGCTTCCCCCCGTTGTCCTGTTGGGCGATGTGGCCCAGCAGTTGGCAGACCGCGTCTGGGTGGACAGCCTGGCAGCGGCCAAGGACATGACGCTGGCCTTGGCCCGCAACGGCAGGCGACGCATTGCGGTGGTGGGCGCGGACCAGGGACGTGGATCGGCAACGTCCCTGCTGCGTTCCCGCGGGTACCGGGATGCCTTGGCGGAATTGGGCATCCCCCATGATCCGCGGCTGGAGATCGGCTGTGACTACTGGACCCCGCAGGGCAGCGCTGAGGCGCTGCGGGCATTCCTGGCTGACAACGAACTGCCGGACGCCATCTTCTGCTTCACAGATTCGCTGGCTATCGGAGCCTTGAGCGTGCTGGCCGACGCCGGGCACCGGGTGCCGGAAGACGTCCTGGTGGCCGGGTTTGACGATATCCAGGACGGGCAGTTTGCCGTCCCGGCGCTCACCACCGTGTCCTTCGACAAGAAGGCCCTGGCCGTCAATGCCCTCCGCCTGCTGACGGAGCGGATGGGCAACCCGACGCGCCCAGTGGTGGACGTCCCGCTCCCCTACCGGATCGTGGAGCGCGGCAGCACCGGCGCTGGCGGCAGCCGGGGATAATCCGCCCGAATTCTCCCCCGGAAGAAAAATTGTGCGCGCTAACAAAAATGTCTTGCCACGAACATTACAACGATGTAATCTGTGAGGCAGGTCATAAAAAACATAGCTCTTCAAAGCATCAAATCTGCTTTCGCACCTAACCGCTGGATTCCAGTGAGCGGTGCCAACGCGTCCAAAGGAGTGACGGGTGAATCGAATTAACGGCGATACCAGCCGCAACAGCCAAGGAATGTCCCGCCGGCAGCTGATGGTTGGCGGTGGGGCCCTCTTGGGCGGTTTGCTGGGAGCAGGAGCACTGTCCGGTTGCGGTGGCCCGGCAGCGGCCGCCAGTGCGGAGCAGCTGAAATTCTGGCATCTGCTCTCCGGCGGCGACGGAATCAAAATGCAGGGAATGATCAACAAGGTCAACGCCGCCCACCAGGACTTCCACGTCGATCCCACCGTCCTGGCGTGGGGCGCCCCCTATTACACGAAGCTGGCCATGGCCTCCGCGGGAGGACGCCCGCCGGAGGTGGCCATCATGCACGCGGCCAGGATGCCCGGCTACGCGCCCGGCGGACTGCTGGATCCTTGGGACCTCTCGCTGCTCGCCGAGAACGGCATCCAGCCCTCCGACTTTGCGCCACGGGTGTGGAAGGGCGGCGAACTGAACGGCAAGGTTTACTCCCTGGCCTTGGACTCGCATCCGTTCATCCTGATGTACAACACCGACATTGCCCGGAAGGCCGGCGTCCTGGCACCCAACGGGCAGCTTCAACCGGTGGACTCCCCCTCCGAATTTCTGGACGTGGCCAAGGAACTGCAGAAGGCCACGGGGAAGTATGGACTGTCCTACGGCTACCTGGGCGACGGCGCGCAGATGTGGCGCATGTTCTACACGTTCTACAAGCAGCACGGCGCGGACATGGTACTGACCCAGGGCCAGCCGGCCCAGGCGGACCGGGATGTTGCCATCACTGTCCTGGAATTCATCACCTCGATGCTCGACGGCACCCTTGCCACGCGCAGCGGCGACGGCGGAACCGCCATCGCCGAGTTTGCCGGCGGAGACTCTGGCATGCTCTTCTCCGGAGTCTGGGAACTGCCCACCATGAAGGCGGCGGGCATTGCCCTGGAGGCCATGGCCATTCCGACGCTGTTCGGCACGCCGGCCGCGTTCGCGGATTCGCACGCCTTCGTGCTGCCGCACCAGGCGTCAATGGACGAGGCCAAGCGCCAGGATGTGTATAAGTTTGTCAGCGACGTCCTCAAGGGATCCCTGGCGTGGGCGGAGGCCGGCCACATCCCCGCCTACCAGCCGGTGGTCCAGTCAGCCGAGTACAAGGCGCTGCTGCCGCAGGCCCACTATGCCGGCGCCGCGGACATCATCAACTACGATCCGCAGGCCTGGTTCACCGGGTCCGGCTCGGATTTCCAGTCCTTTTTCGCCGAAACCGTGCAGAACGTTTTCCTGGGCCGCGACAAGGCATCAGTGGGCTGGGACGCCTTCATCAAACGCCTGGACACGCTGTTGTCCAAGCCGAACCCGGTGTAGCCCCATGGCACCAAAGCCACCCGCCACGGGAAAGAAACCATCTTTCGGGACAAGGGAGTCCATCGCATGAGCACATCCGTCATCAACCACCCGGCGCCCAAAACGCCGGCTCCCCCGCCGCTTCGGCGGGCCGCAGGCACGCGGCGCGACACGCTGCATGGCTGGGCCTTTGCCGCACCCTTCCTGGTCTTCTTTCTGGCCTTCCTGGTGTGGCCGCTCGTCTACGGCGGCTACATGAGCCTGACAGGAAAGTCCCTGACCGGAGCCAACGACTCCCTGATTGGGCTGGCCAACTACGTGGAGGCCTTTGGCGATGCCGACATGTGGCGGTCCATGGGCAACACCTTGTACTTCACTGTTGTCAGCACCGTCCCCTTGGTCCTGGTGGCCTTGGGCTTGGCAGCGCTGGTCAATCTTGGCCTGCCGGCACAGTGGCTCTGGCGGTTGTCCTTCTTTGCACCGTACCTGCTCGCCTCCACAGTCGTGTCGCTCTTTTTCACCTGGATGTTCAACCCGCAGTTGGGTCTCATCAACGATTTCCTGGCGAAATTCGGCATCGCACCGGTGGCGTGGCTGAACGATCCAAACGTGGCGATGTGGTCCATTGTGATCGCCACGCTTTGGTGGACGGTGGGTTTCAACTTCCTGCTGTACCTGGCAGCCATGCAAAATATTCCGCAGCAACATTACGAGGCGGCCTCCCTGGACGGAGCCGGCGGTTGGCGGACGTTCTTCTCCATCACCTTGCCGCAGTTGAATCCCACCACGGCCTTGATCGTCATGCTGCAGATCCTGGCATCACTGAAGGTCTTTGACCAGATCTACCAAATGACGGCCGGCGGACCGGCCGGGTCCACCCGCTCCATTGTCCAGTACATCTTCGAGACCGGCTTCACGGGCTACCGGTTGGGCTATTCCTCGGCCATTTCCTTCATTTTCTTCGGTCTCATCGTGATCCTCTCGATCGGACAGTTCTTCGTTACCCGCAAAAGGAGCGCATGACATGGCCACGCAGACCCTTGCACCGCCCACCCGCTCCACCCCGGCAGCACCGGCCCGACGGCCGCGGAAGAAGTTTCCGCTGGGCCGCGTGGCGGCCACAACCGTTGTTGTGTTCTTTGCCATCATCTGGCTGATTCCCTTTGTGTGGGCTGCGGCCACGGCCTTGAAGAGCGAGACGGAAGCCGCAGCCACCCCCATCACCTGGGTGCCGGCGTCGGGCTTCACCTTCGACGCCTTCGCCAAGGTGCTCACCGAGGGCAACATCCCGCTCTGGACGTGGAATTCCCTGTTCACCTCCGCGGCCATCACAGTGATAACCCTGGCGATCTCGGCGCTGGCGGCCTATTCGCTGTCGCGGATCGAGTTCAGGGGCAAGAAGCTGCTGATGGCTGCCATCATCGGATCCATCATCATTCCGCCGCCGGTGCTCATGATCCCGTTGTTCTACCAGATGCTGTCCCTGCACCTGATCGACACCTATTGGGCCATCATCCTGCCCCAGGTGATTGCCCCGGCGATGGTCTTTGTGCTCAAGAAGTTCTTTGACCAGATCCCCCACGAGCTCGAGGATGCGGCACGAGTGGATGGAGCCGGCCGGCTGCGGATCTTCTGGCTGATTGTGCTTCCGCTCTCCCGGCCCATCCTGGCCGCCGTCGCCATTTTCGTTTTCATTGGCGCCTGGAACAACTTCCTCTGGCCCTTCATCGCCACCAACGACAGCTCCCTGCTGACGCTGCCGGTGGGCCTGCAAACCATCAAGAGCGCCTACGGCATCCAGTACGCCCAGAACATGGCGTCGGCATTGCTGGCGGCCCTGCCGTTGATTGTGGTGTTCCTGTTCTTCCAGCGCCAGATCGTCAGGGGCATTGCCACCACCGGCCTGGCCGGCACCTAAATCCGTTCCACACCCACACAACCAACAACTCTCAAGGAGACCACAGACCATGTCCCGCGCAAGGATCAGCATTGACCGCGATTTCACCATCTCAGAGGTGCCCCGGCGCCTGTTCGGCTCCTTTGTGGAGCACATGGGCCGCTGCGTCTACACCGGGATCTACGAGCCCGGCCACCCCGAGGCGGACGAGCAGGGCTTCCGCAAGGACGTCCTGGCGCTCACCAAGGAACTGGGCGCCACGGTGATCCGCTACCCCGGCGGCAACTTTGTCTCCGGCTACAACTGGGAGGACGGCATCGGCCCGGTGGCCAACCGCCCGCGCCGTCTTGACGGCGCCTGGCACACGCTGGAAAGCAACGCGTTTGGGCTGCATGAGTTCGTGGATTGGTCACGCAAGGCCGGCACCGAGATCATGGAAGCCATCAACCTGGGCACCCGGGGGGTCAACGCCGCGCGGGAAATCGTGGAGTACGCCAACCACCCCGGCGGAACCTACCTCTCTGACCTGCGCGCTGCGAACGGGCACAAGGATCCGTTCGACATCAAGCTCTGGTGCCTGGGCAACGAGATGGACGGACCGTGGCAGATTGGCCACAAGACGGCTGAGGAATACGGCCGCCTGGCCCAGGAGGCCGGCAAGGCCATGCGGTTTGTCGATCCGAGCATTGAGCTGGTGCTCTGCGGCAGCTCCAGCTCCCAGATGGAAACCTTTGGCTCATGGGAGCAGACGGTACTCACCCACGCCTATAACGAGGTGGACTACGTCTCCCTGCACGCCTACTACCAGGAGCACGACGGCGACGCCGGCAGTTTCCTGGCCAGTGCCGTGGACATGGACTACTTCATTGAATCGGTGGCGGCCACGGCGGATTCGGTGCGGGCCAAGGGCCGGCACAAGAAGCACATCAACCTCTCCTTCGACGAGTGGAACGTCTGGTACCAGAGCGGCCTGGACACCGAGGACCAGCCGCACCGGGTCAACGCGTCGGGCTGGCGCGAACACCCCAGGGTGATCGAGGACCACTACAACGTGACCGACGCCGTCGTGGTGGGAACCTTGCTGAACTCGCTGTTGCGCCACGGCGACCGCGTCAAGATCGCCAACCAGGCCCAGCTGGTCAACGTCATTGCCCCCATCCTGTCGGAGGAAAACGGTCCGGCGTGGCGGCAGAGCATTTTCTACCCGTTTGCCCGGATGGCCGAGCTGGCCAAGGGGCAGATCATGCGCACGCAGGTGGATTCGGACAAGTACGAGAACGCCCGCTTTGGCGGCACGGACCTAGTGGACGTCAGCGTCACGTGGGACGAGGAAAACGGCCGGATGGCGCTGTT
>JBDTQM010000160.1:0-8991 GCA_039932175.1 Specibacter sp.
AAGGTCCAGGCTGTGGGTGCCATTGTTGGCGGCGTCATGAAGGTGACCCGCGGACAGGCCGACGCCGGCCGCGTGCGCGAACTGATTCTCAAGACGCTCGGCGTCCAAGGGTAATCCCCGCACCCTCCCAACGCTCGCAAGCTCGCGTCGGGACCCTCGGGCACGTGGGCCCAACCGCACGTGGGCCCAACCGCACGAGGACGGCGCCCCGTTCCGCTTGTGGCACCCCGTTAACGGGGCGCCACAAGCGGAACGGGGCGCTTTTTTCGTGGGGCCCGGCGTGTGGGCTCCGCGCCAAGCGCCAATGTGAGTAATTATGAACTGTAATAACGCTTTGCAATCATGAAAATTCAGGCAAGGATTGAGGATCACTGTCGACACCCTTGGAGTTGCTTCACATGCCCACCCCGGCGCCTGCCATGCCCGCCCCTTCGTCCCTGGCCACCCCGCACCGCCTGCACCCCGAACTGGAGTGCGGCATTGGCCGGTGGGACAAGCTTCTTTACGGCAACCATCGGATAGTGGTGACCGTGGCCGCGCTGCCGCCGGGCTGCCGCGCCGTGACCGCCACCCTGCCGTGGCGCCGCCAGGATCCCACGCCGGCAGATGTTGACGTCATTGTGGTCTCCGCCGCAACGGGCACACGGGTGCGCAATGTGGTGACCGGGGAACGGAACCGGGCCCATGGCACGTTCACTTTTGAACCCATCGACGGTGCCGGCGACTACTTCTTTTACTACCTGCCCTATTCCATGGCCGGCCACGCCCACTACCCGCAGGCCCAGTACCTGCCCGCCCGTCCGACGGCGGACCCCGCCTGGGTGGGCGCTGTTTCGCCGGGCGTGTTCTGGGCCGAGCAGGGCTTGAGCGCCAGCGATGCCCCTTCCGCCGCGGCAATCCGCTACGAGGCTGCGAGCGAGTGGGACACCTTCGCCCCCATGAACTTCATCGCCACGGACGCCGAACTGGCGGCACTCCACGCTGCCCATGCCGGCGCACCCTTCATGCTCTTTGCCCAGGACCGCCGCCATGCCATCTCCCTGAAGGATGCCATCCCGGCGCACTGGGCCATTGCGGGTCCGGCGGCCGTGGCCGGGGCAGCCCGCAGGCCTGAGTCGCTCGTGGTGCTGGCGCAGCCCGGCGAGGACTACGTCATCCAGCTGGGGCTCTACGCCTGTGCCGACCTTGCCGACGTCACCGTGACCGTTGCCGCGCGGGCGGATGGCGCATCCGTTGCGGCCCGCTGCATCAACACGGCCGGCGTTGACCGCCTGGGCCGGCCGTTCAGCAAGACGCTGGCCGTGGCGGACGGGGCCGTCCAGGCGCTGTTTGTGGTGGTCCCGGTGCCCGCATCTGCCGCCGGTTCCGCCTTGGAGGCCGTCATCACCGTGGCCACGTCCGCCGGGACCGCTGAACTGCCTGTGCGCCTCGACGTGGCGCTGGACGCCGAACCGGACATCGCCGCCGGCGGTTTTGGCGACCCCCGCGAACTGCGGCGCCTGGCCTGGCTGGACTCCACCCTGGCCCAGGACGACGAGCTGGTGGCGCCGTTCACGGCCGTCAGTCTCGATGAATCCAGCCGGACGCTGTCCATCATGGGCCGCACGGTTGAGCTGGCCCCCAACGGACTGCCGGCGCAGCTGGGCTCCACGTTCACCTCCGCCGTGACGGCCCTTGACGGCCCGGCCCGGTCGCTCCTGCTCGAGCCCCTGGGCCTGCTGCCGGAGCCGGTGCAGGGCCCCGCGGCATGGGAGTTTTCGTCGCTGGCCTTCACCACCCACGGCCCGGCCAGGGTGGCTTGGGAGTGCTCCTGGACCAGTGCGGACACGCCCCTGCGCGTCACGGTGGAAGGGCAGTTGGAGGCCGACGGCGCCGCCGAGTTCGCCGTCCGGCTGAGCGTCCCGGACGGGGCCGGACCCGTGGAACTAAACAATGTGGCGTTGACCGTGTCCCTTGATCCCGCGGCCGTGCCCTACGCCATGGGGCTCGGCGTGCCCGGCGGCACCCGCCCGGAGCGCATCGACTGGATGTGGGAGGTCGCCACCAGGAACCAGGACTCCCTGTGGCTGGGCGATACCAACATCGGCGTCCAGTTGGCCCTGCGGGACGACAACTACGAGCGCCCGCTCAACACCAACTTTTATCGCGAGAAGCCGCTCATCGCCCCTCAATCCTGGGCCAATCCGGGTGCGGACACCGCCGGGGCCGGCGTCACGCTCGGGGCGGGCAGGAGCGCGAACGGACGCGACGCCGTCGTGCTTGAAGCGTTCAGCGGCGGACGGACCATGGCGCCGGGGGAGAGCCTGAACTATGGTTTCCGGCTGCTGCTGACCCCGTTCAAGCCGATCGATCCGGCCCGCCAGCTGCGCAACAGGTACTTCCACGACCAGGGCAGCGTGGCGGACATTGCCGCAACCGGGGCTTCCGTCATCAACATCCACCATGCCACGGCCCTGGCCCCGTTCATCAACGACCCCCTGCTGCACGCCGACGCGCTGGCCGCGTACACCGCGCAGGCGCACGCGGCAGGGCTCAAGGTCAAGGTCTATGACACGGTGCGGGAGCTGACGGGGCACAGCCCGGAGCTGCTGGCGATGCTGTCCCTGGGCCAGGAGATCTTCAGCGACGGACCCGGAAAGGGGCACATTTGGCCGCAGGAACATGCCGGCGCCCACTATGTGTCGGCCTGGTATGCGCCCAACGTTGACGACATTGCCGTGGTGACGGCGGGGGAGTCGCGCCTGCAAAACTGGTACATCCGCGGGCTCGAGGAACTGGTGCGCAGGACAGGTCTGGACGGCATCTACCTGGACGACATCGCCTATGACCGCCACGCCATGAAGCGTGTGCGCAAGGTGCTGGCACGGCGCTGCGAGGACCCGGAAATCGACATCCACTCGGCCAACCAGTTCAACGACAAGGACGGCTTCGCCTCCTCCGCGAACATGTACATGGAACAGCTGCCCTACACGGACAGGCTGTGGCTGGGCGAGTACTTTGACTACGACAACACCGATCCGGCGTATTGGCTCGTGGAGGTCTCCGGCATCCCGTTCGGCCTGATGGGCGAGATGCTTGAGGGCGGCGGCAACCCGTGGCGGGGCCTGGTGTTTGGCATGACGGGCCGGGCCCCGCGCGTGGACAACAGGGCCCTGTGGTCGTTCTGGGCCGGGCACGGCCTGGCGAATGCGCCCATGGTGGGGCATTGGGCTGTTGATGTGCCTGTGCGCAGCAGCCACCCCGAGGTGCTGGCCACGTCCTGGCTCACGCCGTCAGGGCTGGTCACGGCGCTGGCCAGCTGGGCCCCGGAACCAGTGTCCGTGACGCTGGAGTTTGCCCCGGAGTTCGCGCACCTGGCAACGGCTGCCGCGGTGGCGCCCTTCGTGGACGGCTTCCAGGACGCCGCAACTTTTGCTCCCGGTACCGCCATCACCGTGACGCCGCGCCGGGGCGTGGTGCTGGTGGTCAACCGGGCGTAGTTCCACCAGGGCGGGCGCGGAAACCCGCGCCCGCCCTGGTCGGAACGCAGCAGCCGGCTACTGCGCGATGACCACCCAGCGGTACGTTTGGCCGGTCCGCCTGTCGGAACTGAGCGTAGCGACCTCCAGGATGTTGGGCCCGGAGAGCAGCCCCAGGACATAGTTTCCATCCTGGGCGGTGGCGATCCGCCGGTCGTTGTAGTTGATGTGCAGTGATGTTCCCGGCTCCGCAGCCGCGAGCGCAACGGCCAGCTGCGTGGTCCCGGCCGGGGCATGCGCGAGCCACGCCAGGGGCGAGGCCGGGGCGCCGAAGGCAACACCAGTCCACACGGGTTCGAGCAGCGGGGCCGCCAGGGTGGGGGTCCGCGGCGTTGCGGCGTTGGGCAAGGCGGCGCCCTGCCCGTCCGCTGCCGCTTGCTCGGCAGCGTCAGCGGCAGCGGCAAGGCCTGCGGCAATGCCTGCGGCAGCGTCGCGCACCCGGGTGGTGACGCCGTCGTCGGCCCCGTTGACCTCGTCGGCAGGCATTTCGGAGATCACGGCAACCACGTTGAACCCGTCTGCGTAGTGGTTCCCGGCGAAGTTCAGGCCGCGGCTGGCGGCAAAGCTGAACAGTTCATCCGTGCCGGGGGACGGCGTGTCCGCGGTGGGGGCGAAGTGCCCCACAACGTTGTTGGTGAAGGACAGCCCTGCCACCGACTTGCCCGCCAGCAGCGAACCGCCCGGCGGGAGCATGAAGCGGTTGGCGTCGATGGTGATGTTGCTGTGGACGCTGCGATCCGGTTCCGATTCGGCGTTGGTGGGGTCGAACCAGATGGCAGCCCAACCGCCCGCGGGCCTGTCAAAGACGTTGTTGCGGATGGTGGCGTTCGTGACGCCGCTGGATTCGTACCAGTAGTCCGCGTCGGCGGAAATGTAGATGCTGGCCATGCCCATCGCATCGAAGTGGTTCCGCTCAATGAGCACCGGCTTGGGCGTGGTGACCAGGATGCCGCGCGTGGGGACCGATTTGAACGTGCTCCCGGCAATGTAGACTTCCGGCGTGTACGTCATGTTCTCCGCAACGTAGCTCCCGGCCGCCAGATCCGCCGGCAGCTCCCGGTCAACCGTGACGGTCATGCGCTCCAGGTCGTGGGCGGTGTCCATGCCGTTGGGCCCTGTCACGGCCACCACTTTGTAGTCTTCCGCGCCGTCGGCGAGCATGGTGGCGCGCTTGAGGAAACGCAGTTCATCGCCCGGGTAAAACTGCGGGAAGCCGGCAGTGTCCGGCTCCATGTACTTCAGGGTCACCGTGCGGGCAGGCCTGTCGAAAGCCTCCACCTGCACATAGGTGCCGTGGATGTTGATGGGGTCATCGTGCGGGTTGTCGAACAGGCAGTTGGTGATTTGCGCCTTGCCGGCAACACCGGAGAGCTGGATGAAGTCGGCCAGCCCGGCGCTCTGCCGCCAAGTGCCCGGCTTGGCGCGCAGGATGATCCCGTCCAGGGACAGGTCCCTGCTGAGCTGGCCCACAATGCCGAAGCCGTGGAGGTAGTGCAGCGCCAGGTTCTTCAGTTCCACGCGCGCGGATTCCCAGATAAAGCCGCCGGGGGTGTCGCGCGGGCGCTGGCGCAGCTCGTAGACCTTTCCGGCATCGCCGGGATCCACGGGGGAGTCGTAGCGAACCCGCAGGACATTGTTCCCCAGCTCCTCCACGGACACGGACCCCGTCCAGAGGGGCAGGGGCGAACGCAGCGTCAGGCCGCTGGCCAGGTCCCGAATCTGGTTCTGCCATTCAAGCGCCACCTCGGGCCCGTGGGACCAGTAAGGAATGCCTGTTGCCGGGCTGGTTTCGCCGGTAAAGGTGGCGGTGGCGCCGTTGATCACATGTCCGACGCCGGCCGGCAGTTTGATGTCGCGGAAGCCGAAGCCGTCCCGGACCCCGCTGGCCAGCACCGTCAGGTCCAGGACCAGCGGTGCATGCCAATCCGTGCGCAAGTTCCTGATGGTCACGTCGGTGGAGCGGATGGCCGCGAACTGGGTGGCCCGGCCGTGGAAGGTCAGCTCCGAGTCCAACCCGTCAACGACGACGTCGTGCATGTCCTCGAGCAGGATCCCCACGTTCTTGACCTTGAACTCGGGGAAGCGGCCCACGGTGTTGGAGACGTACAGTTCGCGTTTGGGCATGCCCTCCGGGTACATCGTGTAGCGCCCGCGCGGGAAGGTGATGGTGACCGGCGCGCGCAGGGACTTGGCGTGCAGGATGGCGTTGTGAACGGCCGCAGCGGAGTCCGCGGCGCCGGAGGGATCTGCGCCAAAATCCGTGACGCTCACAACGGTCCGTTCCTGCGCATGCACGGGAAGCGGCGCCGGGTCCTGAACGGTCTTCTCAGTGGCGTGGAAGCCCGCGGTGTCCGGGGACAGCTGGGCGGCGTTCAGGGGTTCGTGGTGTGTCCACGGGATGGTGCTGGCGTGGGCGGATGTGCTGGTCCCCATGCTTGCCTCCACAGGTGATTGTTCTTGCTGACGATGGGTGCGCAGCGATCAACTCTCATCGCTGCCATGTCCAGCGTGCCATGGAAACGGGGTTTAATTAGCACCCTCAATGATGGATGTAGGTCTCGAAAATGAAACTTAGATCAACTTCTTGCATCTATGGGACGCATCACTTATATTTGTTAAACGGTTAACATGGTGGGGGTCACAAACACCACGCCGCAGTGCCGCAGGGGGACGAACAGCCTCAGTAGAAACAAGGAGAGCCATGAGCCAAATGCAACAGGAGTCGGTCGAGCGGCTTGCCGCCACGGATGACATCCCAGCGGTGAGCAAAGCCCGCAGTGGCCGCAACAAGAGCAAGCGCGGCAAGCTGCCGGTGGACCACGACGGCCTGCCCGTGCGCCAGGTGAGTTGGAAGTCGCGCCTGCGCCGGGACAAGCAGATGCTCATCATGATGGTCCCGGGAGTGCTGTTCCTGGCACTGTTCTTCTACATCCCGATCCTGGGCAACGTCATTGCTTTCCAGGACTACCAGCCGTTCCTGGGCATCTCGGGCAGCGACTGGGTGGGGTTGACGAACTTCGTGGACCTGTATTTCAACCCGGACTTCTGGGTGGCGTTCCGCAACACCATGGTGCTGGCAGTCTGGCAGCTGTTCTTCTTCTTCCCCGTACCGCTGGGCCTGGCACTCGTGGTGGACTCGCTCATCAGCACCAAGATCCGCCGCTGGTTCCAGTCGCTGGTCTACCTGCCGCATTTCCTGTCCTGGGTCCTGGTCATCGCCTTGTTCCAGCAGGTCTTGGGAGGGGCCGGACTGGTCAACAACACCTTGCGCGATCTTGGTCTGGACACCATCCCGTTCATGACCAACCCCGACACCTTCCCCCTGCTGGCCACCATCCAGCTCATCTGGAAGGAGTGCGGTTGGGCCATGATCATCTTCCTGGCCTCGCTGGCCGCCATTGACGGCTCCCTTTACGAGGCGGCAGCCGCCGACGGCGCAGGCCGCTGGCGCCGCATGTGGCACATCACCTTGCCGGGGCTGCGCTCCATCATTGTGCTGCTGTTGATCCTGCGCATCGGCGACATTCTCAGCGTCGGCTTCGAGCAGTTCCTGCTCCAGCATGACTCCGTCGGGGCGGGGGCTGCCGAAGTGCTCGACACCTTCACCTACTTTGCCGGCGTCGTCGGCGGCGGTTGGAGCCTAGGTGCCGCCGCGGGCCTGGCCAAGGGCGTGGTTGCCGCACTGCTCATCTGGGGCGCCAACTCGCTGGCCCACCGCATGGGGGAACCCGGAATCTTCCAGAAGAAGGTCGGCTGATCCCGGCCCCGGCCAGGACCAAGCCGTATAAGGAGAAAATCATGACCGCAACACTTCAGGAGCGGCGCACCACCCGGCGCCGCAACAAGGCACTGAGCTTCAACCCGGGCCGACCCGCCTGGAAGGAGCCGGCATCACCGCTCTACAACTTCATCAAGGCCGTGATTGTCGGCGGGATCAGTCTCTCGATCGTTATCCCGATCCTGCTGGTGGTCTCCACCTCGCTCGCCGATGACAAGCAGCTCATCGCGGCCGGCGGCTTTGTCCTCTGGCCCACCAACCCCACCTTTGCCGCCTACGAGGCGATCTTCAGCGGCGAGTTCATGTTCCGGGCCCTGGGCGTCAGTGCCGTCATCACGGCCGTCGGCACCTTGCTGGCACTCTTCGTCACCATCACGATGGCCTACGCCACCTCCCGGCCGGTCATGTTCGGACGGCCCGTGCTGCTGCTGGTGCTGTTCACCCTGCTCTTTGCCCCGGGCCTGATCCCCATGTTCCTCATGGTCAAGCAGCTGGGACTGCTGAACACGCTGTGGTCGTTGATCCTGCCGAGCGTCTTTGCCGCCTTCAACTTTGTGGTCATGCGCTCCTTCTTCATGAACATCCCCACCGAGCTGATTGAGGCAGCCCGCATCGACGGGGCCAGTGACTTCATGATCCTGCGAAAGATCGTGCTGCCGCTGTCCAAGGCAGTGATCGCCGTCGTCGGACTCTTCTACGCCGTGGGCTTCTGGACCGCGTTCTTCAACGCCATGCTCTACATCAACGACCAGACGCTGTACCCCGTCCAGCTGGTGCTGCGCAACTACGTGGTGCAGGGCGGCTCCATGGCGGAGGCCATCGGCGTCGCGACCAGCCCGCCGCCGCAGTCCATGCAGATGGCCATCGTTGTCGTGGCACTGGTTCCCATCCTCATCGTCTACCCGTTCCTGCAAAAGCACTTCAACAAGGGAGTCATCACCGGCGCCGTCAAGGGCTAACCCCTTCCGCAAGCAAACCCACCAGCAAGCCAACAAGCCACACAAACCTGAAAGAGGAAAAGACATGAAACGAGCTGTCAACGGAGCCGGGGTTTCACGCCGGAACTTCCTGGGCCTCGCCGGCGCATCCGTCGCCGCCATTGCCCTGACCGGAACCCTGTCCGCCTGCAGCGGCGGGGGAGCCAAAAATGGCGCTGGCGCCGAAGCTTCCAAGAAGGTGGTCCTGCCCACCTACAAGGAATTCACCGGCGTCACCGCCGATCTTCCCGGCAATGCCGATGGCCTGGAATCCGGATTCCTGACCATGCCCAAGCCAGTGGTCTCCACCCAGGGCGCCCCGCTTACCGGACCCATCAGCGTGCTCTCGGAAACCTTCGAGGTCATGGCCCCGGCCATGCCGGACAACCCCTTCTGGCAGCGCCTGAACACAGCACTGGGCGGCGAGTTCAAGATGCAGATCGTTGAAGACATTGGAGACGGCTACCCGGCCAAGTTCGCCACCATTCTCGCCGGTGGTGACCTGCCGGACCTCATGTGGATCCCGCCGAACCAGGGCATCCCGAACGTGGGACCCATGCTGGAGGCCAAATTCCAGGATCTGACCCCCTACCTCTCCGGCGACGCAGTCCTGGAATACCCGAACCTGGCCGCACTCAAACCCGACTCCTGGCGCACCGCCGTCGTCAATGGCAAGATTTGGGGCGCACCCATCCCCAGCACCCCGTTTGGCCAGGTC
>JBDTQM010000161.1:0-8975 GCA_039932175.1 Specibacter sp.
AGGGTAATTATTACTTGTTTTAAAAAAACCTCCCATCACAGCAAAAGTACCCAGTAACGATAAAGGTACTGCGATACCAGGTATGATCATGGCACGAATACTACCCAGAAAAAAATACGTGACGAGAATAACCAGCAACATGGAAACCACCACAAGTGCGGCCGAGACCAGGAAGTGCAGGCTCACCACATAGGGGTTCAGTCCGGAAAGCACAGTGATGCCGCCAAGGACTGCCTGTGCCGGGATGCTGGCCAGCAGGCCCAAAGCCAGCCAGAACAAATCCTTGCGTTCCTTGCGCAGGTTCCACAGCATGACCAGCATGGCTAGGGCGATCGCTGCCAAAAGGAATGTCAGTGTCCTGTTGCCGAACTCGATGACACCGTGAATGCCCATGGCGGGGGTGTTGGTGATGGATTCGGCCGTGCACTTGGGCCAGGTGGGGCAGCCCAGTCCGGAACCGGTCAGCCGAACGACGCCGCCGGAAACAATGAGGACGCCCTGGCCCACCAGCGAGGCAATGGACAGGCGCCGCAGGACCGGGGTGATGCTTGTGGGCAGGCGGTCGGCAAAGGAGCGCTTGGCAGTGGAGGGAGGTGTCACGTCATTCACATCTTTCAATTCCATTTGAACCATTTAACGGCGGCAAGCGAGCAAAGTGCCGCCCACGCCAGCAGGATGACCAGTGCAAAAATATCGAGCCGGCTCTCCATGAGCGCAGCGCGCATCACGTTGCCCAATGCGCCGGAGGGCAGCCACTGGACAAAGCTGGCCATTGACGCCGAGAACTTGCCGGCCGGGAGCACGATGCCGCCCAGTGCGGCAAACAAGATCCAGCCCAGGTTGGTGATGGCCAGGGTTGCTTCCGGACGCACGGTCCCGGCAATCAACAAGCCCAGGGCCGTAAAGGTGATGGCGCCCAGTATCAGCAGGGGAATCCCGAGCAGCACACCGGCAATTGGGGGACGCCAGCCCAGGAACGCGGCGACCGTGGAGATGATGACGACCTGGATGGACAGGGCCACAAGCACGGCAATGACCTTGCCGGCAATCAGCCCGCCCTTGCCCAGTGGCGTTGTGGAGAGGAACCGCAGCACGCCGTAGCGCCTGTCAAAGCCCGTGGCGATGCCCTGTCCCGTGAACGCCGTGGACAACGCGCACAGGGCAAGGATGCCGGGGACTGCAATCTCCACGCGGCTGTGCCCCATGCCGTCCAGCAGGGGAGTGGCTGTCAGGGCAATCAGGCCCAGCAGCGGCATGACAACCATCAGGACCAGCTGCTCACCGTTGCGCAGCATGGTGGCTGCCTCATAGCCGCCCTGGCTGATGACACGCCGCATGCGTGTGGCCGGACGCGTGGTCCTCTCGCCGGCGAAAAGTGAGGGCGTACTCATGAGAGCTCCGATTCTGCGCGCGGCGGTTCAGTGCTGGCGGATGCCGTGCCGGAAGGTGTGCCAGCGGATGCCGTGCCGGGAGGTGCCGCCATGGCGGACACGGCCAGGAAAACATCCTCCAGCGACTGTGAGGCCAGGTGCACAGAGGTGGGCATGGCGTTGTTGTCGGCACACCATTGGCCGAACGCCGCCATGTCGGCGGGGGTGAAGGATCCTGACAGGCTGTAGGCGCCGGGGCGCGTTTCCGTGCATGCCAGGCCGCTGCGCTCCAGGGGAGCGGTGTTCAGGCCCGGCACCGTCTCAAATGTCATGGTGCGGTGTTTTTGCGCAGCCGTTGACTGGCTCAGCAATTCGGCAACAGTGCCTTCGGCGACGGATTCGCCGTGGTTGACGATGTAAACATAGTCGGCCAGGCGCTGCGCATCGTCGAGCAGGTGCGTGGTCAAGATGATGGCCTTGCCGCTGTCACGCAGTTCGCGGATCAGTTCAAAGACCATCAGGCGCGACTGCGGGTCAAGCCCGGCACTGGGCTCATCCAGGAACAACACCTCTGGATTTCCCAGCAGGCTCGCCGCCAGGGCCACTCGCTGCTTTTGGCCACCGGAAAGGCGCCGGATGGTGGTGTTGGAAAATTCGGCGATGCCCAGCCGGTCCACCAGGGCATCAACGCTCAGCGGGTTCGCATACAAGCTGGCCACGTGACGCAACAGGGCAATGGGCCGCGCCGACGGGGGGAGCCCGCCGTCCTGGAGCATGACACCCACGCGGGAACGCAGCACGGCGTCAGCGTCCTGCGGGTCCGCACCCAGCAGCGACACGGAACCGCCGGTGCGGGTTTGCAGGCCCTGGGCGCATTCAATGGTGGTGGTTTTTCCGGCGCCGTTGGCACCCAGCAGGGCTGTGACCTGGCCAAAATGGGCTCGGAGACTAATATTGGAGACGATTCTTTTCATCCGGCCGTCAAGGGCCGTAATGGGACCAACGTCTTTAATGAGCCCCTCGATGATCAGGGCAGGTTCGGGTGAGAGAGGCTGTGGCACCCGCCCATTCTACGCGAGGTAGTAGGGCGCGACGGCGGAGCCGTCGCCGGCGCCGCGTGGGTAGGCTCACCTTAGTGGAACCTGGGGACTAATTACGGCATAATTGTGTTGTCTAATGTTGTGTGTTATTTCGATTGGGTGTGAGGTGTGAATGAGTCAGCAAATTGATACCGGGACATTGCCCGGCGTGGAGCCTGATGAACGTACCCGAGACCGCGTCCTAACTGCCGTCCTCAAACAGGGTCCCGTGAGCGCGGCCCAATTGGGCACGCTGCTGGGACTCACGCCTGCCGCTGTGCGCCGACACTTGGACACCCTGACCCGTGAGGGCCTGATTGAGATCAAGCTCATCAGCAACGCCAAGTCCGGTGCCGGGCGGCCGGCCCGCAGATATGTGGTGTCCAGGCGCGGCCAGACTGAAATCGGCGACGACTACCTGGAAATTGCCACCCTGGCGCTGAACCAGATCGCCGACGCCCGGGGCGAGGAGGGTGTTGTGGAGTTTGCACAACGCCGCTTTGCCACAATGGAAGCCAAATACCAGCCGCTGGTTGACGCCGCCGGCCATGATGTTGCAGCACGATCCAAGGCACTTGCCGATGCGCTCAATGCCGATCGTTTTGTGGCCACCTCAAACTCCCTCAACGCCGGGTCCGCCATGGCCGCCGAGCAGCTCTGCCAAGGCCATTGCCCCATCCAGGAACTCGCCACGTCCTTTCCCGAATTTTGCGACGCCGAAACCCAAGTTTTCTCCCGACTGATCGGCGTCGACGTGCGCAGGCTCTCCACCATGGCCAGTGGCGGACATGTCTGCACCACCCATGTACCCACGGGACGCGCAGTAGTACGCAAATTGGTGCAAACACCGCCAAAGAACCGGCGTGTCCCGAACCCCGTTTCCAACCATCAGCAAGAAAGGCCGTGATGACGGATCAATTAGCGCAGGATGTGAGCGCCAACGGTGACGTGGCAGATGCCACCAACCACGACATCCTCGAAAGAAACCCCGAGCTGGAGGGCCTAGGCAACTACGCCTTCGGCTGGTCCGACAAAAACGCGGCCAGCGACAACGCACGCCGCGGCCTGAGCGAAGAGGTCGTCCGCGACATCTCGGCCAAAAAGGGCGAGCCCCAGTGGATGCTCGACATGCGCCTGAAGGGCCTGAAGTACTTCGACCGCAAGCCCATGCCCACTTGGGGTGCAGACCTCTCGGGCATTGACTTCGACAATATCAAGTACTTTGTCCGCTCCACGGAGAAGCAGGCCACCACGTGGGAAGAATTGCCCGATGACATCCGCAACACCTACGAGAAGCTTGGCATCCCCGAAGCCGAGCGCAACCGCCTGGTCGGTGGCGTAACAGCCCAGTACGAATCTGAAGTGGTGTACCACCAGATCCGTGAAGACTTGGAGGAGAAGGGTGTCATCTTCACTGACACCGACACCGGCCTGCGCGAATACCCGGAGATCTTCCAGGAATACTTCGCCACCATGATCCCTGTGGGCGACAACAAGTTCGCCTCACTGAACACGGCCGTCTGGTCCGGCGGTTCCTTCGTCTACGTCCCCCCGGGCGTCCACGTGGACATCCCGTTGCAGGCGTACTTCCGCATCAACACCGAGAACATGGGCCAGTTTGAGCGCACGCTCATCATCGCCGATGAGGGCAGCTACGTTCACTACATTGAAGGTTGCACGGCACCGATCTACACATCGGACTCCCTGCACTCGGCCGTTGTGGAGATCGTGGTGAAGAAGAACGCACGCGTTCGCTACACCACCATCCAGAACTGGTCCAACAACGTGTACAACCTGGTGACCAAGCGTGCCATTGCACACGAAGGCGCCACCATGGAGTGGGTCGACGGCAACATCGGCTCCAAGGTCACCATGAAGTACCCGGCCGTTTACCTTGTGGGCGAGCACGCCAAGGGTGAGACCCTGTCGGTGGCTTTTGCCGGCGAGGGCCAGCACCAGGACACGGGTTCGAAGATGGTTCACATTGCGCCCAACACGCAGTCCTCCATCATCTCCAAGTCCGTAGCCCGCGGTGGCGGACGCGCGGCGTACCGCGGCCTGGTCCAGATCCGTGAAGGCGCAACGCACTCGGCCAACACCGTGCGCTGTGACGCCCTCCTGGTGGACAACATCTCGCGCTCCGACACGTACCCGTACGTGGACGTTCGAGAAGATGACGTTTCCATGGGCCACGAGGCCACAGTGTCCAAGGTCAGCGAAGAGCAGCTGTTTTACCTGCAGTCCCGCGGCATGCCCGAGGACGAGGCCATGGCCATGATCGTGCGCGGCTTCATTGAGCCGATCGCCAAGGAACTCCCCATGGAGTACGCGCTTGAACTGAACCGCCTGATCGAACTGCAGATGGAAGGGGCCGTCGGTTAAATGACCGAGCTCACAGAAGAAAAGACAACAGGCGCCAAGACTTGGTCGCAGGGATTCATCAAGGGCATGAATGAGGAGGGCGAACAGCTTTCCGAGATCAACCCCGAAACCGGCCCCCTCGGCGGCAGCGCTGCCAAGGCCCACAGCCACGGCGGCGACAGCCACGGCGGCGGCGTCGGCGTTCCCGACTCCTCCCGCGCAGGCCGTCTGACTTCCTACAAGATGGCAGACTTCCCGCTGATCACGGGCCGGGAAGAGGAATGGCGCTTCACCCCGCTCAAGCGCATGCGCGGCCTGGACCGTGTTGGCGTCAAGGGCCAGGAGCTCTCCGGCCCGGCACCCGTCATTGAGGTTTCCAAGCCCGACGCCGTCACGGTTGAGACTGTGGGCCGCGACGACTCACGCATCGGCAAGGCAGGCATCCCCGAAGACCGTGTGGCAGCTGCCGCATGGGAAAACTTCGCCGAAGCCACTGTCGTGACCCTGCCCGCAGAATTCCTCGGCAACGCGGAGAACGTCACCACCTTGACGCTGACCGGCCAGGGCGACGCTCCTGCCGCAGCCCACATTGTGGTGCACGCCAAGAAGTTCGCCACGGGCGTTGTGGTCCTGGACCACCGCGGCAGTGCAGTTCTCTCCGAGAACATTGAGATTCTTGTTGAGGACGGCGCCAACCTGACGGTTGTCAGCATCCAGGACTGGAATGACGACACGGTGCACGCCAGCGCCCAACACATCCTGGTGGGCCGCGACGCGAAAGTTAAGCACGTCGTCGTCAACCTCGGTGGCAACCTGCTGCGGACCACCCCTGCCGCCCGTTACAGCGGCACGGGTGCCGAGGTTGAAATGTACGGCCTGTACTTTGCCGACGCCGGCCAGCACCTGGAGCAGCGCTTGTTTGTGGATCACTCCACCAAGAACTGCAAGTCCCGCGTCACCTACAAGGGTGCACTGCAGGGCGACGGCGCACACGCCGTATGGATCGGCGATGTCCTCATCCGCAAGCAGGCCGAAGGCACTGATACGTACGAGATGAACCGCAACCTCATCCTGACCCAGGGTGCGCGTGCCGACTCGGTGCCGAACCTGGAAATTGAGACGGGCATGATCGAAGGTGCCGGACACGCAAGTGCCACCGGCCGTTTCGACGACGAGCAGCTGTTCTACCTGCAGGCCCGCGGCATTGCTGAAGATGTGGCGCGCCGACTGGTGGTTCGCGGCTTCTTGAATGAAGTCATCCAGCACATCAAGGTTCCTGCCCTCGAAGAGCGTTTGCGCGATGCCGTGGAACGCGAATTGGCGGCGACACCGCAGTGAGTGATTCCTCCACGCCTGCCGGCGTCATTGTCTGCCAAGACGACGATGTTCAGGTGAAGTCTTCCTTGCTGGTTGAGGTTGATGACTACCCCATCGCCATTGTGCGGGACTCCTACGGAGTGCTTCACGCGATTGGAGATACCTGCTCACATGCAGAAATTTCTCTCAGCGAGGGCGACGTGGAGGACGGCACCATTGAATGCTGGGCACACGGCAGCTCGTTTGACCTCAAGACAGGCGAACCGCTGACCCTGCCCGCGTTTGAACCTGTGCCCGTCTTTGCCCTGAGCGTTCACGGCAGCGACGTCTATGTGGACGTCACCAACATTCTTAACGGCGTCAGCGCGCAGTAGCGTCGCGGCCAGCATATTAACATTTTTAGGAGAAAATAGAGTATGTCGACTCTGGAAATCAAGGACCTGCACGTCAGCATTGCGACCGAGCAGGGCGTCAAGCCGATCCTCAAGGGTGTCAGCCTGACCATTAATACCGGTGAAACCCACGCCATCATGGGCCCCAACGGCTCCGGCAAGTCCACCCTGGCCGCAACCATTGCCGGCCACCCCCGCTACACCGTGGACAGCGGATCCATCACCTTGGACGGCGAAAACGTCCTGGAGATGACAGTTGACCAGCGTGCCCGCGCCGGCCTGTTCCTTGCCATGCAGTACCCGGTGGAAATCCCCGGCGTCACCATGACCAACTTCCTGCGCACCGCCAAGACCGCCATTGACGGCGAAGCCCCCAAGCTGCGTACCTGGACCAAGGACGTCAAGGCTGCCATGGCGCAGCTGCGCATCGAGCCCGAGTTCGCTGAGCGCAACGTCAACGAAGGCTTCTCCGGCGGCGAGAAGAAGCGCCACGAGATCCTCCAGCTGGAACTGCTCAAGCCCAAGTTCGCCATCCTGGATGAGACTGACTCCGGCCTGGACGTTGACGCGCTGAAGGTTGTTTCCGAAGGCGTCAACCGCGCCATCGAAGACGGTGGGCTGGGCACCTTGCTCATCACCCACTACACCCGCATCCTGCGCTACATCAAGCCGCAGTTTGTGCACGTATTCGTTGACGGCAGCATTGCCGAACAGGGCGGCCCGGAACTGGCAGACCGCTTGGAAGACGAAGGCTACGACCGCTACCAGGTTGCAGAGTCGGCAACGGTTTAACCCCCCACGCCGCTCTCACATCGCCAAGAAGGTAATCATGACTGACATCAGCGAAACAAGCCCAGCAGTTGCTGCTGGCCAGACCGACCTCGAAGACGTTGAGGAAGCCCTCAAGGACGTCATTGACCCGGAACTCGGCGTCAACATTGTGGACCTGGGCCTGCTCTACGGCATGCGCTACGGCGACGACGGCGCCCTGCTGTTGGACATGACGCTCACCACAGCGGCGTGCCCCCTGCAGGACGTCATCGAGGAGCAGGTGGAGGCCTCCCTGGGCCCCATCGTTGACGAATGGCGCATCAACTGGGTGTGGATGCCGCCGTGGGGTCCCGAGCGGATCACGGACGACGGCCGCGATCAGATGCGGGCCCTCGGCTTCAACATCTAGTCCGGGCCGGCCAGGCCGCTCCCGCGGCCGACGTTCCAACTAAAAGAACCGCTGCTGTCCATCACTGGACGGCAGCGGTTCTTGGTGTTTCCGGGCTTTAGACTTTCGGGACGGAGAAGGTGTCGCAGGCTGCCAGATCGGCGCTTTGGTAGCCGGTGTAGAGCCACTGTTGGCGTTGTGCGCTGGAGCCGTGACTCCAGGATTCCGGATTGGTGCGCCCGGTGGCAGCCTGCTGGATCCTGTCGTCGCCCACCGAGGACGCTGCAGAGAGGGCGTCCTTGAGGTCCTTTTGTGTCAGCGCCTTCAGAAACGGCTGCTGGGAGCCCGGTGCCGGCTGAGTTGAGGCGTACCGCATCCAGACCCCGGCATAGCAGTCAGCCTGCAGCTCCGTGCGTACGGCAGCCGACTGTGCGCCCGTCACGCCCTGCTTGGCTTTGTTGATGGAGCCTGTCAGGTTTTGGACGTGATGGCCGAATTCGTGCGCCACAACATACTCCTGTGCCAGGGGTCCGCCGGAGGAGCCAAACTGTTCCTCAAGCTGGGCAAAAAAGTCGGGATCAAAGTAGGCCCTGTTGTCCGCGGGGCAGTAGAACGGTCCCACCGCCGAGGTGGCCGAACCGCAGGCTGTGCTGACACTGCTCGTAAAAATCACTGTCTTGGGCACCGAATATTTGACGTTGTACTGGGCCAGATATCCGGGCCAGAAGCTGTTGAGCGAGTTGGCCGTGCCCAGAATCCTGCAGTCAAGTCGTTCATTGGCGTCCTGCCCGGTTTGGCAGCTTTCCAAACCGGCAGCACCGCTTTGTTCTATGGCGGGCTGGGTGCCCGAATCGCCCAGCAGTGCTGAAAGCATGTCCGGGTTGATGCCCAGCAGGGCGCCAATGAGCACCACCAGCCCGCCGCCCAGGCCGAGGCCCACCTTGCCACCGCGGCCCATGCCTGTGCGGCCCCTGCGGTCCTCAGCCTGCGACGGATCCAATCGGGCACCTTCATTAAAAGTCATGGCAACAGCTTAACCGCTGCCCAGTGGGCGGCGTGGCAATTTATTCGCGTTGTGTTTCGCTAGCATGTAGTCAATGCCATTCATTGACCAGCTCCAGCACTGGGCCCGCACCTCCGGCCAGCACACCGCCGTCGTGGTGGGGAAGCAACGGCTCACCTTTGCCCAGCTCCTTGACTCCGCCACGTCCGCCACGGCCCCGGCGCAGACTGTGGATGTCATTGATGAGCCCACCGGCACAGCCCTGGCGGTGCGGTTCTGCGCCGCCGTCAACTC
>JBDTQM010000162.1:0-8940 GCA_039932175.1 Specibacter sp.
CCTCGGCGCCGGAGCGCGAGTCCAGGTTGCCGGTGGGCTCGTCGCCAAAGATGACGTCGGGGCGGGTCAGCAGTGCACGGGCCACGGCGACGCGCTGCTGCTGGCCGCCGGAGAGCTCGTGCGGCTTGTGCTTGAGCCGTTCCGTCAGGCCGAGGGTGGTGGTGATGATGGAGAACCATTGTGCATCCACTGTGCCGCCAGCCAGGGCCACGGGCAAGGTGATGTTGGCTTCGGCGGTGAGGGTGGGGACCAGGTTGAAGGCCTGGAAGACGAAACCGATCCTGTCCCGGCGCAGCTGCGTCAGGGCTTTGTCGTTCAGGGCGGTCAGCTCGGTGTCACCCAAGTGGATAGTGCCGGCGTTGACCGAATCCAGCCCGGCCAGGCAATGCATGAGGGTGGATTTGCCGGAACCGGAGGGGCCCATGATGGCCGTGAACAGCCCGGCCGGGAAATCCAGGTCAACACCCTTCAGGGCGCTCACCTCGGTTTCACCCCTGCCGTACGTCTTGCGCAATCCGCGGGCCTGAACCGCCATGGTGCGCCGGGTATTCTCAGTAATGATCGTCATGGTCCCAGCCTATTGGCGGCCCCGGCCGGGCGGATCGGAGCATGGGTGGATATGTGCCCCCCTGCCCGATGCCGTTCCCTCCTACCAGGGGAGGAGTTGCGTTCCGCCGCAGAGCCCCACCCTGCGGCCGCGCCCCTTGGCAGGGCGAGCCCGATTCGAGTGACGATTCAGCAACGGGCCATCAATAGGCTGGGAGGCGCCCCCTGGTTCTGTGCAGCAATTTATTACGGAGCGGGAACGCAAAATCGATATAGAGGAGTGACATTGTCATGAAACTGAGCGGAACCCTAAAGATTGACGGCAAGATGCATCAACTTGATGCCGGCAGCATCACGTTGGATGTCAAGGTCGCCGCCGACGAATCGGCGCGGGCAGATGGCTTCATGGGGACGCAGATTAAGGAGACTATTTCAGTCTCCAATGACACGCTGACCACCTCCACCACAACGGTTTCTTCGGACGGCAAGACCACCACAAGCGAGACCACCACGTCCGACTCGACAGGCACCACCACCACCACAACCACGACAACCCGGACGTAGGGAATCCCGGCGGGCCGGATTGTGCAGGGCTGTGTGCAAGGCGCTGGTGCCGCCGACTGATGGCCGCTCACCCCGGGGGACTCCCTGTTGGAGGGCCTCATCCATGAGGAGGCTGGGATCATTGACGCGCCGAGACTTTGGTGGGCTGGTTTTCTTGATGTCCCTGATCCTCCTCAGTCGCCGGTTCCGACTATTTCGGGTCTCTGGCTGGAGCATGGACCCAGTCCTCAAGCACGACGCTATTTTGCTGGTCAACGCAGCGTCATATCGCGGGCGGCGACTTCCAAAGGCCAGCGACGTGGTGGTCTTCCGGGATCCCCGCCACCTTGATCGTTATCTGGTCAAACGCATCATCGCCACGCCAGGAGAGACCGTCAAGGGCGTCGGCGGCAATATTCTCATCACGGGAAACCCCGCCAGGGGGCGGAGTCGTTGCTTGGCGGGCACCTGGGATTGGAGCCCAGCCACCGTCCCGCCCGAGCACTACGTTGTGTTCGGCGACAATACTGGATTCTCCAAGGATTCGAGGACGTGGGGGTTCCTGCCTGCCTGTCACATTCTCGGCAAAGCCATTGTGCTGCGTCGTCAACGCCCCGGCTGTCCTGGCGTGGGCAGCGAGATCAGCCGGGCTGGGGGAAGGGTCGACAAAATGGCACCGAAATAGTGGAACGGAAGTCGTGACACCGTGGTAACGACGGGTGAAGTGAAATGGGAAAGGCAGGCAAGCGGCTCGCCGGAAAGAGGAATCGGATCATGAATCTACAGCCAAAGCCCAGCCGGGCTGGTGACCAGACGCGAGAGCCCCGTCTCTTTGCTACAAAACTCTTTGCCACAAAATTGCTCCCGGGGCTTGTGCCCTCAGTGCATGCGGATACTCCTGCCATAGGCGCTTTTGGCGCCATTTTGGCTGCCAGTGTTGCCGCCACCGGGGCGGTCCTCGCAGCTGGCATCATTGCTACAGGCGCCATCGGAGCCGCGATTATCAATGATGACGACGAGGACAAACCGGACGAACCGATCATTGCTCCGGGAACGCCCCCAAGCCAGCGCCGGGTAGGACAACAGGATCTGAAGCCTGTGTTTAGGGGGTTCGTCGACCGTGACATCCGCATCTCAGCAGCGTCTGCAAGATCCCCGGAAGACGATAGCGACTCGGTCGCGACGGTCAATGCTGACTATGCCCTCGATGGTGATGTGAAGCTGGCGCCGCCACGAGTTGAGCGTTTCACCTTTCGGGACCGGATCGTCTTCCGACTGGAAATCAGCGACGTCAAGGATGCCAATGATGTTCCCATGACGTTTTCGGTCGACAGCTTGACCCTCTCGACCATCGATGTGGACGGCACGGACGGACACGCGGAATTCTCCTTCACGGCCGTTCAGGATGAGCAAGAGTTGTGGCGCTGGTCTGCACACGTCTCCCAAGGTAAAGAACCGCAAGTCAGTTCCCCAGAAACCGCAACGCATCGGATAGTGCGAAGTCAAAAGGACTTGTTGATGGTTCGCAAGCTCAGGATTCCCCTTGTCTACACGGCTCCTAAGGCCGGCACATCGACCGTGATCGAGGTCCGCATGTCAAGCGAAGGGGCAGGCGCCAGGGTATGACGGACGCAGCGGACGGGGTTGCGAGTCAAAATGGACAGCGGATTTCGCCACGCAGGCGCAGCGCCGCAAGTCTTCCCATAGGTCCGGGGTGCGGAGGACAATTGCCCACATGGACGCACCGCAGGAAAACCGCGGAAGGGCCACTGAGGCTGAAAACACGCCCCCTGCCGGCACAGTGGCAGGGGACAGCACGGCGTATGCAGACCGGATCGTTGCTGCGGCCCTGGGTTTTGCCGAGATGGCGAGCATTGCCCTGGGCGAGCGGCTGGGCTGGTACCGCGCACTGTTCGATGCCGGCAGCGGGGGTCTCACCCCGGAAGAGCTGGCCGAACGCAGCAAAACCCAGCCCCGCTATGCCAAGGAATGGCTGGAACAGCAGGCGGTGGCCGGGCTGCTCACCGCCATGTTGGATGGCGAACCGCTGAGCGGTCCCAGCCACCGCTTTTCCCTTCCCACTGGCGCCGCTGCAGTCCTGGTGGATGAAGATTCCCTGGACTACTTGGCACCCATGGGCAGGATGCTTGTGGCAGGCGTGGGACACTTCCCGGAATTGCTCCAGGCCTACAGGGCCGGCGGCGGCGTGGCCTGGTCCCAGCTAGGTGAAGAAGCCCGGGAATCCCAGGCCGAACTCAACAAGCCCTGGTTCGACCAGCGCCTGGCAGCCGCGTTGGCCGGTTCGGCGGAGGTTCACGCCATCCTGGCCAGGCCGGGCGCACGAATCATGGACCTGGGCGCGGGCTTTGGCTGGTCCACGCTGGCGCTCGCCGACGCTTACCCGGACGCCGAGGTGGTGGGCGTCGACATTGATGAACCGTCCATCCGCCGGGCCCGGGAGAACGCCGGTGCACGCGGCACCTCCGAACGGGTCAGCTTTGCGCTCGCCGATGCCGGTGACCTGGCGGCGCCGGGCAGCTGCGACGCCGTGTTCATTTTTGAGGCACTGCACGACATGCCGTTCCCTGTCCGTGTCCTGTCCGCCATCCGCCGTATTGTCAAGCCCGACGGCGTGGTGGTGGTGATGGATGAGGCCGTTGCGGACACGTTTGCCCCGGGAGGTGACGAGGTGGAGCGGCTCATGTATGGCTACAGCCTGCTGGTGTGCCTGCCGGACAGCCTTTCCACACCAGGCTCCGTGGGCACGGGGACGCCCATGCGCCAGGCAACACTGGAGGGCTACGCGGCCCAGGCCGGTTTCTCCCGTGTGGAAAGGCTGTCCATCGAGGACTTCTCGGTGTTCCGCTTTTACCGGCTCCACCTGTGAGGGTCGGGAGCCACTTCCTGGCGAAGATCCGGCTGAACCAACTGCCTGCAGCGGGTTCCTTGGGTGCGTTCCTGTCGCAGCTGAATCGCTCCGAGGCGGGGATGTGGCGCATGACGTCATCCACGTGATTTCCGCGGCCTGCCCAGGTGGTCTTCGAACAGGACGTGCAGTTTATTGCCCGGCACATGGTTTTATCCTCCTTGTAAAATACCCCCATGGGTATGGTTTACGGCAAGTTTACATACCTATGGGGGTATTATGGAATTCAAGAAATCCCTGCCGCAGGAGCATCGTGAAGTTGTTGTCGGAGAGTTCACGCCCGGTCATCAACTGGCTGCCGTGAGCAAGGCCCTGGAGCGGGCAGGGTTCGGCATGATCGCCGAAAGTTTGAAGGAATGTCTGGTCAGCGGCGACTCCGAACAGCTGGACAGCGGCAAGCTGGAGAAGTTGTTTTTGTCCCTGGCCTATCACGCTGCTGAACTAAGCGCTATTTGGGTGGCTGGTTCGGATGTTTTGGCATTTGGGCCGGCCATTCCTGTGTTTGTGGCGGGTTTTCACGGGGCCAGTTTTTGGTTTTATGGGGTCTTTATGACCGTTTGGGTGGTGTCTGAGGGCTGCTGGAGGCGGTGTCCGGGGCTGGCTCCCTTCACTCCCTATTGGGCCAGGGCCAAGCCCCCATTTTTGGTGGTCAGGCCCAAATTGAGGAGTCGTTTCAGGTTCAAACCGGCGATGCGGGCTTGGATCCAGGCATGGTTCTTCACGACGCCGAGGTAGCGCAGGCGGCCTCAAAGTTCACGTTGCCCTTCGGGCTGATCCGCCGCACGACCTTATTCGGGCAGGTCAGCGTCCCGTTGTCCGGGTCGTAAGCGAAGTCATCCAGGATGTAGCCGCCGGGCACGGCTGGGCGCAATGGTTTCGGTTTCACGAGTGCTTGGTGCCCTCATCAGCGGTGGTGGGGATGGAAGGATCCGTGGCGAGCAAGGTGATGCCGGCCTGAGCATCACCGAAACCGGGCCTGCCGGCCTTGGGGATGGCGGCGTTGGTGAAGAGGCACGTTTAAGGCTCGCCCACGATGTGAGCTTTGTACCCGTCCCGCAGGGCTGCCCGGCATTGCTGCCAGTTTCATCTTCAACTTTGTCAACTGCTGGAACGAGCTGTTTTCGTCGGTGAGGTTGATGAACAGTGACGAGAACAAGACCATCCCCACGGCGCTGGCCGGATTCATCTCCAGCTTCAACATTGACTGGGGGATCCATGTCTGCCGCTGCGGTGAAGGGCTGGCATCCCGCTGATTGAGCTTGTCGAAATCCGCACACGACGCCGGGAGCTTGCCTTTCGCTGGAAAGGCAAGCTCCCGGCGTCATTGCACTTCATGGACGCTATCGCAGCAATGGCTGCATTTTTCCCATCGCTATCGCACAGGCTGCGAGAGCGTTTGTTGAAAAGACGCCATTGCTGCGAGAGCGTTGGCAGAAAAGGCACCATTGCTGCGAGAGCGTTTGTTGGAGGGGGTGCAGTTAGCGGGGCGTGACGATGCCCGTCTCGTAGGCGATCACCACAACCTGCACCCGGTCCCGGGCGCTGAGCTTGGCCAGGATGTGGCCCACATGGGTTTTGACTGTGGCTTCGGAAACAAACAACTGGGTGGCGATTTCCGGATTGGACAGGCCGTTGGCTATGAGGACAAACACCTCATGCTCGCGGCCTGTCAGGCTGGCCACGGCCGCCGAATGGGCGTCATTGGCGGGGCTTGGTGCCGACAGCATGGGCGCCACATGGTCCAGCAGCCGGCGGGTGGTGGACGGGGCTATCACGGCATCGCCGGCAAACACCGTGCGGATGGCGCCCAGCAGTTCTTCCGGGGGAGCGTCCTTGAGCAGGAATCCGCTGGCACCGGCCTGAATGGCCGCGAGTGCGTACTCATCCAGGTCAAAGGTTGTCAGCACCACAATCTTCAGCTCGGCCAGCCATGAACCGGCAGGGGCGGCCTTGGTGCGTTCCATGAGCCGGCGCGTTGTCTCGATCCCGTCCATGCCCGGCATGCGGACATCCATGAGCACCACATCTGTTGCCGTGGCGGAGAGGGCGCTGAGGGCCTGGATTCCATTGCCGGCCTCGATGACGACGCGGAGGTCCGGTTGGGAATTGATGAGCATGCCAAGTCCGGAACGGACCAGCTGCTGGTCATCGACCAGGGCGACGCGGATGGGGTTGGTGGTCATTTAAGTCTCCGTGTAGGGGATAAAGGCTGTGATGCCGAAACCGCCGCCGGCCAGGGACCCGGCGGTGAGGGTGCCATCGTAAAGTTTGACGCGCTCGGCCATGCCGCGCAGCCCGTTCCCGCCGCCGTCGGTTCCGGCCGCAGCGGGGGAGGTGCCGCCGTCGTACGTGGGGATGGAGCCGGTGTCCGCGAACGACGCCGGGGCGCCCCTGCCGTTGTCAGTCACCGACACTTCCAGGCCGCGGGCGCTCCATGCCAGTGTCACGGTTGCCATCACCTTGGGCCCGGCATGTTTGATGACGTTCGTGAGCCCCTCCTGCACCATGCGGTAGGCGGTCAGTTCGGCACCTGCCGGAAGCAACCGCCGCGCCTCGCCCCTGACCTCAGAAGCCACCGGCAGGCCGGCGGCGCGGATGCCCAGCAGCAGCTCATCCAAATCCATCAGCCCGGGCAGCGGCCGCATGGATGCCGCGGCGTCGCCGCGCAAAACACCCAGCAGGCGGCGCATCTCCTGCAATGACGACCGGCCTGTCTCGGCGATCGTCGCCAAGGTGGCGGGGGCCACCTCGGGGCTGGCCACCGCCGCGTACCGGGCGCCGTCGGCCTGGGTGATGATGACTGAAAGCGAGTGCGCCACAATGTCATGCATTTCGCGGGCAATGTGGGCGCGTTCGTCGCTGGCGGCCAGCTCACGCTCGTGCTGGGCTTCAATCTCCAGGCGGTGCGCCCGGTCCTCCAGTGCCTGCTCGCGCAGACGTTTTGTGCGGGTCAAATCCCCTGCCGTCCAGCTGAACAGCACAAGGACCCACACCACCAGTATCAGCACGGCCCCGTAGGGCAAGTCGGCCAGTGAGGTGGAGGTGAGGTTGTAAAAGTAGCGCGTGACAAGCATGACAGCACCCGCCAGAGCCAGCCCGAGCCCGCCCAAACTGGCCCAGCGCGGCCCAAAGGCGGCCAGTGCATAGACAATCAGCGGCACGGCTATGTCTGCCGGCATGGGCTGGATGTGAAGGGCCCACTGCGCAATGGCCACAACGGCGATCATGATGCCGGCCATGACTGTGCGGGTTCGCCGCCAAGCGAGCGGCACAATCAGCGCCGTGGCGAAAATAACGCCCGTGACGGCGTTGGTGTACTGGCTGTCGTAGTAGCCGGCGTCGAGCAGGCTCAGGGGCGCCACCATCAACCACAGCACAGCCATCAGGACAAAGTCCACGGCAAAGCGGTGCCGCCGGAACCAGTCGTAAACGGAATGCGTAATCACTCATACCACTCTAGGCGGCCCACGGGCCCGGCGGCATCCTGCCCAGGGTGGAGGCAGGCTGGGAACTTGCTGGATGCCGGCAGGCTGTCAGGGCTGCCGGCTTGCTGCTGCTGTGATCCTGTTGGCCATGTTCTTGAAGATGATCCCATGGAAGGGCAGCACCGCCAGCCAGTACAAGCGTCCGGACAGGCCGCGGGGGAAGAAAATGGCGCGCTGGCGGAATACGCTGCCCTCCTCTTTCCCGTCCATGCGGAGCGGGGTGACCTCAAACTCAAGCCATGCGCGGCCGGGGACGATCATTTCGGCCCGCAGGCGCAACAGCTTCCCCCGCTCCAGGGTTTCCACCCGCCACCAGTCGACGGTGTCGTTGAGCTGGAGCTTGTTGGTGCTGCGCCGTCCCCTGCTCAAGCCGACCCCGCCGGCCAGCTTGTCCATCCAGCCGCGCACCGTCCAGGCAAAGGGCAGTGAGTAGTAGCCGTTCTCACCGCCAATCCCTTCCATCACCTTCCACACTTCGCTGGCGGGGGCGGCAGTGGTTTTGCTGCGTTCATCGGTAAACACTGTCAGCCCCGCCCACTCGGGATCACTGGGCAGTGGCTCGGCCGGAGCGCTGAGTGCGTGGGCTGTGGCCCACGTGGTTTCAACCGTGTCCGCCTCGATCTTGTTCAACGCCAGCTGCACGGCGCGCTTGTAAGGTGTCAGGCCGCCGTCGGGATCGGCGATGTAGCGGGCAATGTCGTTTTCCTGGGCCACGCAGTCATGTTGCAGCGACTCCACCAGGGGGATCGCGAGGCTGCGGGGCACAGGCGTGACCAAATTGACCCACTGCGCCGCCAGCCACGGTGTTAGAACGGGAAGGGGGATCACAACGGGCTGGCGAAAATCGGCTGCCGCTGCGTAGCCGCGCATCATCTGTGCGTAGGTGAGTACTTCGGGACCGCCAACGTCAAAAGTCCTGTTGATTTCTGCCGGTAATGTGCAGGCGCCCACCAGATAGTGCAGGGCGTCCCTAACGGCAATGGGTTGGATCTTGTTCAGCACCCATTTGGGGGCGGGCATGACCGGCAGTACATCCGTTAGGTGCCTGACCATCTCGAAACTGGCGGAGCCTGAGCCAATGACCAGCCCTGCCTGCAGAACAGCCGTTGGAGTTCCCGAGGACAAGAGAATTTCGCCCACTTCTGTGCGGGAGGCCAAATGGCGGCTCAACTTTCCCTGCGGATGAAGGCCAGAGAGGTAAATGAGCCGCTGGACGCCGGCATCCCTGGAGGCTTTGTTGAGATTGAGGGCGCACAGCCTCTCCACACGCTCAAAATTTTCTGTCGCGCTCTTTCCCCCGGACATGGAGTGCACCAGATAATACACAATGTCTGCGCCGTCACACAGATTCTTCGCCGTTTGGGGATCCTCCATGGAGCCGACAATGATGTCCACTTGATCGCGCCACGGCACATCGCGAAGCTTTTCGCCGTTGCGGGT
>JBDTQM010000163.1:0-8852 GCA_039932175.1 Specibacter sp.
TTGCGAATCTACTTACTACCGTACGCACCCACACGTGATTTTTCCTCTATCTCAGGGATGAATCAGGGTCCTCTCAGGGTCGTCCCTTTGGATGATGCCGCGTCGGGGCGAGCCCACAGGCGGGCACCATAGAATGGCCGGATGCTTACCCAACCACAGTCGAATGCGGCCCTGCGCCCGTTGGACTGGCCCCGCACCCACCTGCTGTGGACGTCACTGCCCGCCCTGGCCATCATGCTTGCCGGCGCCGTGGTGGTCTTCGCTACCGGGAACAATCCGCCTTTTCAGGGGCTCGACGACGGCTGGTACCACCTCATAATCGGCTCGCGTACGCAGTGGCTCACGGCCGCGAACCTGGTTCTGAACGTTGTGGGCAACACCGGCATGGTCGTGTACTGCGCCCTGATGTTTGTGCTGCTGCTGAGACGCCACAAGCGCCTGGCATTCTTTACTGCCGGCGCCAATCTGGCTGCCTTGGGCCTCACGCACTTGATCAAGTTCCTGGTGGCCCGGCCGCGGCCCGAAGGCAGCCTGGTGCAGGTTGATTCGGGCTCATACCCGTCGGGGCATGTAAGTGGCACGGTGGCAGCGATGGTGACAACAGCCGTCGTGCTGGGAAAACTGTGGATGTGGATCAGCGGGGCCATTTTGAGCGTGGCCATGATGTATAGCCGCACCTACCTGGGCGCCCACTGGGTGTCGGACACGATTGCGGGGGCACTGCTGGGAGCGGGCGTCACCCTTTTGCTGTGGGTGGCCGTGAAGGATAAATACATTAACGGGAATACTTTAAGGCCCTAGCGCGCTGCCGGCTCAAACTCCGACTCCGCCAACGGCTTGGCGGCCGGAGCCGTGAGGATGGAGGCCACAATGGCAACGCCAATGGCCAGCAACGCCCACCGAATGGTGACATGGTCGCCGAGGAACCCGAGCAGGGGCGGTCCGGCCAAAAAGGCCACATAGCCAATGGTTGACACCACGGAGACCCTGGCAGCAGCACGTGCCGGATCATCGGCAGCCGCCGACATGCCCATGGGGAAGCCCATGGCCGCGCCGGCACCCCAGAACACGGCGCCCAGTCCCGCCACCAGCAGGTTCGGGGCCAGCACAAAGATCACCAGGCCGGCCAGGGCTGCGCCAAGGCTGAAGTACAGCACTGGGACCCGGCCGTAGCTGTCAACGAACCGGCCACCAAAGAACCGGAACAAGGTCATGGAGGCAACAAAAACGGCAAACATGACGGCTCCGCCGGCTTCCGTGGCGCCAAGCCCGTCCACCGTGGCCTTGGCTATCCAGTCGTTGGCGGCGCCTTCGGTCAGGGCGGCACCCAAAACCACCAGCCCCACCAGCAGCGTACGTTTTTCGGTCCACGCACTGCGGCCCTTGGGAGCTGTTGCCGCGGGCCCGCCGCTTGTGGCGACCATGCTTGCGCCAGCCTTGCTTTCGGGCAGGAACCAGCGCGGCACCAGCACCATGGCGGTGCCCACCAGGACCACAATGGCGGCCAGGTGCAAGGACATGCTGACGTTGATGGCTGAGAACCCCGCGCCAACAAGCGCACCAATGAGCGCCCCGCCACTAAACCCGGCATGGAATTGCGGCATGACGGTCCGGCCCAAATGCCTTTCCACATCGGCGCCCTCAATGTTTTGGGCAACATCCCAGAGCCCAATCCCCACGCCGAAGAAGACCAGTCCCGCAGCCGTGAACGACACGGAGCCCTGGGCCAGGGCGAATGCCACAATCAGCCCGCCAAAGGCGGCGGTGAATCCGCCGGTCCGCACGGTGCTCGCCGTGCCAATCCGGGCCACCACCGATCCCGCCAGGGGCAGCGCCACCACAGATCCTGCCGCAATGGTCAGCAGCAGCATGCCCATCTCACCGGCCGTCAGGTCAAGGATCCTGGTCACGGCAGGAATGCGTGCCGCCCAGCTGGCAAACACAAAGCCGTTGATGGCGAACACGGCAAAGGTGGCAATGGCCGCGGAACGGACCGCTTGCTGATTCATGGAGGAGGCACTCTTCTGTCGATGGTCGGCATAAGCCTATGGAACCACTCTAGTGTCGACCACCCGCCGGCGGCTCAGGCGGGGAACTGAGTCTCGGCCAGTTCAGGCACGTCCACCACTCCGGTGAGGATGTAGTCGTGGGAATGGGCTGCCAGTTCGTCCCGGCTCAATTTGCCCGTCAGCACGCCCACCGAGATGCCGCCGGCGTTGCGCCCGGCCTGCACGTCAACCGCCGTATCGCCGGCTGCCAGCACGTTGCGGACATTGAGCACGCCGTTCTTTTCCATGGCGTGGTGAATCATGGAGGGGGCGGGGCGGCCCGCTGCCACCTCCGTTGTGGTGACGACAGCATCGGCGGTGGAGCCGGTATCGGCGCCCGCCGACCAACCCAGCGATTCCAGCAGGGGGTAGGCAACGTCGTCGTCAAAGCCGGCGGTCAGGGCAACCTTGATGCCCCGCGCACGCAGCGTGGCAATGGCCGCGGAAACGCCGGGCAGGGCCACGGGCGGTGTTGCGGCGTAGCGTTCGGCCAGGATTTCACGGAACCGGGCAAACGCCGCAGCAACCGGGGCCCCGGTTTCCTCAACGGCGTCCTGCAGTGCAACGTAGACGATGCCGTGGTCGTCCACGGTGGTTCCGGCCATGTCAAAGACGGCAAGTTCAATCATGGTGTTCTTTCCTTAGGAGCCAGTGGTGCTTTGGACGCGAACCACAGGGGTCCGGCCGTGCAGGGTGTTGTTGATGTTGAAGTTGGCGAGCTCCGGCCGGTACCTGCCCTCGGCGTATTCCAGCGGATCGCCGCTGGTGGAGAAAGTCACGCGCCGCTCACGCAGCAGAGGCGAGCCCGGCGCAATGCCCAGCAGTTCGGCGTCGGCAGTGTCAGCTGCCACCGCGTCGATGGTGTGCCTGGCGCTGTGCAGGTCCACGCCGTCGCTCAAAAGGTACCTGAACGTTGAGCCGGAGTCGGTGTCAAAGTCAAAGAGCGCCCGCCCGGCTGCCGGCACAAAGTGGGAGCGCTCAACCATGGCGGGTTCGCCGTCGAGCTGGCGCAGCCGCAGGAGGCTCACCACGGGGTCGCCTGCCTGCAATCCCAGTTGTTCGGCCACCAGCCCGGCCGGTGATCTCCTGTGTCTGCTGCCCGGGCACCCTGCCCATGGATTCGGACCATTCCGTGAACGACATGAACGTCTCCACGGATTGGGAAATCACGGCGGGGCGGACCACGGCCGGCTTGCCGCGGCCACCGGAAATGGCCCCGTCGTGGCGAAGGGCTGCCAGCGCCTGGCGCACGGGTCCGCGGGATGCGCCGAACTCTTGGCACAGCACAGCCTCAGACGGCACGGGATGGCCCTCGGGCCAGCTCCCGGAGTCGATCCGGTGCCTGAATTCATCCCGCAATTGTTCGTGCATGGGCAGTTACATGCCTTGAGTGTACAAGTGGCAAATGGCCAAAAAAGCTCTAAATTCCGGCGCTCCCGTTGAACAAATGGTAGACGTTTGGGTGCCAGAATGAACCGTCAAAGAACCTGTCCCTACAAGTTCGGTTTCCGCTTGAATTCCCTGTCATCGCCAAGGCACAGTCGTTCCCATGAACCAATCGGCAACGAGCTTTCACCCCACGGACGTCTTGATTGTGGGAGCCGGCATCACCGGGCTGACACACGCCGCCGAGGCCGTTGCCCGCGGCTTGAGCGTGCGCATCATTGACCGCGACACCCGTGCCGTGGACGCCTCCATCGGCAACTTTGGGCACTGCTGCGTGGGCGCCCAGTCCGGTGGGCTCCTGGAACTTGCCACAGTGGCCCGTGAAGGCTGGCTGCGCCACAGCGGCTTGGCCGGTTTCTTCGCCGTGGAGTCCGGCAGCTTGGCGGTGGCGCGCAACAGGGCGGAAGTTGCCGTGCTGGAGGAGCTGTCAGCCACGCACGGCTCCGACCGGGTGCAGCTGATCAACGCCACGCAGGTCCGGGCGGAACTCTCCGGCCACGGTGACCCGGCAATTCTGGCCGGCGCCCTGCTCCGTGACGACATCCGGGTGGACCCGCGTGAGGCTGTGGGCAAATTGGCGGCCTGGCTGGCCAAGCAGCCGAACGTCACCTTCTTGTGGCGCACCTCGTACTTCGGCACCGACTCGCAAAGCCCTTCCTCCGGTGCTGCTGCGGCCGCCGCTCCGAGCTCCGCGCCCGACGCCGGGACCATCAGGCGCGCAATTCTGACGGGCACCTCCATGGTGCGGTACCCGGCGTTCGCTGAAACAAGCGCCGCCGTGGAGCTGAAAAATGGAATTGGCCGCCGGCAGCCCGGAACTTCTGGCGATCTACGCCAATCTCATGCTGACCCAGCGCAACGACGGCACCGTGCTCATGGGCGCCAGCCACCACACGGAGACCACCCAGGACCCGTTCCTGGTTGAACAAACCCAGGACACCCTGCTGAGCACTGCCGGCAAGCTCCTTGGCATGGGCAACTACACCGCCCTTCAGCGCTGGCAGGGCATTTACGCCTCCAGCCCGCAGCAGAGTTTCCTCATCAAGGAGCTCTCCCCCAAGGTGACAGCCGTCTCCGTCACCTCCGGGATTGGCATGACCATCTCCTTGGGCCTGGCCAAGAAGACGTTCAGCCAGTTCCAACCCTCCCACTTTTTCATCTGTGTAGCAGTTGTTGGACAAAAAGCGCCTCGGGAAGCGCTATCCGGTCCAACAACTTCTATATAGATAGGGAGGTGAGGTTAGCGGGCGCGTTCAACCCGCTTTTCATCCCACACGGGCTCTTCGGATTCGTACACCTTGCCATCGCTTCCGAACACCAGGAACCGGTCAAAGGACCGCGCAAACCAGCGGTCGTGGGTTACCGCCAGCACTGTTCCTTCAAAGGAGTCAATGGCCTTCTCCAACGCCTCGGCCGAGTGCAGGTCAAGGTTGTCGGTGGGCTCATCGAGCAGCAGCAGCGTGGCGCCGGAAAGCTCCAGCAGCAGAATCTGGAACCGGGCCTGCTGGCCTCCCGAGAGGGAGTCGTATTTCTGCTCGGAACTGGATGCCAGGCCGTAGCGGTCCAGGGCGCCGGCGGCTGCTTCGCGGCCCAGCCCCGAGCGGTGCTCATCGCCCCGGTGCAAAATGTCCAGCAGGGTCCTGCCCAACAGGTCCGGGCGTGCATGGGTCTGGGCGAAGAAGCCGGGCCGGATGCGGGCGCCCAGCTTCACTTTGCCCTCGTGCGGGACGTGGGCAATGTCGACGTCGGACACGGGCTCGTGTTCCTTGTCCGGATCCGAGCCGCCAGCCGCCAGAAGCCGCAGGAAATGCGACTTTCCTGAACCGTTGGAGCCCAGGACACCCACCCTGTCACCAAACCAAATCTCGGTGGTGAACGGCTTCATCAGCCCCGTGAGTTCAAGTTTGGTGGCCACGACGGCGCGCTTGGCTGTGCGCCCGCCCTTGAGCCGCATCTTCACGTTCTGCTCGATGGGCAGGGCCTCGGGCGGGCCCTTGTCCAGAAATTGCGCCAGGCGGCTCTGCGCGGCCTGGTACCTGTTGGCCATGTCGGAGCGGAACGCGGCCTTGGTCTTGTACATGGTGACGAGTTCCTTGAGCTTGATGTGCTCCTCGTCCCAGCGCTTGCGCAGCTCCTCAAAGCGGGCGTTGCGGTCCTCACGGGCCTTCACATAGGACTCAAAACCGCCGCCGTGGGTCCAGCTTGAGGCGCCGTTGATGCCCGGCTCCAAGGTGACGATCCTGTCGGCAGCGTTGGCCAGCAGTTCCCTGTCGTGGCTGACGAACAGCACCGACTTGTCCGAGGCAGCCATTTTGGCCTCCAGCCAGCGCTTGCCGGGAACATCAAGGTAGTTGTCCGGCTCATCCAGCAGCAGGACCTCATCGGGGCCGGAGAACAACGCCTCCAACACCAGGCGCTTCTGCTCTCCACCGCTGAGGGAGGATGCCTTGCGGTATTGGGCCGTGTAAAAGTCCACACCCATGGCGGCCATGGTGACTTCGTCCCAGGTGGTTTCCATTTCGTAGCCGCCAACGTCGCCCCAGTCGGCGATGGCCTGGGCGTACGCCATTTGGCTTGGCTCGTCGTCGCGCTCCATCATGGCCAGCTCGGCGTCATCGACGGCCTTGCCCGCGGCGGCAATGGTGGCCGAGGACACGGAAAGCAGCAGATCGCGCACTGTGCTGTCGTCGCGCACCTGGCCCACAAACTGGCGCATGACACCCATGGTGCCCGAGCGGGACACTGTGCCCTCATCCGGTTTGATGTCCTGGCAGATGATGCGCAGCAGGGTGGTCTTGCCGGTGCCATTGGGGCCGATCAAGGCCGTCTTGGTGCCGTCGGAGACGCGGAAGTTCACCCCGTTCAGCAGCTGCCGGCCGTCGGAGAGAAAGTAGTCAATGTTTGCAACGTCTATATGTCCCACACAGCAATTCTCCCATCCCCGGTGCTCCCCGCCGAACGGTCGACGGCGGCACCCTCCCCGTTCGGCAGGCGCCGGGGCAGGCCCGGGTGGGGCACGGACCTGGGGAGCAGGTGGGGTTGTCCCCACCCTGCATTGACCCGGTGGCATGATGGTCTCACGACGGCGCCGCGGCAAGGATGGAACCATGAACAATTTAGCCACTTCCAAGCCCCGCACTTCGTGGTTGATCCTGCGCCCCGCCACCTGGCGCCAGATCGGATCCGACCTTGGCTACATCCTGCCGGGTTTTTTGTCTCACTCGTGTCATTCATTGCGTTGGTGACATTGTTTTCCGTGGGCGTGTCCACCCTGATCATCTGGGTTGGTCTGCCCATCCTGCTGCTCTGCCTTGCCGTTGCCCGCTGGTTCGCCAGCGTCAACCGGGCCATGCTGGCGCACTGGGCTGGCGAGGTCCCGCCCGCGCACTACAAGGCACGGCACAAAAATTCCATTGGCGGCATGTTCCGGAGCCTGGCGGATCCCCAGCTCTGGAAGGACCTCGTCCACGGGACTGTTGTCTCGTTCACCTTTCGCACTGCGTCCTTCAGCATTGCCGTCACGTGGCTGGCCGTGGCACTTGGCGGTTTGACCCATTGGTTTTGGGGACGGTTCCTACCGGCGGACAATATGCCACTGGCGGAATTGATAGGCCTGGACCGCTTGCTTGGCCTTAGTCCTGCGGCGGCAGAGGGTTGGTTGGGAATGGCTTACGGCGTCGTCTTTCTGTTGACCCTGCCGTTTGTGACCCACCTTCTGGCAGGCACCGATGCCGCCATGGCCCGTGGATTGCTCACGAATGAAAATGCCGCCTTGCGGGCCCGCAGCGAGGAACTGGCCGCCAGCCGCGCCCAAGTGGTTTCGGGGGAAGCCAACACGTTGCGCAAGATTGAGCGCGACCTGCATGACGGCCCCCAACAGCGCCTCATTCGCCTGCAGATGGACATTGAGGCCGCCCAGCGGCGCATGGACGCGGACCCGGATGCTGCCCGGGACCTGATGGACGGGGCCTTGGAACAAAGCCGCGAAGCATTGGCCGAGCTGCGGTCCTTGTCCCGCGGGATCGCCCCGCCACTGCTCGCCGACAGGGGCCTGCGCACAGCCATGGAGTCCCTGGCCGGCAAGTCGGCGGTGCCGGTGGCTGTCACGAGCAACCTCGACCATGGCACCCGCCTGGCGGAAAGCGCTGAGAATGCCGCCTACTTTGTGGTTTCCGAGGCACTGGCCAACGTCTCCAAACATTCAGGGGCCAGCAAGGCCGCCATCACAGTAACCGCCGAACCCGAGGAGCTGCTGATCGAGATCATGGACGACGGCGATGGCGGCGCCCATGTGGGCAAGGGGCACGGTCTCGCCGGCCTGGTGGACAGATTGGCCGGCGTGGATGGTTCGCTGGAAATTGTCAGCCCCGAGGGCGGCCCCACAACGCTGCGGGCCAGCATCCCCCTACGTGCTTGAGTCCTGTGTGCTTGAGTCCCGGGCGCTTGAGCCGGGCCGGCAACCACGCCGCCAGCAACTATCCTGAGGTTATGCGTGTTGTTTTGGCTGAAGATTCCGTATTGCTCCGCGAGGGCCTTGTCCGCCTGCTCGAAGAGACCGGCACGCAGGTGTGCGCAGCAGTGGGCGACGGCGAGGCCCTGCTGGCCGCCGTTGCCGAGCACGTTCCCGATCTGCTGATCACCGACGTGCGGATGCCTCCCTCGCACCGGTACGAGGGACTCAGGGCGGCCATTGACGTGCGCCGGCGGTTTCCCTCCGTTGCCGTCCTGGTGTTGTCCCAGTATGTGGAGCTGAGCTATGCCCGCGAGCTGCTGGCGGGGGCGTCGGACGGGGCAGGCCTGGGCTATTTGCTCAAGGACCGGGTGGCGCGGTTTGCGGACTTTACCGATGCCATTGAACGCGTCACCGCCGGGGCCACTGTGATTGATCCCGAAGTTATTGGCGCCCTGCTGGCCAATCGCGGCGTGGCCGATCCCCTCAACACCCTCAGTCCCCGGGAGTCCCAAGTGCTGGAGCTGATGGCCCAAGGGCTCACAAATGCCGGGATCGCCAAGTCCCTGGTGGTCAGTGCCGGCCCCGTGGAAAAGCACATCAGCGCCATTTTCGCCAAGCTGGGTCTGCACCAGGGCGCCGACGACCACCGCCGCGTGCTGGCCGTCCTGAGCTTCCTGCAACGCAACTAGGGCCGGCAACGCCAGCTGCCTTAAAACTGTTGGGCCCGTCCGCGCACTGCGGACGGGCCCAACGTTATTGCTCTTTGCCTATGTGCCGCAGTTTTTTGCCGGCACGACCGTGTCGGGAAGTCGGACCCGACTTCCGGAGGAAAACGAACCGGCGGAGTCAGGGGGCATCGGTTTTATCCCTGTGCCCGCGGTGGTCGAACGGTTGCCGGATGGGGA
>JBDTQM010000164.1:0-8817 GCA_039932175.1 Specibacter sp.
GAACCCATGGTCCTGATACCAGTTGCTGGCGCGTTGATGCAGCAGCGGCATCCGCTCCGGTTGTTCGCTGAGCAGGCGCGCACGCAGGACGTCGGCGAAGAGGTGGTGGTACCTGTACCACTGGCGCTTGTCATCCAGGGGGATGAGGAACAGGTTGGCGCGGTCCAGGGCCGCGAGCATGCCGATCCCCCCGTCCCGGCCTGTCACGGCGTCGCACAGCCGCCCCGTGAACCGCTCCAGCACGGCCGTCTCAAGGAGGAACGTGCGCACGTCCTCCGGCTGGCTGCCCAGCACCTCCTCAACAAGATAGTCCAGGATGAACCTGTCGTCCCCGGCGAAGCGGTTGATGAATCCTGCAGTGTCCTGGTGGCCGCGGAGTGTGAGCGCCGCCAGCTGGAGTGCTGCAATCCAGCCTTCGGTTCGTTGTTCCAGGGCCTTGACGTCGTCCGCGGCCAGATCCAGTCCGGCGGTGCCGTTGAGGTACGCGTCAGCCTCCGCGGTGGTGAAGCGCAGATCCGCCTCCCGGATCTCGGCAAGCTCTCCGCGCACGCGCCAGCGAGGCAGGGGCAACAGGGGATCGGCGCGGGTGCTGATGACGATGTGCAGCTGCGGGGGAAGGTGGTCGAGCAGGAACGCCATCCCCTCGCCAAGCTCGCGGCCATCCACCAAATGGTAGTCGTCAAGCACCAGCCAGAGAGCGGGTGCTTCCGCGGCCAGGTTGTTCAACAGTGCCGTGAGCACCAGCTCGGTGGGAAAGGGGGAGACCTGCGCAAGCTCCAGCGCCGCCGCGCCAACACCTGGAGCGACTGTTTGGAGGGCCGCCACCACGCAGCCCCAATATATTGCCGGGTCACGCTCGGATGCCTCGAGGGACAGCCAAGCAACGTGGCTGCCGCCGCCTGCAAACTGTTGCAGCCACTCCGCCAGCAGCGTGGTCTTGCCGTAGCCGGCCGGCGCCGACACCAGGGTCAGCCGTGAGCCCGTGTCCGGAGCCAGCCGCTCCATGAGCCGGGGTCGCGCCACCAAGCCCTGGCGCGGCACGGGGATGCGCAGCTTGTCTGCAACTATTGGACGTGCCATGGGCCACCATTTTCCGCTGCCCGCACGTGTGCCGGACGCGCCGCGTCCGGCCTGGGCTGCCACTGCCTTCAGTGTACTGCCGGCCCCGAAGGTCGGCGCTGCTTGTCGTTGTGCCAGCGGGTGCCTGATGCCTCTTGCCGGACGTGCACGTCAAAGTCCGCGGATTCCCTTGCCTGCCGGCCATGACGGGGGATGCCGGTCATGGTGCCTGCCGGTCATGGTGGCGAATGGCTCGACGGCGGATGGCTGGGCGGGATACGCCTGGCGTGGATGTCTGGGCGGGATGCGCCTGGCGCGGATGTCTGGGCGGGATGCGCCTGGCGCGGATTCGCCCGCCAAAGCTGACTCCGGGCACGCCGGCTTTGGCCCTGCGCTGCCTTGGCAGCCAGCGAGGCGCAGCTTGGTCACTGGCGCCACGCCAGCCCCTTCGCGGACGCATACGCAAAGCATTTGGCGGGCCGGCACGCCGGACGGGAACGGGCGCAGGGCTGCAAGCATGCCGGGGCGGCAATGTTACGGTCAGCCTGCATTTGGAATTTCGGTATGCCTAAACTAATCTCGGGGCATGGCAATATTTTCCTTCACGCACCCCAAGCCCCTCCGTCGCGCCCTGGCGGCCGGCGCCGCCCTGCTCGCTGTGGGCCTCACGGCCTGCGGAACCGCCGCCACGCCGGGCAACGGCGCCGCGGATGACCGTCCCGTGGTGCTGACCACGTTCACAGTCCTGGCCGACATTGCCCAGAACGTGGCGGGCGAGAAGCTGCGCGTGGAATCCATCACCAAGGTCGGCGCGGAGATTCACGGCTACGAACCAACCCCGGCGGACATCCGCAAGGCGAGCAAGGCCGATCTCATCCTGGACAACGGCATGGGGCTGGAAGCGTGGTTCGCGAAATTTGTGCAGGATTTGGACGCGCCGCACGCCGTGGTCAGCGAGGGGGTGGAGTCCATCAGCATCGCCGAAGACCCGTACAAGGACCTGCCGAACCCGCACGCCTGGATGTCGCCGTCGAACGTGCAAATCTACGTGGACAACATGGTGGCGGCCTTCACCAAACTGGACCCCGCCAACGCCTCCGTTTATGAAGACAACGGGGCCGCCTACAACGCAACGTTGCAGCAGGTCCAGGATGACATGGTGCACAAGCTGGAAGTCCTGCCGACGAACCAGCGGGCCCTGGTCAGCTGCGAAGGCGCCTTCTCGTACCTGGCCCGCGACGCCGGCCTGACGGAAAAATACATCTGGGCCGTCAACGCCGAGCAACAGGCCACGCCCCAGCAGATCGCCGCCGTGATTGACTTTGTCCGAACCAATCAGGTGCCTGCTGTCTTCTGCGAATCAACCGTGTCCGCAGCCCCCATGGAGCAGGTGGTGGAAGCCACCGGCGCCATCTTTGGCGGAACGCTGTACGTCGATTCACTGTCCGAGCCCGACGGACCCGTGCCCACCTACCTGGAGCTGCTCCGGCACGACGCCAAGATCATCATCGACGCACTCACCGGCGTCCCCGCGGGCGCCCAGTCAGGAGCCACGTCTTGAGTTTGGCCATTGACGTTGACTCCGTGACAGTCCACTACGGGGACGTGCTGGCGCTGGACCAAGCCAGCCTCAGGCTGGAGAAGGGCCGGATCTGCGGCCTGGTCGGCATGAACGGTTCCGGCAAATCCACCTTGTTCAAGGCCATCATGGGGTTGGTGAAGCCCGACGCCGGAACCGTCACCATCGACGGCGCCACGCCCGCCAAGGCCCGCCGGTCCGGCGTGGTCAGCTATGTGCCCCAGAGCGAGGATGTGGACTGGCAGTTCCCGCTCTCTGTGCACGACGTCGTCATGATGGGGCGGTACGGGCACATGGGCCCGATCCGCCGCCCCCGCAAAGCCGACAAACTGGCCGTGGCCGAAGCCTTGGAGCGTGCTGACCTTTCCGAGTATGCGCACCGCCAGATTGGCCAACTGTCCGGCGGACAGAAGAAGCGCACCTTTGTGGCCCGCGGCATTGCCCAGGAAGCAACCACGCTGCTGCTGGACGAACCCTTCGCCGGCGTGGACAAACGCTCCGAGGCCACCATCTGTGCGCTGCTGCGGGAACTGACCGGAGCCGGTGCCACCATTTTGGTCTCCACCCACGACCTCCAAGCCCTGCCGGAGCTGGCGGATGAGGCGGTGCTGCTCATGCAAAGGGTGCTGATGCATGGCACACCCCGCGACGTGCTGCAGCCTGAAAACCTGGCGCTTGCCTTTGGCCTGGACGTCACCTCCCGAAGCGAGAGCACACATGACCATTTTTGAATTTCTCCTGGAACCCTTCGACTACGTCTTCATGCAGCGCGCACTGGCAGTGACAGTGATTGCCGCCGTGGTGTGCGCCGTCCTGTCCTGCTGGCTGGTGCTCATTGGCTGGTCGCTCATGGGCGACGCCGTCTCGCACGCAGTCCTGCCCGGCGTCGCCCTAGCCTACATTGCGGGTGCGCCCTTTGCCGTCGGTGCCGTGCTGTTCGGATTCCTGGCCGTGGGCTTGATCGGGGCCGTCCGCGACACCAGCCGGGTCAAGGAGGATGCCGCCATTGGCATCGTGTTCACCACGCTCTTTGCCCTGGGGCTGGTGCTGATCTCCGTCACGCCCAGCCAGACGGATCTCAGCCACATCATCTTTGGCAACCTCCTGGGGCTCAGCCACTCCGACCTGGTCCAGGTGCTGGTGCTCGGTGTCATCACCCTGGCCATCCTGCTCATCAAGCGCCGCGACTTCACCCTGTACGCCTTCGACCCCACCCACGCCCACGCCATCGGCCTGAACCCGCGCATGCTCGGGGCGTTCCTGCTGGGGCTGCTGGCACTGACCTCGGTGGTGGCATTGCAGGCGGTGGGTGTGGTGCTTGTGGTGGCCATGCTGATCATTCCGGGTGCCACGGCCTACCTGCTCACGGACCGTTTTGGCCGCATGCTGGTCCTGGCAGCTGCCATCTCCGCCGTCTGCGCCGTGGTGGGCCTCTACGCCAGCTACTACCTCGACGCGGCCTCCGGAGGCATGGTGGTCCTGACCCAGGGCGCGGCCTTCACCCTGGTGTACCTGTTCAGCCCGCGCCATGGCCTGCTTGTCACCCGCCTCAAGGCAGTGCGACGCCGGAAGCAGGCTGCCGTCTGACCCCATCTCCGCGGCGGGCCGGGGGATCTGCCCCGCCGGGACCGGCCTGGAGCGATCCGTCGGCGTTCCTTTCATGACCGGCCGCATTGCGTACTAGGCTTGTGTCCAGGCCGGATTTCCTGGGTCAGGGCCAACACCAGGCAGTCGGCGAACAACCCAATGTGTCCAGGCCGGGCACGTGAAGAACCGGAGCTTTGCCATCGTGAACTGGACCACAACATCACCCATTCCGGCAGACTTCTTCAAAGGTGCGGTGGAGCTGGAACAAACAGGCCGGGGCACTGTGCCGCACCGGATCCCGGCAAGGGCTCTGGCCCAGGCGAACCAAGACGCCCAACTGGTGATGGCCGAATCCCAGCCGTCCGGCGTCCGCCTGGCATTTCGCAGCAGTGCCGGCACGGTGGAGCTGGACACAATGCGTTCCAGAATTGCCTACTCCGGTGCTCCGGCGCAGCCTGACGGCGTGGTGGAACTTGTTGTCAATGGTGAGGTGGTGGCCGGCTCAGCCACCCATGGCGGCAACACCGCCACCATCGACATGGCCACAGGTGCCGTCAGCCAGGCAGCGGGCCCGGTGTGCACCAGCCGCTTCACGGGGCTGCCCGAGGGTACCAACTCCCTTGAACTGTGGCTGCCGCACAACGAGAAGACAGAGGTGGTGGCGCTGCGCACGGATGCCTCAGTGGAGCCGGCGCCGGCAACCGGCCGGCCGGTGTGGCTGCACCACGGCAGTTCCATCAGCCACGGTTCCAATGCCACCCGGCCCACGGCGATTTGGCCGGCAGTTGCCGCGCGTCTGGGCGGCGTGGAGCTGAACAACATGGCATTGCGGGGCAGCGCACTCCTGGATCAATTCACTGCACGGGCCATGCGCGATGCCCCGGCCGAGCTGATCAGCGTGAAAATTGGCATCAACATCGTCAACCTTGACTTGATGCGGCTGCGGGCTTTTGGGCCGGCGGTTCATGGCTTCCTGGACACCATCCGTGACGGCCACCCCACCACGCCGCTTTTGGTGGTGTCGCCCATCCACTGTGCCATCCATGAGGAAACACCCGGCCCAGGTGCTTTTGACCTGGCGGCATTGTCGTCCGGGGAGATTCGATTCTGTGCAACAGGGGACACGGCCCAGGTTCCTGCCGGGAAACTCACCCTGGAAGTGATCCGGGCGGAGCTGGAGAGAATCGTTCGCCAGCGGGCCGGGGACGATGCCAACATCCACTACCTGGACGGGCTGGAACTCTACGGCGCGCAGGATGAGAACGAGCTCCCGCTCCCTGACGCCCTGCACCCCGATGAACAAACGCATCAAGTCATGGGGGAGCGCTTCGCCGCCCTGGCGTTCGGAGCGGGTTCGCCCCTTGGTGATTGAGCCTGTCCGCCCGGTGACTGAGCTTGTCGAAATCCAAGCCCCGAAACCGGCCTAGATGGTGATCTTTTGCGCACCCACCACCTTGACAACAAAGATGTGGAACTCCTGCAGCCAGTGGCGCAGGAACTCCTCCGTGTCCGGCACCGAGACGTTGCCGTCGTCGTCAATCAGGCCCTCGGTGAAGTGGATGTAGGCCTCAGGATTGGCCAATTCGGGCGAGTTCACAAACGACAGGATGCTGCGCAGGTGCTGCTGGGCCACGGCGGTGCCGATGTGGCCAACGGAGGCTCCGGTCACGGCCGACGGCTTCTTGGCGAACGAATTTGACCCCCACGGCCGCGACCCCCAGTCGATGGCGTTCTTCAGGGCGCCCGGGATGCTGCGGTTGTACTCAGGTGTTACAAAAATGAGGGCGTCCACGGCGTCCACGGCAGCCTTGAAGGCGCGGGCTTCGGCCGGGAAATCGGCGTCGTAGTCGCGGCTGTACAGCGGCAGCTTGACGATGGGAATGTCCACGAGCTTCAGCTCGGGTGGCGCCAGTTTCATCAACGCCTTGGCCAGTTTCCTGTTGATGGAGTCCGAAGCCGTGCTACCAACAAAAACTCCCACTGTGTAACTCATCAGCTGTCCTTCCGTGGAAACTGTGCCGGGCGCCGGCCCGCCGCTTTCAATGTAGACCCACTTGCCCGCCCCGTCCATGCCTTCCCGGTTCATGCCTTCCCCGGGCACGACGGCGGTCCTTGGCTTGTGAGCCAGCCCCGCGAGAGCCCCTCGGCATTGGCCCCGGCACCCTGCTGGCACACTGTGAGCACCTCCGGTTACACTGGGCGCAATTGGCAAGCGTTCCCCAGGGAGGCGTTGTGGTGGCAGCATGACTGAGTCGGGAGCCGGGGTTCAATGGTGCCCGGACGGTTGGAAAAAGTACAGTTTTGCGCACCTGGACCACGCCCACGCGTTTTATGTGATCGACCGTGGCCGGGCCGGAAAGGTGTTGCCAAGCGTGATGCTCATGCACGAGTTTCCCGGAATTTCGGGGAATCTGGTGTGCCTGGCCAACACGCTGGCCGAGGACTTTCGGGTCGTCATCCCCTCGATCCTCGGGCGCGACGGTGATCCGACGTCCGGCGACTCACTCAAGCAGATCTGCGTGCGGCGCGAAGTGCACGTGATGGCCCGGCACGGGGTCAGTGCAGCGGTGGGTTGGCTGCGGGATTTCGCTGAGGAGCACGTGGCGCGTCGGAGCAATGATCCGTACGGCGTGATCGGGATGTGCTTCTCCGGCAATTTTGCCCTGGCGCTTGCTGTTGATCCCCGTGTTACGGCGGCCGTGGTGGCCCAGCCGGCCATTCCAGTCTGGCCCTGTGCGCTCGGACTGTCTCCGGAGGACCGGAGAAAACTGCAAAATCGCACTGATCTGCGGGTGCAGGGCTACCGTTTCCGTCGTGACCTCATTTCACCGGCCGCCAAGCTCTCGGCAGTCCAGGGACTGCTCGGAGGGGAGCGAATGCAGACATTCCTCTTGAACGGACCCAACGAACGCAAGCACTCAACCCTCACGGGGGAGTCGCGCAACAAGGACGCCATTGGGCGTGTCCGGTCATTCCTGCTTGAGCGGCTGACTGTTTCGCCCTGACCGTGGCGCCCTGACCGTGATCAACCATTTAGCCGCTGTCCAGCCGGGTGGTCCCCAACGCCCCGGCACTGTCCGCTTTGGTCCATTTAGACAATTGACAGGCACTTTCACGGGGCGGAAACTTGGGGTAACAATGGCGAGGTGGCCATGAACCGCTGGGGAGCGACATGCCGCCTGGGGGCAGGGGGCTGCAATGTCTGCTGGGGTGGCGGCCGTTGTTCCGCGCGGGATCCGCGAGGTGGTGACCCTTCAAAGGCCGCCCACGTGGCGGAGTACGCCGTTGCTTGTCTCCTACATTTACACGGACCGTGAAGTCTCCGGTGCAGAACTCCTGGAGATATACGGCTGGGCGGCAGGGGAGCATCTTGAAAACCCCCGCGTCATGTCACCATTTTCCCTGCAGTGGTCCTCCGTTTTTCACCCCCGATTCTACCAAGCGTCCGTCCGTGCCGGCGCTGCCACCGGGGCAGCACTGGTGCCAAGCCAAGGACAGATTGGCGATGACGCCCTGCAGCGGCTGTGGGTGGAATCGGTCATGTTTCTGGCCTCGGTCACTCTTTCAGCGGCCGTAGTGCAATCCCGTTACAGTGCCGGAACCTTGGCAAGCAAGTACGACAGGCTCTGGCAAGCAGGCAAATACGCGTCCATGGGATTGATTCAGGGTCTGTCAGGTCAGGACCTGATGGATGAGGTCAATGTCCTGGCCCACAGCACCGGCGTCTCCGAGCTGGACAGGCTCCTTGCCATCCGCCGTTGTTTTGAAGAGGTTGTCAACCATCTGGACGGACCCGGCACTGTCACCGAGGTTCGTCTGGCCCAAATCGATGTCCCCGCAGGTCTGCGTTCCCGGTTCGCGTTCCTGGCTGACTTGCAGGACAGGCTAGGGCCCCAGCTTGAGTGCGTGGTTGTCTACGGCTCCAGCGTCAACAGCGAGAACTTTGCCGATTATGATCTGGTCCTGGTGGTAAAACATCCGGAGACTGTTCTGCGGAAACTCCACGGCACATCTCCCAGTTTTGCCGGCAAGGAACTCAACGTTGGCATCTACTCTGCCGAGGAGCTGTGGCGCATGCAGTGCCTCTCGGGCGACAATCTGGCCGAGTACGGGCTGTGCATTTACGGCGAGACACGCGTGCCGGCCAAAACAGTACCAGATCTGATGATGCGCAACCTCAGCTTCGGAATGGTGCGGCAACGCCAGCAGCTGGGAATGATCGGCGCGGCCCTGGCGCCACAGCCGGATTCCGGCGACGACTTCCACAACCTTTTTGAGTACTTTGTGAAGATTCCGGCGAACATCGCCAAGGGAACGTTTGGCGCCATGAACCAGCGGCTGACCAAGGATCAGGTCCATGAGTGGTTGGAGTCGGTTTGCGGGTTCCGCACCCCCGAGATGCAGAGACTGGCCAGGAACGGCGACCCGGGTCGCGCATTGGCTGAATCCGCCGTCGCAACGGGTGCGGCGCTGCGTGCCCTGAATGAGCGTTTTGACATTGTCCGCCCGCAAACGTGAACTGAGAAAAGGAGATCTTCCATGCCCACATCAACGCTCCGCCGCAGTCCGGCTGCCAGCCTTATCCTTGATCA
>JBDTQM010000165.1:0-8810 GCA_039932175.1 Specibacter sp.
GTAGGCGATGCCGAAGACTGTGCTGGGCAGTTCGGGGGCAGCCATGACCTTGGGTGGGCCAAAGTCGGTGGGCGCATCCGGGGCCGGGGGGACTACCGGGCCCTGAAAATCCTGTGAAAACTCTGACACGGCCGCCTGCTGGGCTGAGTTGGCCTCAATATTGGTCCACCACAACTCCCACACCACAAACAGCAGCAAAATGATTCCGCAAGTGATGAGCAGCTCACCAATGACCTGCACCAGTGTACGGAAGAAGCCTTGCTTGGGGCGTTGGGCCCGCTGGCGCCGGGCGGCACGTTGTCGCCGTTTGCGCACGTTCTCGTTGTCGGAGATCAGCTCATCGACGCCCACCTCTGATTCGACATGGCTTGGCGATCGAACCACGCGGGTCTCCTGACTGAAGTTGAGCGGCAATGTCATGCAATCCGCGGCTGCACTAAATACAGCTAGAATTACGTCAACAATACCGGCAGTTCACCGCCTTGGAACAATTCACCCAGCAACAGCACAGCAACAAGAACTGCCGCACACACACCCAGTTGATCGTTTCAAACGATCACAACGTCAAGGAGCTCCTGTGCCCGAGTCAAAATCGCGTCCCCGCCCCACAAAAGGGCCGGCCACCACGCCTTCCAGCAAGACACAGAAGCCCAACGCCGTATGGTTCCTCCCGGTCATGGTGACGCTGATGTTGCTGGGACTGGTTTGGATCATCACCTATTACATCTCCGATGGCACGCTGCCCATCCCGAACATCGGCAACTGGAACATTGGCATCGGTTTCGGCATTGCCCTGGCCGGGTTCATGATGACCACCCGGTGGCGCAGCTAGTCCTCAGCTTTCTTTTCATCCCCGGCGTCGCTTTGAATGTAGCGGCCTTTTGGATTCTCCGCGGCACGGCCAGGAACATCTCCGGCCGTGCCGTAGTCAGCTTCAACGAACTGCCCCCGCTCGGCGCCCGGGTCAGCTCCCTCCGAGCCTGCGGGCCCGTAGTCACCTTCCACGTAGCGACCGTCCGGGTCCCCGGGCTTATGGCCCGCCTCGGCGCCGGCCTTGCCGTAGTCACCCTCCACGTAGCGTCCGCGATCCACGTCTTCCTTGGACATTTCGCTGCCCTGCTTTCCACGGCACAGCGCCCGACTTGTTCGGACGTCAGTGCCATCCCGCTTCTGAGTCTAGGTGCAATGCCATCCTGTGCACAGGGCTGCACAGCACCCTGAGGTCATGAAAAAGGTCCCTGCCGGGGGATCACGGGAATCTGGCGCCTTTCGCCCCTGACCAGTGGATGGACCTGGAGGGAAACTCTTTACGCTAAGAGTAGAAAACATCCGAGTCGTGCTCGGACACCTCCACTTCACCGTTCATTCTGGCGGCCAGCTGCTCTCTCGACTGAATGTCCAATTTAATGAATGTCCTGTAGAGGTGGCCTTCAATGGTGCGCAGGGAAACGTTCAACCGGGCAGCAATGGAATTGTTGGACTCGCCTTGGGCCACCAACAGCGCTATCTGGTGTTCGCGGCGGGTCATTTGGGGCTGGTCAAGGGCTTGAAAAACCGGCGACACCAGCCCTGGCATCTGCTCACGCATCGCCACCACCTTGCTGGCAGTCTTGCGGCCCTTGTGCACCTTGCCGCGATCGTTGAACTTCTTCAAGGCATGGGTGGCCAGTTCAACGGCAATGAGTTCAAAACCATAGCCCATGGCAGTGTTGCTTGCACTGTCAAGTCCCGCCGGTTCCTGAGAGCGCATGGCGCTGGACCATTCCTGGAAGAATTCCTTGCTTCCGGATTCCAAAAGCTGCGCCACATCCACCAGCCTGGCCACTGCGGCAGCATCACCGACCCGAACCATGAGCGTCAAGACTGTCAGCTCAATGCCAAGCAGCTTTCTGTCAAGGCACTCTCGTTGCAGGTGCCGCAACCGTGCCAGTCCCAGTTCCGACTGGCCTGACATGAATTGTGCAGCCGCAGCATAGGCGGCCCCTTCCAAGTAGTAAAACTTGTTGCTGCGCCGGTTGAGCGCCGCCAGCTGCTCCAGGCGTTCCTGCGCACCTGCAATGTCCCCGCGCATTGCCAGGCAATAGGCCAGCAGCCCAAGCCCGGTGTGCAGCACCGACCACGGGTCGTAGTCAGTCAGGGCGCCCACGGCTGCGTTCAGTGCGACGATTGCTTCCTCGACGTGGCCCCGGCGGCAAGCCATCATGGCAGCCGCCAAGTCCCGCAGCCCGCCGGAAAACAGCATGAGGTCCGGATTGGTGAAAGTTGCCGGCTCCAAGGCCCCGCGCACATGCGCCCACGCGCCGTCGTAAATGAAGGCGGCAACAGATCTGGCATAGGCCAGCAGCGCTATGTCGGGACGCGGGAAGCCCTCCGGATGGTTCAAATCGGCGATGACTTCCATGGCCACCACCACGGCCGAGCTCATTCGGCCGGTGGCGCTGAGGATCTCAGACAACAATGACTTCAAGGCCACTTGATCACTGACGTTGGCCGTCAGCGGGTGCAGCAAAAGTGCCTCAACATTCTCCCGTACCCGAACACTGTCACCTACTGCCACATCCCTAAAGGCACGCAGTATCAGCACGTCAATGTCCGCCCGGGACGAGGAATCATGCAAGACCACCGGAGAAAAGCGGCTTTCAAGACGATCCAGTGCGCTGTCAAAGATGGCTTCGTAGTCCAAGTCCGAAAGGTGGCTCAGATGCACGGCGTGCAAGGCGCTGGCGGCAACTTCCAGTGTTGGCGCCAATTCAAGCGCCTGCAGCGCAAGCACGCGCGCCCTGTCGGTGAGGTTTTGGTTCAGCAGGGCAATTGAATGCTGCGCCAGCAATGCCACGGAGTGCTCAGCACCAACTTTGACCATGCAAAATGGCAGAGCCTCCAACGGGCGCATAAGCTGGTTGGCCCTGGTGGCTGCCTCCAGGATCCGCGCATCGCTGACGGGAACGCCGGCGTCCAGGGACCATCTGGTGAAGTTGATGATGGATTCCGGATCGTCCTGCTCCTCCGGGGGGAAAAACGTGGAAACATCGGCAAGCAGCCGCCGGCTTCTCCCCACCGGAACCGCAGCCCGGATGTGCGCGGTCATGGCGGCCCGTGCCAAACGCATGGTCAAACATGCCCCCGGCACAATGCCCACCAATTCCCGCTGTTGAATATGATCCACGGCTTCGGGGCTGGTCAGGTCAAGGAGCACATCCAACGGCAACGGACCAGCCAAGGCCAAGATCTCAATGATGCGCCGGGATTGCTCGGGCAGGTGATTCAAGTCCATCTGCAGGTATTCCCAGGATTCCGAGCCCAGCCGGTCGCCCGGGTGATCCAAAATCCACACATTGTTGACCTTGCGCAGCGACCCCTCCTCCTGGGCGCCGGCCACCAGGCCATTCAAGACCAGCGGATTTCCGCCCGAGCGGCTGGTGAGATAGTCGGCCGTGGGGCGCGCCACCTTGCCCCCCAACAGGTCCTCGAGGAATGCCTGAACATCCTCGGGCCTCAGCGGAGCCAATTCGAAACGGGACAGGTGCCCGTCGCGCCACAGGTCACGCAAATGACTTTGGTGGCTGCCGTGCTGGTCCACCAGGATCAACTTTGCACTTGAGGACATGATTACTTGAAGGATGATGGCAGTGCTTTGGGAATCCAGGTGTTCAGCGTTGTCCACCATCAAGAGGACCTGGCCGGCGTGCTTTGCCGATGTGTGGATCTGATCCAACAATCCGTTGAGAACTTCGTAGTAGTCATTGCTCCGCACCACGCTGGTGCCCACGCGGGCGTTGACAGCCCCAAACGGTATGGCGGCCAAGGACTTGCTGGCTGAGAGCCTGATGGTCACCACGTCCGGACCAAGGGCGGCCAGGAGCTGACCGAGCAACCATGTTTTTCCCGCACCGCGGGAGCCCACGATGAGTACCCCTTTGGAGGTGCTGTCCGTGAGCAGCTCAATTATTTCCCCAACATTTGCCCCGCGGGCCACACGTCCCCATTCCATGAAACCAAGGCCTGTGTCACAAGCCCATGTTTAGCAACACCGCTGCCACTGCTGGCAGTGCGTCGAGTCCAAACCACTAAGACTGTCCTCATTCTAAGGACGTATCAGCGATTGTGTCGATGGGTACGCATTATTTGTGGTTGTAGGATCCTGAGCTGGCTGTCACCAGCGAAACGCGCTGACATGCGACGATGCCTGTGCCCAGATCACAGAAATTCTCAATTTCGTGACACTTTCCTACGGCCGACCAGAGACGCTCGAAACACTGTCCCGTATAAGGGACGCGGGACGCTCACCGGGCATTAATTCGGGCCACGTATACGGGAATGCGTCGCCTGCGGAATCACGCAGTTTCGAAAATTTCCGGCTTTGTCTGTGCACGTGCCGGTGGTGGACCCTTATACGAGGCACCTGGCTGAGATCAAAACATGCTCTGACATGCCGATGAACACGAGTATCAACTGCAACCTTAAACTGACCGCTGGAATTCAAGGCGGGATTCAAAATGCCGTCTATAGTCAGTTTATAGTTGCGGCCAACACATTAAAGCTGGCCCAACGCGGAGTTGGCGTCGCTGACGTGAGCGGGCTTATGGTCGGGACATGAGCCCGGCCCGCATCATCGATACCACTTGAGACCTGCGGAAGTCATGTACCTCCTTGGCATGAGGCCGTTGGTACTGTTCTTCTCCGGATGGCGCTGCATCGCATCGAGCGACTGTGGTGCCAACTTGGACGCTAGCCTGGGCCACAGCGTCGGGTGCTTCTCGCGTCCTGGTTATGGACGAACGGCCGTGGGCCTTCTATGGCGCAGCAAGTCACACTCTCCACAGGACGCCCGCGGTCCCGACTTTTGGCTTAGAAAGGTTGCGCCAGGGCTGTTCTTCACCCCGCGCCGGGTACCGCGGGGGCATTCTCGTGTGTGTTGTTTCGTTTGATGGCGCCGGTGGTCACCCACGCAATCAGCAGGACCAGCAGAACGAGGCCGACAAGTGCCAACAATCTCCAGAGCCACATTCACCCCATGTCGAATCCATAACCGAACACTATTTAATGGTTCCTTTCCCGTTCATTTGATCCCCGTTCAGGATCGCACGAGTCGGGCGATCGCTGCAGAGGCTTCCTTGATCTTGTCGTCAGCGTTCTGTCCGCCGACGTGGATGGCCTGGGTGACGCAATGGCTTAGATGCTCATCGAGCAGACCAAGTGCGACGGATTGAAGTGCGCGTGTTGTGGCGGAGATCTGGGTGAGCACGTCGATGCAGTATGTGTCTTGCTCGATCATGCGCTGCAGGCCGCGTACCTGCCCTTCGATGCGCCGTAGCCGGTTGAGGTAGGCGTCTTTGGTCTCCAGATATCCGGGAGTGCTTGCGGTCATCGTGGGATCCCTTCTGGCACGTGATCGGTGGTTGGGGTTTATAATTTCTGGGTGCGCAAGCGAAGAGCGTTGCTGATGACGCTGACCGAGGACAGCGACATGGCAGCGGCGGCGATGATGGGCGAGAGCAGTAGCCCGAAAAACGGGTAGAGCACCCCGGCAGCGATCGGGATCCCTGCCGCGTTGTAGATGAATGCGAAAGTCAGGTTCTGGCGGATGTTGCGCATCGTTCGTTGTGAGAGCCGACGGGCGTGCACGATTCCGGTCAGGTCTCCGCCGAGCAAGGTGATGCCGGCGCTTTCCATGGCCACATCGGTGCCGGATCCCATGGCCAACCCGACATCAGCGGCAGCCAGGGCCGGCGCATCGTTCACGCCGTCGCCAGCCATGGCCACGACCTTCCCTTCACGACGCAGTTCTTGGACTATGTCGCTCTTGTGTTCGGGCAGCACCTCGGCTTCGACGCGGTCGATGCCCAGCCGTCGGGCCACCGCCTGCGCGGTGGTTCGATTGTCCCCGGTGAGCATGACGATCTGAATGCCATCGGCGCGCAAGGCAGCCAATGCCTCCGCTGCGGTGGCCTTGATGGGGTCTGCAATCGCGAATACGCCAACGGTGTGCCTGTCGATACTCATGTGGATCACCGTCGCGCCCTCGCCGCGCAGCTGATCTGCTTGCTCATCAAGGGTGCCGCTTTCGATACCCAGCGAAGTCAAGAAGTCAGCGTTGCCCAGTGCCACCCGGTGACCCTCGACGGTGCCAGTCACGCCGCGACCTACCGGGGAATCAAAATCGGCCACGTCGGGGATGGTGATGCCGCGATCGTGGGCGGCTGTCAGGATGGCCGCAGCGAGCGGGTGTTCGGAGGCGCGCTCGACGCCGGCGGCCAGCCGCAGCAACTCATCCTCGGCAGCGTCGGTTCCTTCCCCATCGGGTGCCCGATCGCTTGGGATGTCGGCGGTGTCGTGCGCATCTTTGGAGATGGGAATGATCCGGGTCAAAGAGGGGCGGCCCTCGGTCAGTGTGCCCGTCTTATCGACCACCAGGGTGTCGACCTTCTCCATCCGCTCAAGTGCCTGTGCGTTCTTAATCAACACACCCATTTTCGCGCCGCGGCCCACTCCCACCATGATCGACATCGGTGTGGCCAGGCCCAACGCACACGGGCAAGCGATGATCAAAACCGCCACGGCCACAATCAGTGCGTGCGCAAGTTTCGGGGCGGGCCCAACCAGCGCCCAGACCGCAAATGCGATGACAGCAGCACCAATCACCGCAGGCACGAACACACCAGCAACCCGGTCAGCTATCCGCTGGATCGGCGCCTGGGAGCGCTGCGCTTCGGCAACCATCGCAACGATCCGGGCGAGTATGGTGTCCCTGCCGATCTTCTCCGCCCGCATCACCAGACCGCCGCTCTGGTTGACGGTACCGCCAATGACCGTGTCACCCGCACTCTTGGTGACCGGCATCGATTCGCCCGTCACCAACGACTCGTCTATCGAAGAACGCCCATCCTGGACGGTGCCATCGACCGGCACCTTCTCCCCGGGACGAACTCGGAGCCGATCGCCGACCTGCACAGCATCCAGTGAGATTTCCTCGTCCGTGCCATCCTCACGCAGCCGCCGGGCAGTCTTCGGGCTCAGATCCAGCAACGCCTTAATAGCGCCGGAGGTCTGTTCCCGAGCACGTAGCTCCAGTACCTGTCCGAGCAGAACCAGCACGGTAATGACCGCAGCCGACTCGAAGTAGACATCCACCGTCCCGCCCATTCCGCGAAACGATGCCGGGAAAACTCCAGGAGCGACGGTGGCGATAACACTATAAAGCCAGGCCACCCCGGTGCCGATCGCGACCAGTGTGAACATGTTCAGGTTCCGGCTCCGCACCGAAGCCCAACCACGAACAAAGAACGGCCACCCGGCCCACAACACCACCGGCGTCGTCAACACCAATTGCACCCACACGGACACGGTCGGCGGGATTACCTCATGCACCCACCCGAACAAATGAGCGCCCATCTCGATCGCCAACACCGGCACGGCAAGGGCAAGTCCGATCCAGAAGCGGCGGGTCATGTTCACCAGCTCCGCACTCGGTCCGGATTCCACGGCCCCTGTGGTCGGCTCCAACCCCATCCCACAAATCGGGCATGTACCCGGACCCGATGCGCGGATTTCCGGGTGCATCGGACAGGTGTACTCCACCGCACCGCTGGCAGCACTGCCAACAGCAGCACTCCCAGCATGATCGCGGCGCTCCGGCTCGTGGTCGCTGTAAAGGGTGGGATCCGCTTCGAACACCGACAGGCAGTGATCAGAGCAGAAATGGAACCGTCCTCCCTCATACTCGATGCTTAGAGCGTGGGCCGGGTCCACTTTCATCCCACACACCGGGTCGGTGACTTCTGGCTGCGTGGACTTTTTTGCATCATCAAGACGGCTACTCATACCCAAATTTTACCCCCAAGGGGTATCCTGTGGGGTGTTAATTGCAGCCCATCTAAAGACCAGCACCAGGTCGACCGCGCCGTCTTCAGCTCCGCCGGAAAACCCGCGCTGGGCGATGATTGCCGTGGGTGGCAACCACTGCCGCGCCAGCTGGACAATGGGGGATACTCGGTGCCAAGTTCACCGTTTTCACCCCTGCCCTGACCGCAACCGTCCTACCGTTTGAGTGCGTCGGTGACTACACGGAGTGATACTGGTAGCGACCGTTATGCAAGTGGTCTGTATTCCTGTCGTGTCGTCGTCCCGGTCGCGGAGCTTTCTTCTGCCATGGCTTTTATCGGCCAGGCGGTAGACTCGCCAGCCTGGATATGATGATCCACTCGATCGACCGTGCGGACGGCTCAATGTTCATGTGGGCAAGGAGGGACACCATCGCAGGTACCGCGGCCCGTGGTGACCTGAGGGAGGAGGAGTTCACCGCGTTCCTTGAGACCATGGACGAGGCGATCATCTGGCTCGAAGACCAACGTTGCAGCAAAAGAGGTTCCAGCCCAACCAAATCAAGTCCCGGTTCTACTGATCCTTTCACCGGGCGGCCAAACCTCAGCGTCGGCAAGTTCAAGCGGTCATCGCATCAGTGAGGGTTTCTAGTCTCTGATTAGGCATACCTTGCTCGTGGTGTTCGGCCGCGCCGGCTCTGGCCGTCTGTTCATATTGATGGGTGACTCACCCTACCCGGGCATGGCAACGTCGGCGAGGAGCACACCACGGAAAAGCACCCAGGGCATACCCGACACGCTGAGACAACACCAATGATGAGAAATGTCCTTCCCCTTAGTTATGCCGGTGCCATCTTGCAGTAATGGTGAAGATACCGCGCCGCGTTGATGCTCCTGTAGTTATGACCTCGCCATGGAATGTCGGAAAAATAATCTGTAGATCCACGACCCGAGACACCAATGGGTTGTGGTGAGCATTAGTCCCCCTAG
>JBDTQM010000166.1:0-8772 GCA_039932175.1 Specibacter sp.
TTTGGGCTGAACTGGGACCCCTCCCACTTCATGTGGCAGGGCATCGACCCGGTCTCCTTCATCTGGGACTTCAAGGACCGGATCTACCACGTTGACTGCAAGGACACGAAGCTGCGCCCCACGGGCCGCAACACCGTCATGGGCTCCCACCTGCCCTGGGGCGATCCGCGCCGCGGCTGGGACTTCGTCTCCGCCGGACGCGGCGATGTGCCCTGGGAATCATCCTTCCGGGCGCTTACGGCCATTGGCTATGACGGCCCCATCTCCGTCGAATGGGAGGACGCCGGCATGGACAGGCTCCAGGGTGCACCCGAGGCCCTGGTTGCACTGAAGAGGTTCGACTTTGCCCCGTCGGCCCTGTCCTTCGACGCGGCGTTCAGCAACCAGGACTAGCTCCGCCGCACCTCTTTTCGCCGAGTCAGACCGATGCCCGCCGAATCAGACGTTGGGCTGCGCCCCGTTCGCGGCGTTCAGTCTGACTCGGCGGGCGGCGCTAGAGTGGATTCCATCATGAGCATTCCAAAAACTCCACGGGCCTCTGTCCGCATTGACGCTTGGCTGTGGGCCATCCGGGCGTACAAGACACGCTCCATGGCCACGGCCGCCTGCCGTGCGGGCCACGTGAAACTCAACGACGTCAACGCCAAGGCATCGCACACGGTGGTGCCCGGCGATACCGTCCGGGTCCGCCAGCCCGGCTATGAAAGGATTCTGGAGGTCCGCCAGCTCATCAACAAGCGCGTTGGCGCCGAGGCAGCCTCGCACTGTTTCACCGACCACACTCCCCCGCGCCCCGTCCTGCCGGCGCTTGGCCTGCCGCAACGCGACCGCGGCACTGGCCGTCCCACCAAGAAGGACCGCCGGGAGATGGACCGGCTGCGCGGCGACCACTGAACCAGTCCGGTGATCGAGCTTGTCCACATCATGCCGAGCCGAAAAAGTCCGGCACCCGGGCACCCTTTCGTGTTGCCTTGCATGCCGGAACAGACTGCACCCCCTTGCCCTAATCTGGCCCACGGGGAAAAATTGACGTTGGGGGCATTTCGCATCTTCAAGCACCCGTAGCGGAGGGCTGTGCCATGTTTCATCTGGAGAATATGAATCTCGAAGATCTGGCTCAAGCGCTGGAATTCAACTTCATGGATTTGGAGACATTCTTCTGGCTGGATCCAACCACCGGAAAAATTGAGCTCTGGGGCGAAGAAGCCGCAGACGAAGCAGAGGCGGAAGGATGGGACATGAACGACCGCGGCGGCATCCGGATCGATCCGATTCCATCCTACGAAGGCTATTCAGACATGGAACGCTTCATTTCCACCGTCCAGGACTCCACATGCCAAGAACGCCTGATTCGTGCCATAGAACGCAGCAAGCCCTTCCGCCACTTTCAGGATGCTCTCCACCAATATCCCGAGTTGCCCGAGCAGTGGTACGCGTTCCATGACGCCGCCATGAAGGTGCGTGCCATTGAATGGCTGCGGGACAACGAGCAAGTGGACGACGCCGAAGCTGAGGGCGCGCTGGCGCTGTTGCGCACAGAAGCACAGCAGCCGTAGCTTTCAGGGAACGTCGCCGCCGTCGTGCGTGAAAGCACGACGGCGGGATCTCGACAAGCTCGATCAGCGGCAAGCTCGATCACCGGCTGCCCGGATCAGCGGTTGGGCGTCCAGCCGATGGCCGGGGCAATGTACTTGGCAATGTTTTCCAGCATTTTGGTGTTGTAGGCAACCCCGAGCTGGTTGGGCACTGTCAGCATCACGGTGTCGGCAGCCTGCACGGCCGCGTCGGCCGCCAGCTCCTCGGCCAGCGCGGCAGGATCGCCAATGTAGCTCTTGCCAAAGCGTGAGACCAGGCCGTCAATGATGCCCACTTGGTCCCTGCCGTCGGCCTGCGCACGGAGCCCAAAGTACATTTGGTCGACGTCGTCAACCACGGGGATGACGCTGCGGCTGACGGAAACGCGCGGCGTGAAGCCGTGCCCCGCAGCAGCCCACTCATCGCGGAAGAGCTGAATCTGCTCGGCCTGGAGCTGGTCGAAGGGAACGCCGGTGTCTTCTGTCAGCAGCGTTGAACTCATCAGGTTCATGCCCTGCCGGGCCGCCCACACTGCCGTGCCGCGGGATCCGGCACCCCACCAAATCCGCCCGGACAGCCCCGGCGACTGCGGCTCAATGCGCAGCAGCCTTTCGCCGCCCATGGAGGCGTGCTCACCGGGCTCGGCCACCCCGGCACCGGAAATGGCGTGCCTGAAGGCGGCCGTGTGGCGCCGAGCCATGTCGGCGCCCGTCTCACCGTCGAGCGGGTAATGCCCAAAGTCGGCCGCACCGTTGGCGGCAGGCTCGGGTGAACCACGGCTCACACCGATCTGCAGCCGGCCGTCGCTGATCAAATCCGTCGCGGCCGCCTGCTCAGCCATGTAGAGCGGGTTCTCATAACGCATGTCGATGACGCCGGTGCCGATCTCTATGCGGCTGGTGCGCGCGGCAATGGCCGCCATCAAGGGGAACGGGGCCGCCTGCTGGCGGGCAAAGTGGTGCACCCGGAAGAAGGCCCCGTCAATGCCCAGATCTTCCGCGGCAACGGCCAGGTCGATGGCCTGGTGCAGGGCGTCGGCGGCTGTGTTGGTGTGGGAGCCGCGGCCCGTGCCGTAGTGGCCAAAGGACAGGAACCCAATGCGTTTTTTGAAGTTTTTTTCCATACCCGGCACAACACAGGCCCTCAGCCGGCTATTCCATGCATACGCATATAGCTGGCTGTGGGCCGGTGCAGCTAGTGCTTCTTGACTACGTGGGCAACGGGATCGGCGGACTCATCCACTGCCCCGCGCGCCTTCTTCTGGGCCCGCTTGGCCTTGATGGCGTGGCCCTTGTCCATCTTTTTGTGTTCGTGGTGGTGTGGCTGTTTGTCAGGCATTGTTCTCGAACGCTCCTCCAGTGGTGAAACCAGCGCCGGTTCGGGCCGTGCGGTCCAAATCGCCCCCTGACGACCACGTTACGCCGAATTTAGACGCGGCAGTAGGGCCTGTTCTAGGCGTCTTGCCGCCAGGACTTCCACAGGGCGGCATAGGCGCCACCCTGGGCCAACAGCTCGTCATGGGATCCGAGTTCGGAGATCCGCCCCTTTTCCACCACCGCCACCCGGTCGGCGTCGTGCGCCGTGTGCAGCCTGTGCGCAATGGCCACCACCGTCCGGCCGCTGAGCACTGCGCTCAGCGAGAATTCCAGCTCGCGGGCCGCCGTTGGATCAATGAGCGATGTGGCCTCATCCAGCACCAGGGTGTGGGGATCGGCCAGCACCAGGCGGGCCAGCGCCATTTCCTGGGCCTGCCCCGGTGTCAGGGTGTGGGCCCCCGAGCCCACCTCCGTGGCCAGCCCCTGGGGCAGGGCGCGCACCCAGGCCAGGGAGCCGACGTCGGCCAGGGCCTTTTCAAGCTCGGCGTCGGTGGCGCCGGCCTTGCCCAGGCGGAGGTTGTCCGCCAGCGTGCCCACAAAAATGTGGTGCTCCTGCGTCACCAGGGCCACCTCGCGGTGCAGCTCATCCAGCGGCCTGTCAACCAGCGGCACCCCGCCAACCTTGACCGATCCGGCGGTGGGCGGGTGAATGCCGGCAATCAGCCGGCCCAGCGTGGACTTGCCGGCACCGGACGGGCCCACCATGGCAAGCCGCTCCCCGGGAACCAGCGTCAGGTCGATCCCGTGGAGCACGTCGCGGCCTTCACGGTAGGCGTAGCGAACTTCATCCACCACCAGGGATTCATCCACCGGCTGTGCGGCGGTGGCCGTCCTGTCCCCGGCCACATTGCGGATTCCCACAATGCGGGCCAGCGAGGACGCGCCCACCTGGATTTCGTCAATCCACATGATCAAGGTGTCCACGGGGTCGATCAGTTGCATGGCGTACAGCGCCACGGTGGCCACCATGCCTGCGCTCACTGTGCCGTTGGAGGCAAGCCAGCCACCCCACAGCAGGACAGTCGCAACGGGAAGCCAGAAGGAAAATTCGGCCACCGGGAACAGCACTGTGCGCAGACCCAGCGTGTACTTTTCCACGTCAAAGCAGCGGCGCAGCGCGGCATCGATCCGGCCCCGGCGGTGCGGGCCCAGGCTCAACGCGTCAACGGTGCGGGCACCCTCGATGGTCTCGGTGATGGCCCCGTTGAGGACCGCGTAGCTTTCACGTTCGCGCAGGTAGCCCGGGGTGGCGCGCTTGAGGTACCACCGGGTCGTGGGGATCAGCATGGGCGCACCCACCACCAACGCCAGCGCCAGCAGCGGGCTGGTGAACACTGCAGCGGCAACTGTCAGCGCAATGGTTGCCACCGAAACCAGAACCTGCGGAACGCCGAACCTGACAGTGTGGGAGACGGCGTCGACGTCGTTGGTGGTGCGGGATACAAGGTCGCCGGTGCCGGCCTTTTCCACCGTGGACAGCGGCAGCGAGGTCACCTGCTCCATGAATTCCTCACGCAGCTGGGCGAAGACTTTTTCACCGAGCACCATGCCCTTGCGCCTGGCCCAGCGCGCCAGGAACGTTTGCACCACCACAAAGGCCGCCAACACCAGTGCCACGTTGGTGACAAATCCGGCCGTGGTGCCGGCGGTGATGGCGTCCACCAGCCGGCCAAGCAGGAACGGGCCGGCCAGGCCCGCGATGACGGCCAGGACATAGAGTCCCACCACCAATGTCAGGGGCTTGCTGTGCTGGCGCATGAGACGGGCCCCTTCGGCCTTGACCTGTGCCGAATCCGCCACGGGAAGCTGGTTTTCAGCCATTAGCGCTGCCCTTCGATGCTCGAGGTGCTGTGGTTGTCGTCGTTGCCGGTCCTGCCTGGCCGTGGCCGTCCATGCCGGCGCCGCGGATCACCACGTTGCGGTAGTCCGGCACGGTCGCCAGGAGTTCGTGGTGCGTCCCCTGGGTCAGCCGGTCATCGCCGTCGAGGAAATAAACCGTGTCCATGGCGCCTAGCATGAGCGGGCTGGCCGTCACCACCACAGTGGTGTTGGCCTCCGTACGCCGCTCTGCGTACAATGCTGTGGCAATCCGGGATTCCGTGTGCGCGTCCACGGCACTTGTCGGTTCAATGAGCACCAGCACCTCGGCCCCGGTCAGGATGGCGCGGGCCAGGGCCAGGCGCTGGCGCTGGCCCCCGGAGAAGCCGCGGCCCTTCTCAGTGACTTCATCGTCGAGGCCGTGCTCCAGCCCGTCAAAGACATCGGCGGCGCTGGCCACCTCAATGGCCGCCATGATGCCGGCGTCGCTGTGCCGCCCCGACGGGTCCAGCTCTTCACGCAGGGTGCCGGTGAAAAGTTGTGGTTCGGCGTCGGACACCACAATGCGCGAGCGCACGTCACCGAGCGGGACCATGTGCAGGGCGGCCTCGCCCCACAACACCTGGGCTTCGCGCAGCACTGCGTCCTCAAAGCGGCCAAGGCGGCGGGCAAGCTCCGCCGACGCCGCCGGGTCCGCCGAGACGATGCCCGTGAGCAGGCCGGGCTGGATCAGCGCGCCCGAGCTGCTGTCCAGCAGGGCGCTCGGTGCTGCGGGCGCATCAACTGTTGTGCCGCCGTCGTGCACGGCAGACGGCGTGGCCAGGACATCGATGATGCGCCGGGCCCCCACGTTGGCGCGGATGAAGCGGGAGACGGCGTCGGAGGCGGTGCGGATGGGCGAGACCAGGAAGACGGCGTACCCGTACAGGGCCACCAGCTGGCCGGTTTCGATCTGGCCGGCGAGTGCCTGCATGGCGCCAATCCAGGTGAAGGCGACGCTGAAGACGCCCACCACCAGCACCTGGGCGGCGTCGAGGTCGGCGAGCGAATAGGCCACCTTGTTCCCGGCCAGCTGTGTCTCCCGCGAACGCTCACGGTACCGCTCCACGAAAATGTGCTCGCCGCCGATGCCACGCAGCACACGCAGGCCTGCCACGGTGTCGGCGCCCAGCGCCGTCATCTTGCCGGCTGCATCGCGCTGGTCCTTCTGGCGTTTTTGCAGGGGGCGGATCACGAACAACAACATGGCGCCGCAGAGGGGGACGCCGAAGAGCACCACCAGGCCCAGCTGCCAGGAGGTCTGAAACACCAGGAACGTCACCAGTAGGTAGCCCACCAGCGAACCGGCCAGCCGTGCGGAGACGTCAAAGATTTCCCCGATGCGCATGGCGTCGGAGGCGGAGGTGGAGACCACCTCGCCGGTGGAGAACTTTTGCGGCAGGGCGTCGCCGCTGCGGGTGACCTTGTATCCGATCAACTGCGAACATCTGTAGGCGGCCTGCATCCAATTGCTCACCGCCGCCCGGTGCCGCAGCGTCGAGGTCACCGCCTGGATGAGCGTCAGGCCAAGGAGCAGGCCCACCCATCCTGTGAGCGCGCCGAAGTTGCCGGCCACAATGCCCACATCAACGGCCTGGCCCAGGGCATACGGAATTAGCGCCTGGGACACCGTCCAGAGGGAGCCGTAGGTGATGCCCAGCAGCAGGGTTGCCCGTTGGGCCTTGGCAAGCCACCACAGGAATTTCGAGGGCGAGCGGAGGTCGGGACTGCCGGCATCGGGATAGGGAAATGAGCGCACAAACGCCTTCTAAAATGGTGGATTGGCAGGCATGTCTAACGCGATCAAGCGGCGCACGGGGGCGCGGCGATCAACGGACGGCTTGGGGCTGCTGTTCTCTAATTCACAATAGGAAACTCTAACGCAAAAAACTTCCCTTGCGGAAGGGCCGGTCCTGGACACCGGATAACCAGCCCCAACGCTCGCGCAGCTATGGCTGGTTTTTCGCCTACGCTCGCGCAGTGTCGGGTGGTCCCACGTTGGCACGCCAGTTGCCAAGCCCCGGCCCCGCCAGCCCCCCGGCCCCGCGCCTGCTTGGCTGGCAGCGGGACTCGGGTGCCCGGCGTCGTGCCTGGATTAGCGGAACAGGCCGCTGTAGGCGTTGAGCGCGAGCTGTCCGCCCAAGTGCGCGTAGAGGACGTTGCTGGCGGCCGGAATCTCCTTGCTGCGGACCAGGTCGATGAGCCCGGCCATGGATTTTCCTTCATAGACGGGGTCGATGATCATGCCTTCCAGGGAGCCGGAGAGGCGGATTGCGTCCAGGGTGGACTCCACCGGGATGCCGTAGAAGCCGCCGGCCCACCCTTCCATGACGGTGATCTCGTCGTCACGCAGTTCGCGGCCCAACCCGATCAATTCAGCAGTGTGGCGGGCAATTCGGGCCACCTGGGCGCGGGTTTTATCAATAGTGGCGGAGGCGTCGATGCCAATCACACGGCGGGCGCGGTCCTGGCCGGCAAATCCGGCGATCATGCCTGCATGGGTGGATCCGGTGACGGTGCAGACAATGATGGTGTCGAAGAAGACGCCCATTTCTTGTTCCTGCGCCTGGACTTCATAGGCCCAGTTGGCGAACCCCAAACCACCCAAATGGTGTTCGGAGGCTCCCGCCGGGATGGGATACGGCTTGCCGCCGGCGTCCTGGACATCCTTGATGGCCTGTTCCCAGCTGCTGCGAATGCCAATGTCAAAGCCGGCCTCATCGAGACGGACATCGGCGCCCATGATGCGGGACAGCAGGATGTTGCCCACGCGGTCGCTGAGCGGGTCGGGCCAATCGACCCAGTTTTCCTGCACCAGGCGGGCCTTCATGCCAATTTTTGCCGCAACGGCAGCCACCTGGCGGGTGTGGTTGGACTGGTAGCCGCCAATGGAGACCAGGGTGTCGGCTCCTTGGGCGATGGCGTCGGGAACAATGTATTCAAGCTTGCGGGTCTTGTTGCCGCCGAAGGCCAACCCGCTGTTCACGTCTTCGCGCTTGGCCCAAATCTTGGCCCCGCCCAGGTGCTCGCTCAGCCGGGGCAGGTCGTGGATGGGGCTGGGACCGAAGGTCAGCGGATAGCGTTCAAAGTCGGTGATGGCCATGGGGCGTCCTTATCGGGTGGAGCGGCAAATGCGTATGCAATATATTGCATACGCATAATCCGGGCCTGTCAAGGGTTTTTGCACTTTGCGCACCCCGGAAAGCTGACTACTTTGGGGCCGGCCAACCACATGGCAGCGACGGGCGGGCCGCGGCGATATATCCTATGTTGCATGCCCACTCCCCCGCCGCACGGTATCCACAAGCGGTCCCTGTTGCGCGATGACGTGTACGCGTCCATCCGCGATGCCATTGTTGACGGCACTTTTGCGCCCGGTGAACGCCTGAAGGATCCCGAGCTTGAGTCGTGGCTGGGCGTGAGCAGGACACCCATTCGTGAGGCGCTGCTGCGCCTTGAGCGTGCCGGCCTGGTGGTGACCACTCCCGGCCGGGCAACCATCGTGGCACCCGTGGACCCTGCCGCAACGTCGAACGCCCAGCAAGTGGTGGCCGCGATGCATGAGCTGGCAGTCCGACTGGCCGTGCCGGCGCTGGCTGGCACCCAGCTGGCGGAGATGACGGCGGCCAACACCCGGTTTTCCGCAGCCCTGGAGGACGACGACGTCGACGCCGCCTTGGCTGCCGACGACGACTTTCATGCCGTCATGCTCAATGCCTGCGGCAATGACATGATTGCCACGGTTTTGGACGCGTCGCTTCCCTTGCTGCGGCGCATGGAGCGCCAACGCTTCAGCACGCTCGCGGCCCGCCATTCAGTCACGGCACACGCACGGATCATCAAGCTGGCCGGCCTAGCAGATGCCGACGGCGCGGCACTTGCCGCAAGGGAAAATTGGCTGTCCTTGGGCGAAGCGCCCCAACCCCTATCCGAGCTCTAACCTTAGGGCCGCAGACGCAGCTAG
>JBDTQM010000167.1:0-8721 GCA_039932175.1 Specibacter sp.
ACCCATGAGCAGCTCAAGCACTCCATGTTCCCGCTGGCCGACACCCCGTCCAAGGCCGAGGTCCGCGCCGAGGCGGAAGCCCGCGGCCTGTCCGTGGCCAAGAAGCCCGACAGCCACGACATTTGCTTCATCTCCGACGGCGACACGGCCGGCTGGCTGGCCGAGAAGATCGAGATGACCGACGGCGACATCGTGGATGAGACCGGCAGCAAGGTTGGCGGGCACACCGGTGCCAACCAGTTCACTGTGGGCCAGCGCCGCGGCCTGAAGCTGGGCACTCCCGCCGCCGACGGCAAACCCCGCTTTGTGCTGGAAATCCGGCCCAAGGAAAACAAGGTTGTTGTTGGCCCGCATGCCCTGCTGGCCATCGACGAGCTCTCCGGCATCAAGGTTTCCTGGGCCGGGCTGCCCATCGCCGAGGTTGCCACGGGCGCCGAGTTCAATTGTTACGCCCAGGTCCGCGCCCACGGGGACCCCGTCCCGGCCCGTGCCTTTGTTATCGAAGTGATGGACGACGGCGTCGCCCGCCAAAGCCTGAACGTCACCTTGGAGGAGCCGCTGCGCGGCGTGGCCCCGGGCCAAACGGTGGTTTTGTACCAAGGCTCACGGGTGCTGGGGCAGGCAACAATCGATTCGGCCAGGTCCCTGGCACGGCCCGAAATTCCGTAGCGGCTCCACGGGGCGTCAAGCTGGCGTAAACTGCCACTAAAGGTGACTTGGCTCACGGAAGGTTTACATGATGCCCCCGCATACAATTCCCAACCCGCTCCAGCATTTGGAGGGCGCACTGAACCAGTGCGCCGAAGTTATTGGCGCCATCTCGGCAAATCAGGCGGGGTGGCCAACGCCGTGCGGGGAATGGGTGGTGCAGGACCTGCTGCACCACCTGGTGGTGCACGACCTGCACAAGTACACCATCATGGCCCGCGGCAACAATGTTGACCCGCTGGGCTCCCAGAACACAGTGGGGGCCGACTGGTCCACGCGCTTCACCGACGGCGCAGCCTTGCTGCTGAGAACCTGGCACGCCGCCGACCTGAACGCCCAGGTGGCCCTGCCGGGTGGGGGTGAGGCGCCGTTGCGCAGCCGGATCGGCCTGCAGATTACGGAATTCACCGTCCACAGCTGGGACCTGGTCAAGGCCACGGGCGTGCCCGTCATCTTGGACCCGGTCCTGGCCGAGCAGTCCCTGGCCTGGGCGCAGCGGATGTTGAAACCTGAGCATCGCGGGGCGGAGCGTGGCATAGGCCCCGAGGTCAGGGTTCCCCTGGCTGCCGATTCCTACACGAAACTGGCCGGCTGGTTTGGGCGCAGCTCCCATTTCAAGGCCGGCCCCCGCGTGGACGCCCTTCCATAACCATCTGGCGTCAACTTTACTTTTTGTGACCACTTGCTTGACAAACTCTGATACAAAGGGATCGTCAAGCAAGTGGGTTGGATCACACAATGATGTGTGGCCTGCTTCGTGTGAAGCACAAGAGAAAGTTCGCTGATGACTAAGAGCATGTTTGGGTTGCGGTCGGTAATCGCTGTGGCCGGAGTGTCCGTTTTGGCGCTAACCGCGTGCACGGGCCCCAGCGGCGGGGGAACCGCCACCGACGGTGGATCATCCGGCGGCCCCGTGTCCGTGGGAACCACGGACAAGGTCACCTTCCTTGATCCGGCGTTTTCCTATGACAATGGATCGCTCATGGTCATGGTTCAGATCTATCCGTTCCTGATGAACTCAGCACCCGGCAGTGCCGACCCGAAACCGGACATGGCCGAGTCGGCGTCGTTCACCTCACCCACCGAGTACACAGTCAAGCTCAAGCCGGGGCTGAAGTGGACCAATGGCACGGCGCTGGACTCCAAAGATGTGAAGTTCAGCTTTGACCGTCAGAAAAAGATCAACGACGCCAACGGACCGGCCACACTGCTGGGAAACCTTGAAAGCACCAGCGCCCCGGATGCCACAACAGTGGTGTTCAAGCTCAAGGTCGGCAACGACCAGACGTTCGCGCAGGTTTTGACCACCAACGCCGGCGCCATTGTGGATGACTCCGTGTTCAGCCCCGACACAGCCACCGACGACGCCGCGATCGTGGCCGGCAAGTCCTTCGCCGGCCAGTACACGATCGAGTCCTACAAGAAGAACGAGCTCATTGCGTTCAAGAAGAACCCCGACTACAAGGGCCTGCTCGGCGCCGCCAAGTCGGATCAGGCAACCATCAAGTATTACGCCAACTCCAACAACCTCAAGCTGGATGTGCAGCAGGGCAACATTGATGTTGCCTGGCGCAGCATGACGGCCACCGACATTGACAGCCTGAAAAAGGATGACAAGGTCCAGGTGGACGTCGGCCCCGGCGGCGAGCTGCGCTACATTGTCTTCAACTTCAACACCATGCCCTTTGGCGCCACAACATCCACCCCGGATGCCGCGAAGTCGCTGGCCGTTCGTCAGGCAGCCGCCGACATGGTCGACAGGGCGGCCATTGCCACCCAGGTGTACAAGGGCACGTACCTGCCAGCGTACTCTTGGGTGCCGCAAGGATTCGCCGGCGCCATTGAGCCCATGAAGGAGGCCTACGGCGACGGCAAGGGCGGCCCGGATGCGGACAAGGCCAAGAAGGCCCTGGCGGATGCCGGCGTGACAACGCCTGTCACCCTTGACCTGCAGTACAACCCCGACCACTACGGGTCCTCATCCGCGGATGAATATGCGTTGGTCAAGTCGCAACTGGAAAAGGGCGGCCTGTTCAAGGTCAACCTGCAGTCCACCGAATGGGTGACCTACCAGAAGGAACGCGTCAAGGACACCTACCCCGAGTACCAGCTGGGCTGGTTCCCGGACTACTCCGATGCCGACAATTACATCTCGCCGTTCTTTAGCGCCAACAACTTCCTGAAGAACCACTATGACAACAAGGACGTCCAGGCCAAGATCGAGGAGCAGCGCTCCACGGCCGACCCGGCCGCCAGGAGCAAGCTGATCGAGGACATCCAGACGGCGGTTGCCGAGGACGTGCCAACACTGCCCCTGCTCCAGGGTGCCCAGGTTGCCGTCTCCGGCAAGGACGTCAAGGGTGTCAAGGACACCCTGGACGCGTCGTTCAAGTTCCGGCTGGGAGTGGTGTCCAAGTAGCCGGGCACCTCACGAGCCAAGGACCAGCACCAAGCGACGCCGTGAAGGCGGGGCCTCCCAAGGACGTCCCGCCTTCCCTGCCCGCCTACCCACCACGGCACTGATGAACAGTGAGCTTCCATGACAGCCATGATTGAGATGCCCGGGGCCGACGCAGCCTCGCCCATCGCCCCGCAACGAAGGAACAAGTCCGGGGGGAACTTGGGCAAGTACCTGGTGATCAGGTTTCTGCTCATATTCCCCACCATCTTGATCCTCGTCACGATGGTTTTTTTCCTGATGCGGATCACCGGCGATCCCATTACCGCTGCCCTGGGCGGCCGCCTGCCGCCTGAACAGCTGGCGCAGCGCATCCATGATGCAGGCTATGACAGGCCCGTCATGGTCCAATACTTTGAGTATTTGGGCCAATTGTTGACAGGCAACTTTGGCCGCACCATCTCCGACAACCTCCTGGTGACGGACATGCTGGCCACCTACGGGGCCGCCACCCTTGAACTGGCCGTCAACTCCCTGATCGTGGCGCTGGCCGTGGGCATTCCGTTGGGGATGCTGGCCGCCTACAAGCGGGACAAATGGCAGGACGCGGTTTTGCGCGTCTCAGCCATCTTGTTTTACGCCACCCCGGTCTTCTTTGCCGGGCTGTTGTTGAAGCTGGTCTTTGCCGTCTGGCTTGGCTGGTTTCCGGTGGCCGGGCGGTCGGGAACCTCCACCGAGATCGCCATGGCACAGCTTGCCTCGCCCACCGGAATCTACTGGCTCGACGCCCTGCGCAGCGGCAACATGACCGCGTTTTGGGATGTTGTCCACCACTCGGTGCTCCCCGCCACAGCCTTGGGATTGTTGACGGCCGGCATCTTCCTGCGCCTGGTCCGCACCAATGTGATAGGCACCCTGGGCAAGGACTACGTGGAAGCCGGCCGCTCCCGCGGCGTCAGCGAATTCCGCCTGGTCACCAAGCACGCCTACAAGCCGGCACTGATCCCCATCATCACAGTCATGGGCCTGCAAATCGCCCTGCTGCTGGGCGGTGCCGTGTTGACCGAGACAACCTTTGAATGGAAGGGCCTTGGTTTCCAGCTGGCCTCCTACCTGACAGCCCGCGACTTTGTGGCCGTCCAGGGAATTGTTGTCCTGCTTGCGGTGATCGTGGCCCTGAGCAACTTCATTGTTGACGTCATAGCGGCGCTCATCGACCCGAGGGTGAGGTACTGACATGGCCGGCACGAAGGAGCCCTGGTTCAGGCGCCTGCCCGTGGTGACGCATCTGCGCCAGAGTGTGGGCCTGCAGCGCGGCATGCTGGTGGCCGGCATTGCCATCACAGCCATCTTCTTGCTGACAGCTGCTTTCGCGCCACTGATTGCCCCCTATGGCTTTAGCCAGGGGTTCAGCGAAACCCAGTCTCCGCCGTCGCCCACCCACCTGTGGGGCACGACGGCGGGAGGCTACGACGTTTTTTCCCGCACCATTTGGGGGGCCCAGACGGCGTTCCTGGTGGTGGTCATCGGCGTTGTCCTGTCGATCTTTGCAGGTGTCGTCCTCGGCCTCGTGTCAGGATACTTTGGCGGCTGGGTTGACCGGGTGCTGGTGGTGCTCAGCGACGCGATCTATGCTTTTCCAACCTTGCTGCTGGCGATCGTCATGTCGATCACCATCAGCGGGGGCAGTTCCAACCTGTGGGGAGGCATCTTCTCGGCGGCAATCTCCATCACTGTCGTGTTCATTCCGCAGTACTTCCGGGTGATCCGTGCTGAGACGATCCGGTTGAAGGCGGAACCCTTTGTTGAGTCTGCCATTGTTGTGGGCGCTTCAAGCGTGCGCATCATGGCCCGCCACATTTACAAGAACGCGACCAGGACCCTGCCGCTGATCTTCACGCTCAACGCCTCCGAGGCCATTTTGACGCTGGCGGCGCTGGGCTTCCTGGGCTTTGGCATTGAACCGAGCTACGCCGCGGAATGGGGCTATGACCTGAACCGGGCACAATCGGATGCAACCGCCGGGATCTGGTGGACCGGCGTGTTCCCGGGTTTGGCCATTGTGATGACAGTGCTGGGAATGACCCTGCTGGGTGAATCCATGAACGACCTGAACGACCCCCGCCTGCGCGGCCGCAAGCGGGCCGGCAAGAAGAACAAGGAGTTGGTGGACGCATGAGCCGGCACGGTGAAAAAACGGGCGCCGAACCGGCCGGGCTGCGACCCGTGCTGGACATCGCGGATTTGAAGGTCACCTTTTCCACCGACGCGGGTGACGTCTTCGCCGTCAAGGATGTTTCCTTCAGCGTCGCCCCGGGAGAGATTGTTGCCATTGTGGGTGAATCCGGCTCCGGCAAGACAGTCACTGCCAAGGCCATCCTGGGATTGCTGCCGGAGACTGCTGTGAGCAGCGGTGCCGTGGTCATCAGCGGCAACAACATTGTCTCGGTCAGTGCGCACCAGCTGCGGCAAATCCGGGGCCGGGATGTGGCCATGGTCTTCCAGGAACCTTCCACGGCGCTCAACCCGGTGTACACGGTGGGCTGGCAAATCGCCGAGGGCCTGCGGGCGCACCGCCCCGAAGGCAGGCGGGTGGGCAGGAAGGAAGCCCGCAAACTGGCCATTGAGGCGCTGGGCAAGGTGGGCATCCCCGAACCGGAAAAGCGTGTGGACTACTACCCGCACCAGTTCTCCGGCGGGCAAAAGCAGCGCGTGGTCATTGCCGCGGCACTGGCACTGAACCCGGGGCTGATAGTGGCTGATGAGCCCACCACCGCATTGGATGTGACAGTCCAGGCGGAGATCCTTGAACTGCTGAGGGATCTGCGTGATCGGTACGGCACGTCCATTGTGCTGATCACCCACAACATGGGCGTGGTGGCCGACCTTGCGGACAGGGTGGTTGTCATGTTCCAAGGTGACGTGGTGGAAGAAGCGCCGGCCCGGATGCTTTTCACCTCGCCCAGGGAGGACTATACGCAAAAGTTGCTGGCCGCCGTGCCGCATTTGGGCCGAAACTCCGCCTCCGCCGGCTTCACCGAGCGGGCCTTCCAGGACGCGGAGGTGCTGGTCCGGGCCACGGATCTGGAGATTGAATACCCCGGCCGCCTGGGCAGCCCGGCGTTCCGAGCCGTGGACAGGGTTTCATTCACCATCAGCGCCGGTGAGGTGTTTGGCCTGGTGGGGGAATCCGGCTCCGGCAAGACAACCATCGGACGGGCCATTGCCGGTTTGAACAAAACCACCGGCGGCTCGTTGCAGGTGCTGGGGTATGAGATGCGTGATTTTAAGGAACGCACCTTCCGGCCGTACCGGAAGGACATCGGCTTTGTTTTCCAGGATCCTGCCGCCTCCTTCAACCCGCACCTGAGCATTGGCGAGTGCGTGGCCGAGCCGTTGCTCATCCACACGGATCTGTCCGGGCCGGCCGTCGCCAGGAAAGTGGAGGAGCTGTTGGAATCGGTGCAATTGCCGCGCACCTATGCCACCAGGTTCCCGCACGAGCTGTCCGGCGGGCAGCGCCAGCGGGCCTCCCTGGCCCGCGGGCTGGCGTTGAAACCAAAACTGTTGATCGCCGACGAGCCCACTTCCGCCTTGGACGTTTCGGTTCAGGCCAAGGTGCTGGAACTCTTCAGGGAAATCCAGGCTGAGCAGGGTTTTGCGGCCTTGTTCATCAGCCACGACCTTGCCGTGGTGGACATTCTGGCCGAATGGGTTGGGGTCCTCTACAAGGGCAAGCTGGTGGAGCAGGGCATTGGCAACCAGATCATGGGCAATCCGCAAAATGACTACACCAAGCGCCTGATTGCCTCCCTGCCCGTGCCCGATCCGGCCGAGCAGGCGCAACGCAGGGCCGTCCACCGGGCGTTGCTGGCTGCTCAGTAGCGTGTTGGGTGGTGTGCTGTGTGGACAGCGGTTTTGTCCATCTTGCACACCACCTAAACTGTTTTTATGACCGAACCGATTCACGCCTCTGCGAACCTGTCCGTTGAAGCATTCGATCCTGGCGCCAGTTCCCTCACGGGCGCCGTTGACCCGGCCGTCATGGCCGAGCTGCTGTCCATCCGCTCCAGCATTGACAACTTCGATGCCACCTTGGTGTATTTGCTGGCAGAGCGGTTCAAGGCCACCCAGCGTGTTGGTGTGCTCAAGGCCAAACACCAGCTGCCGGCGGGGGACCCCAACCGTGAGCTGGCCCAGATCCAGCGGCTGCGCGCGTTGGCCGAGTCGGCCCATTTGGACCCCGCCTTTGCCGAAAAGTTCCTGAACTTCATCATCAGCGAGGTCATCCACCACCATCAGGCCATTTCCCAGAGCCACTCTGCCGTGGCCGCCACGGGAGTCATTCCCGTGGTGAGCGAGGACGGCCAGAGCTTTGTGGCTGCCCCCGCCGTTTCCAAAGACGCGTCCGACGCCGGCACCCAGAGCAAGTGAGCCCCTCAACAGAGGGTTCCGCGCATCCGGTCCCGGATACTCGCCGGATACTGCCGGCCGTCCTCACGGCCACGGCCCTGGGCCCGTGGCCCGGCACCGATCCGGTGGAAGCTGCCAAAGTTTCCCTGGGATTGTTCACCAGCCCCCATTTGCCCGTGTTGGTGGACCTTCCCGCCCGCGGTGTCGGTTCGGATCCGGTGGGGCGTACAGCCGCACTGCTGGTGGAACTCCCCGTTGATGTCCAGCCCTATGGCTGGCGGTTCGTTGACAGGGCCGGCCAGGACCTGCGCCGCGCCACCTCTGCACTCTCCACGGACATCAACGTCCTGGCCGATGTTGCCGGCGCCGGCGGGATCCACCCCGACGACCTGAAAATCCATGTCATGGGTCCGCTTTCCCTCGCGGCGTCCATTCACCTGCACTACGGTGAGCGGGCCTTGCGTGATTACGGGGCCCGGCGTGATGTGGCCCAGTCGCTGGCCGCCGGGCTGGCCCTGCACGCGGAGAAACTCAAAGCGGCAGTGCCAGGTGCTGCCCTGACCCTGCAGATCGATGAGCCCGAGATTGCCCCGGCCCTTGCCGGGACCATCCCCACCGCGTCGGGCTACAGGACCTTGCGTTCCATCCCCGCCTCGGAGCTGCGCAACACCTGGACTGCCTTTGTGGGCGCCGCCCGCGAGGCAGGCTTCACACAGGTGGCCATCAACCTGGCCCCGGCAGCACAATCACTTGCGGGCAACGGCATTGCCGAGTCGCAGGCTGCTGAAACAGCGTCCTGGCGCAAGGCGCTGGAGATTGCCCTGGACTGCGGGATCGACGCCGTGGCCCTGCCGCTGAAAAACCTCGACACGGGCCACTGGGAACAGCTGGCAGGCGCCATCGAATCGGGCCTGGGCGTGTGGGCCGGGACTGTCCCGGCCAGCGCGGGCCAGCTGCCGCCGTCGTACTCTGCCTTGGTGGAACGGGTCACCCGGCCCTGGCAGGGACTGGGCTTGGCCGGCAGCTTACTCAATCAACTGCGCCTGACGCCGGAGGGCGGTTTGGCGCACCTCACGCCGCCGGAAGCCCGTGCCGTGCTGGGGCGGACATTGGAAGTGGCTGACGCGCTCAGCGAGATCCGCAACAGCTAGTACCGCGTCAGGCAACCTTTGCTCGTTTGATGAGTGATGCGCTGCGGATGA
>JBDTQM010000168.1:0-8657 GCA_039932175.1 Specibacter sp.
ATTTTTTGTAGGTGGCCTAAAGGAGACCCCCAAGCCCGCCCGCGGCCGACGGGTCGGATAGCCGCCGCAAAAAATGCTGGCACAACCGCCTTGGGCTACTGCTCCAGGAAGGCGTCGCTGAAGAGGATCTGCAGGCCTTCGGCCATGGTGGAGTGGGCATTGACTGCATCGCGCAGCTGCTGGTAGGGGAGTTTGCCCAGCATGGCCATTTGCACAACAGCTGTCACCTCGCTGGATTCGTGCCCCAGGAGTGAAACGCCCAGAATCTGGTCGGTGCCACGCTCCACCACGGCATTCCACACGCCGTCGAGCGCACCCACAGTGCGGGCGCGGGGGATCTGGGAAACTGGCATCCTCGCGATGCGGATGTCATGCCCGGTTGCCCGGGCCTCGGTTTCGGACAGGCCAACGCGGCCCAGTTCCGGAGTGGTGAAAACACACTAGGGCACCAGCCGGCCGCGAGTGCTCCAGCTGCCGCCAGCCAAATTCGACTTCAGGATCCGGAAGTCATTCCATGACGCGTGCGTAAATTGTGGCGACCCGGCCACATCGCCGGCAGCCCACACGCCCTCCGCCGTGGCCCGCAAGTGCTCATCCACCCGCACCAGCCCGGCATCGGTCAGCTCGATGCCGGCCGCGTCCAATCCCAGCTCGGCGGAGACGGGGGTGCGGCCCACGGCCACGAGGATCTCCGCAGCCGTTGCCGTGGCGTCGTCGGAGAGCTCAGTACTGACCGTGCCATTGCGCCGGGACACTGAAACCGCTTCAACGCCCAAGCTGACCGAAACGCCGCTGGCTTCAAGGGCAGTTGAAACGGCGGCTGCAACATCATTGTTCTCACGCGGAAGCAGGAAGCTGCCGCGCTGCAGCAACGTCACCTGCACGCCCATGATGGCGAGCATGGAGGCAAACTCGCACCCAATGTACCCGCCACCAACAATGATGATGCTGGCGGGCAATTCGGCCAGCGCCAAGATGGTGGTGCTGGTCAATGGTTGCGCCGCGCGAAGCCCCGGGACATCGGGCACAAACGGCACCATGCCGGTATTGACCACCACGTGGGTACCGCGCAGTGTACGGAGATTGCCGGCGTCGTCCATGACTTCCACAGTCCGCGGTGCAATGAATCGGGCCAGGCCGATGAGGAGGTCCATGCCTGAGGCCACAAAAGATTTCCGCTGCCCGGCCACCCTGGTGCCCACCACGCCTTCCTTGCGGGCCCGCAGCAGATCAACGTCGATGGCGGGGGAGCCGGTCCCGGTGATGCCGAACGCGGCGGCACGCTTGGTGGCCTGCAACAGCTTGGCACTGTTCACAAGGGTCTTGGTGGGATGCAGTCCACGTTGATGCAGGTGCCGTCAATCATGCCACGCTCCACCCTTGCAACGCGCTGGCCGGCCGCCGCCAGATCCATGGCAAGCGACTTGCCGGCCTTGCCGGCCGCCAATGAGGAGAAGGTCAAAATTCCTGAACGGTCAGGGGAGGTCCTTTCGCGGGGTGTTCCAAGACTAGGGCGCGGCCATCTTCCGCAACCGTGACGTGCGGCTGTAGCTGGCCAGCATGTCCACCACCAGGAGGACCAAGGCAACCCAGACAATGGAAAATCCAATCCAGCGTTCCACGCTCATGTGTTCGCCAAAAATGGTCAGCGCAACAATGAACTGGATGACAGGCGTCATGAACTGCAACAGCCCGATCCCCGTCATGGACAGCCTGCTGGCGGAAGCCCCAAAGAGCAGCAACGGCACAGCCGTGATGATGCCGGATGCGGCGAGCAGCCAGAAGTGGCCGGCGCCAAATCCCGTCAAGGTGGCATGTCCAAGAACCGTCAGGACAGCCATGGTGGCAACGGCGAAGGGCGTCAGCACGGCAGTTTCGATGCTCAGGCTGGTGATGGCGTCGACCTTGCCGCCCACGCGGTTTTTCACAAACCCGTAGCTGCCGAAGCTGAAGGCCAGGACCAGGGCAATCCACGGGAGCTTTCCGTAGCTGAAGGTCAGCACCACCACGGCGATGAAGCCCACACCCACAGCGGCCCACTGCAGCGGACGGAGTTTCTCCTTCAGGACAATGACACCAATCAGGACCGAAACCAGCGGATTGATGAAGTAGCCAAGGGAGGCTTCAATGGCGCTGCCCGTGGTCACTGCGAAGACGTAGGTCAGCCAGTTGATGACGATGAGGAAGCCGGCCACCGTCAGGGTCCCCAGGATGCGCCGGTTCTTCAGCGCTGCACCCACTTTTCGCCAGCCGCGGGTGATAGTGATGATCAAGGCGCAAAAGAAGAGTGACCAGACCACACGGTTGGCCACGATCTCAACGCTGTTGGCAGGCATCAACAACAGGAAGTAGATGGGCAGCAGCCCCCACAGCCCGTAGGCGCCGACGCCGTAGAGCACACCTGTTGCTGCTTCCGATCGGACAGGCTTGCCGGACTTTTGCCGGTTCTTCTCGGAATTGCTGATTTGGGGTTCTCTAACGCTCACACACCCCATAACAACACTGATGGGTCAGATAATCCATGTCCACTTCGAATCGAGTGGACGGCAAGGTCGGCCGGTGAGGGTTTAGTCACTTTCGTTCAGCGGCCCTTACCGGTGCCGCACGTTGGCAATTAGACTATGAAAGCGGCGCTTAATTCGCGCTTCCGTGAGCTACTTTTATATCCGTAGAAGTTGCGATTCACAGTTCGGAAGGACTCCTTTCTTGGCTAATTTGAGCGCCACCCGCCCGTTCCGCGTCGCCATCATTGGCTCCGGCCCGGCGGGCGTCTATGCCGCAGATATCTTGACCAAGTCCCAGGAAGTCGCCGGCGGCGATGTTCAAGTGAGCATCGACATTTTTGAATCGCAACCGGCCCCGTACGGCCTGATCCGCTACGGCGTGGCACCGGACCACCCCCGCATCAAGGGCATCGTGAACGCCCTGCACAAGGTGCTGGACAGGGGAGACATCCGCTTCTTCGGCAACGTCACCTACGGCCGGGACCTGCACCTGAGCGATCTGCGGTCCCACTATGACGCCGTCATCTTTGCCACGGGCGCCACCAAGGACGCAGTCCTGGATGTCCCGGGCATTGGCCTTGAGGGCTCTTACGGCGGCGCCGATTTTGTGTCCTGGTACGACGGCCACCCCGACGTGCCGCGTGACTGGCCGCTGGAGGCCAAGGAAATTGCTGTCATTGGCAACGGAAACGTGGCACTGGATGTGGCCCGGGTGCTTTCCAAGCACGCCGATGACATGCTGGTGACCGAAATTCCGGACAACGTCTACACGGGGCTGAAGGCATCCCCCGTGACGGATGTGCACATTTTCGGCCGCCGCGGACCTGCGCAGGTGAAATTCACTCCGCTTGAACTGCGCGAGCTCAGCCACTCCCGCGATGTGGACATTGTGCTCTACGAAGAGGACTTTGACTTTGATGAGGCATCCGACGCCGCCATCAAGAGCAACAACCAGGTCAAGATCATGGTCAACACCTTGACCAACTGGCTGGCGGAAGATCACGACGACACCCGGGTTCCGGCGTCGCGCCGTCTGCATTTGCACTTCCTGCACACGCCCGTGGAGATCACCGGAACTGATGGCCGCGTCTCAGGCATTCGTTTTGAACGCAACGAGCTTGACGGCACGGGCAACGTCCGCGGCACCGGCGAAATGCTGGACTACCCGGTGCAGGCCGTCTACAGGGCTGTGGGCTACCTCGGCTCGGAGCTGCCCGGGGTGGATTTTGATGCCCGCCGGGGTGTCATCCCGAACGACGGCGGACGTGTGGTGGCTGCCGACGGCACCCAGGTGCCGGGACTGTATGCGACCGGGTGGATCAAGCGCGGCCCGGTTGGCCTGATTGGCAGCACCAAGGGGGATGCCTTGGAAACCATTGGCTGCCTCCTGGAAGATCGCCTGACCCTGCCGGCAGCGGAGCGTCCCGGTGAAGACGAAATTGTGAAGCTCTTGGAATCCCGCGGCGTGGATTTCACCACCTGGACAGGTTGGAACAAGCTTGACGCCCATGAGAAGGCACTCGGCGCCAGCTATGTCCCGGAGCCGGGGATCGATGTGACGCGGGAACGCGTCAAGATTGTGGATCGCGAGCAGATGGTGAACATCTCCAAGGCGTAGTGCCGGCCAAAATACGCGGCGCCGGACAAGCCGTCGAAGGTGAACGAGTTCGCATTCGACGGCTTTTCCCGTCATAAACCGCGGCGCACCCCCCCTCTCACCCAGCGACCAGTCGAAAATCTGATGGCATCAAGGTGAAAGTGATTGCTGCGGCCGGGAGGGCCTGGATGTTTCCAGCGTGATGCCGGGGCGGTGTACATGCACGGCAAACAGCTGGGCCTTTCCGCCTCCGAACTGACTTGCCGGAAAGACACAACGTGACGCACCCAAGTCTCACCATGCGAGACAAAATTCAGTGAAAGTGATTATTCTGATAGTGATCGCTACTGTGGGTTAGTTGAAAATACCTGAAGATTAAGCGGTTTCCATGAACTTGTTCAGAACTAAATCGATTGAGCATTCCCTTGCGGATGCCGACGAACCAGGCCACGGCCTCAAAAGAACCCTCACCACGTGGGATTTGATGATCATGGGAATTGCCGTTGCCGTCGGCGCGGGCATCTTCTCTGTCGGTGCCAAGGCCGCGGCGCACCATGCCGGCCCGGCCGTCACCATTTCCTTTATTCTGGCAGCTGTCACCTGCGCCCTGGCCATCATGTGCTACGCGGAATTTGCCACGGCAATTCCTGTCACCGGCAGTGCCTACGTGTTTACCTACGCCACAGTGGGCGAACTACTCGCTTGGATTATTGGCTGGAACCTGATCCTGGAACTGCTCATGGCGGCCTCGGTGATTGCCAAGTACTGGGGCATCTACCTGAGCAACTTCTTTGAAGCTGTGCACCTGGACATTCCCTCAAGCTTTGCGCTGGGGCCCGTGACGGTGTTCTGGGGACCGCTGGTTGTGGTATCCATCTTTACCTTCATTCTTGTTATGGGCACCAAATTGGCTGCTCGCATTAACAACGTGTTCACCCTGATCAAAATTGGCATCGTCCTGTTTGTGATTGTCGTGGGCTTCTTCTACGTCAAGATGGAGAACTACCAGCCGTTCGTTCCTCCGTCCCAGCCAGCCGTTGTCACCGACGCCTCCTGGCAGGTTCAGCCGTTCCTTTCCCTGCTGACGGGTGCCGAGCCAGCCATATATGGCTTTGTCGGCATAGTTTCCGGTGCGGCCTTGGTGTTCTTTGCCTTCATTGGTTTTGACGTAGTGGCCACAAGTGCCGAAGAAGTGAAAAACCCGTCCAAGACACTGCCGCGCGGCATCTTTGCCGGCCTGGCAGTGGTGACTGTTTTATACATTCTCGTCACCTTGGCCGTCACTGGAATGGTGTCCTACAAGGACCTTGCCCAAGTGGATGACCCTTCGCTGTCCACGGCGTTCTCGCTGGTGGGTGCCGACTGGGCTGTGGTTATCATCTCGCTGGGCTCACTCATTGGCCTGACAACCGTGATCATGGTGCTCCTGATGGGCCTGGCCCGAGTCATGATGGCCATGAGCCGCGACGGCCTGCTGCCACGCGGACTCAGCAAGACCTCCGACCGGCATGCCACTCCGGCGCGCACCCAGATCCTCAGCGGCGTTTTTGTTGCCATTCTGGCAGGTTTCACCCCGGTGGAACTGTTGAGCGAAATGATCAACATCGGCACACTGAGCGCCTTTGTCATGGTCAGCATTGGCATTTTGGTGCTTCGCCACAAGCGCCCGGACCTGAAGCCGGCATTCCGTGTACCTTTCGGGCCGGTAATTCCAGTTCTTTCAGCCTTGCTGTGCATTTACCTGATGCTGAACCTGGCAACGCTGACCTGGGTGTTCTTCGCCATCTGGCTGGTTGTTGGTTTGGTCTTCTACTTCAGTTACGGTCACTGGAATTCACGTTTGCGCCGCGAAGAAGCGGCAGGAATTACGCAGACTGTGCCGACAAACCTCGGCTAGCAGGACCTCCGGCAGTTGGGTAGGGAGATACTGAGTTTCGCCTGGCGGCGTGCCGCCAGCGGACTTCGAATCTTCCTCCCTGCTGCGTCAACACCACAGGATGTGCCACGCTGGTGTGCATGAGTGACAGAAAGTGGCTGACGTGACGCCACCGCTGAGCCTGGCCGATGTGGCCCCGGAATCCGTGCTGCTTGCCGGAGCCGGCAGTGCCATCTTGTTGCAGCTTGCCAACCCGGCCGTGGGCTACGGTGTTGCACGACATTCCAATTTTGCTGCCGATCCGCTCCAGCGCATGCACGGCACTCTGGGCTACATCTACGCCTTGAGCAACGGCACGCCCGCACAGCGGCGCAATGTCCAGGCGCGCGTGCAGCGGGCGCATCTGCCCGTGAAATTTGCCGGTTCGACCACAGTTCCGGCCTACAACGCCTCAAACCCGGCGCAGCAGCTGTGGGTGGCGGCCACCTTGTACAAATCAGCGGCACAAACCTACGACGCCGTGTTCCCTGCATTGTCGGCACCGGATGCCGAGTCGGTTTATGCCGGGTACGGAGTGCTGGGGACTGCCCTGGGCATGCCTGCGGAACTCTGGCCACCATCATGTGCTGACTTTGAGGTGTATTGGGAGCGGCAACTGGCCCTTCTCAGCGTTGATGACACTGTGCGTGCAGTGGCCCGCGAGCTGCTGGCGGCCAATCATGTGCCACTGTGGGTCAGGGTGTTGATGCCGCTTGTAAGGTTCTTGACGGTTGGCCTGCTCCCTCCCACTGTTCGCGAAATGTACGGTTTCAAGTGGTCCGCGCGCAAGGACCAGGCGTTGCGGGGGTTGTTCAAGGCCGCAGCTGTGCTGGTACGGATCACCCCGAAGATGATCCGCCACGCCCCCATGCGCCACTACCTCAAACGCATCCCCGGAGGTGCGAACTAGCCGGCCCAACCACCTGGTTTCGACAGGCCCAGCCGCCGGGCTTGCCGGCACGTCCACCGGGGTCAGGGTGCGGCGTAGCGGACAACCCAATCCACCAGTGGACGAAGCTGCTCCCAATGGCCGGCGATCCCGGCCTCTGCCTCCTCACTGTCCATCCAGCCGGGGCTCCCGAGCGCCATGGAGGCGCTGAGGGTCTTGTGTTTGAGCAGTTCGGGGCGCGCATGATCCTTGGGGAAGCCCCGCGGGACCGTTTTGAGGGTTTCGCCGTCAATGCTGAAACCGGACTCGGCAAGCCCCCCAAGGATGGCCTCCAACGCCTTTCCGCTCACGGATGCGTCCACGGCTGCACGGTACCTGGAAAGCTGGGCGGGGGAGAAGGAGTGGTATCCGCCGCCCACGAGCAGGCCGTCGGCGCTGAGCTGCAAGTAGAAGCCGACTCCCTCGTGGTTGGAAAGAAACATTCCCTGGGCTGTCTTGTATGGGGTCTTCTCCACCGAGAACCGCACATCCCGGTAGGGCCGGAAGATCTTGGCCGCACCAAATCTAGCCGCCAGCGTGTCCGCCAGGGCTTCCAGCGGGCGCCGCACCTCGGCGTCGTACGTGCCTTTGTGCTCCAGCCACCAGGCCTTGTTGTTGTTGCTTTCCAGTGCTGCATAAAACTCCACGGCCGCCGTCGGAATGCCCGTAAAAGTGTCCATGGACTGAGCCTATGGATACGGGCAGTCAGGCGCCAGAGGCAGGGCCTGCCCAGTTGACAACTGTGCGCCGGGTACGGGCTGTGGATGAATAAGTTCAATATTAACCCAGCCTTACTGGACTGAGTCCAGAATAGCTGCCATGATGGAGTCATGGTTGAAGAACGGGCGCTGGAGGAGATGTTGCGGGCAGTTTCACTGCGCGTGACCCGCCCTCGCGTTGCCGTTCTGGCTGCAGTCAGCTCTCATCCGCACGCCGATGCCGACACCATTATTGGTGCCGTGCGGGCTGTCTTGGGCAGCGTGTCCAAGCAGGCCGTGTACGACGTGCTGGCGGCACTGGTGGACACCGACTTGGTGCGCCGCATTGAACCGCAGGGTTCTCCGGCCCGCTTTGAAGCGCGGGTGGGGGACAATCACCACCACGTGGTGTGCCGCTCCTGCGGCAACATTGCGGACGTGGACTGTGCAGTGGGCCAGGCGCCCTGCCTGCACGCCTCGGACAGCCACGGATTCGTCATTGACGAGGCCGAGGTCATCTATTGGGGCACCTGCCCGGACTGCGCAGCCAAAAGACTTGTGACCCACCAAAATCTGACTATCACTAGGAGCGATACGCAAATATGACTATCGAAAACACCGCCCCGCTGACAACCGCCGCCGGCGCACCTGTTGCCAACAATCAGGACAGCATGACGGCAGGGCCCCGTGGCCCCATGCTGCTGCAGGATGTTTGGTTCCTGGAGAAGCTGGCCCACTTCAGCCGCGAGGTCATCCCCGAGCGCCGCATGCATGCCAAGGGCTCCGGCGCCTTCGGCACGTTCACGGTCACCAATGACATCACCAAGTACACCAAGGCGGACATCTTCTCCGAGGTTGGCAAGAAGACGGAAATGTTTGCCCGCTTCTCCACCGTTGCCGGCGAACGCGGCGCTGCCGACGCCGAGCGCGACATTCGCGGCTTCTCGCTGAAGTTCTACACCGAAGAGGGCAACTGGGACCTGGTGGGCAACAACACCCCCGTGTTCTTCTTCCG
>JBDTQM010000169.1:0-8594 GCA_039932175.1 Specibacter sp.
CCAGCACCTGGCCGGCCTCGGTGAGGACAAGGTTGCGCCCGTCCTTGCGCGTGAGCGGGGTGTCCACCTGGCGTTGCAGCAGCGAAATTTGTTGGGACACGGCGGAGGAGGTGACTGACAGGGTCTCGGCCACGGCCTTGACGCTGCCCAGTTCACCCAGTTCACGCAGCATTTGAAGTTGATGGAGTTCCACGCCATAACAGTACCATTTAGCAAATACTTAACCGTCAGTGGAGAAATTGTCGATTGTGCTAAACGGTTTTGGCGGCTGTAATGGAAAGCACACCACCACCAAAGGATTGCCCGCCATGAAAGCTCTGTACAAGTCCGGCGCACATGCCGGGTTCGAACTCGTTGAACGCCCGGAACCGGAAACCGGCCTCCGCGACGTCAAGATCAAGGTTGCCACCACCGGCCTGTGCGGCACCGACCTGCACATCCTGGCCTGGGACGCCTGGGCCGCGGCCACCATCAACGCCCCGCTCATTGCGGGCCACGAGTTCTACGGCGAAGTGGTTGAAGTGGGCGCCGAGGTCAACGACGTCAAGGTGGGGGACAAGGTTTCCGGCGAGGGCCACGTGGTGTGCGGCATGTGCCGCAACTGCCGTGCCGGGCGCCGCCACATGTGCATCAACACCATCTCCGTGGGCGTGCAGCGCGACGGCGCGTTTGCCGAGTATGTGGTCATTCCCGAATCCAACGTCTGGGTCCACCACGACCCCTCCATCACCGCCGAACTGGGCGCCATCTTTGACCCGCTGGGCAACGCCGTCCACACCGCGCTGAGCTTCGGCCTGGTGGGCGAGGACGTGCTCATCACCGGCGCCGGGCCCATCGGCCTGATGGCCATCGCCGTCGCCCGCCACGCCGGCGCCCGCAAGATCGCCATCACCGACGTCTCCGAACCGCGACTGGCCATGGCCGCCGCCATCGGCGCCGACCTGGCCGTCAACGTCGCCACCACGCGCCTGAAGGAAGCCCAGTTGCAGCAGGGCATGCGCGAAGGCTTCGACATCGGCCTGGAAATGTCCGGCCACCCCACGGCCCTGCCGGAAATGATCGACAACATGAACCACGGCGGGCGCATCGCCATGCTGGGCCTGCCCAGCGAATCCATCGACATCAACTGGGGCAAGGTTGTCACGCACATGCTCACCCTGAAGGGCATCTACGGGCGCGAAATGTTTGAGACCTGGTACGCCATGAGCGCCATGCTCTCCTCCAACCCCGTGCTGCGCAAAGCCGTGGCAAGTGTTGTCACAGACGTCCTGCCCGCCACAGAATGGGAGCAGGCCTTTTCGATCGCCAAGTCCGGCCGCGGCGGCAAAGTTGTCCTTGACTGGTCAGTTTTCTCCTAAGCACCTCCATCCTTCCCGGCACGACGGCGGGAGCCAGCCTTCCGCCGTCGTCCGCACCTTCACCCCACGCACCCAAGGAGTCCCATGTACACCGCCATGAAAGACGAGCTCACCGCCGAGCTGGCAGAGATCCGCACCGCCGGGCTGTTCAAGACCGAACGCCAAATCACCTCCGCCCAGTCCAGCCACGTGCAGGCAGGCCCGCTGGATGGCGCCACAGCACCGGTGCTGAACTTCTGCGCCAACAACTACCTGGGCCTGGCCGACCACCCCGCCATCATTGACGCCGCCAAGACGGCCATGGATGAGCGCGGCTTCGGCATGGCCAGCGTCAGGTTCATCTGCGGCACCCAGGACCTGCACCTGGAACTGGAAGCGGCCGTCTCCGCATTCCTGGGCACCGAGGACACCATCTTGTTCTCCTCCTGCTTTGACGCCAACGGCGGTGTGTTTGAGTCCCTGTTCGGGGCGGCCGACGCCATCATCTCCGACTCCCTGAACCACGCCTCCATCATTGACGGCATCCGCCTGTCCAAGGCAGCGCGCTTCCGCTACGCCAACCAGGACATGGCAGATCTGGAAACCCAGCTGCAGGCAGCGGCCGCCATGAACGACGGTGCCGGGGCCCGCCGCACCATCATTGTCACCGACGGCGTCTTCTCCATGGACGGCTTCCTCGCCCCGCTGGAAGCCATCTGCGATTTGGCCGAGCAGTACGACGCCCTGGTCATGGTTGACGACTCCCACGCCGTGGGCTTCATGGGCGCCACAGGTGCCGGCACGCCCGAGCACGCAGGCGTCAGCGACCGCGTGGACATCTACACCGGCACCTTCGGCAAGGCGCTCGGCGGAGCATCGGGCGGTTACGTGGCCGGCCGCGGAGAAATCGTGGCCATGCTGCGCCAGAAAGCCCGTCCGTACCTGTTCTCCAACTCCCTGGCACCGGCCATCGTGGCAGCAACACTGAAGGCACTGGAACTCGTGGCCGGCTCCGGGGAACTGCGCACCAAGCTGTTTGAGAACGCCACCTTGTTCCGCACCCGCATGACCGAGGAAGGTTTCGAGCTGCTGCCCGGCGAGCACGCCATTGTCCCGGTCATGTTTGGCGACGCCCTCGAAGCCGCCCGCGTGGCCAATTCCATGTTGGATCACGGCGTCTTCGTCACAGCGTTCAGCTTCCCCGTGGTGCCCCGCGGCGCCGCCCGCATCCGCGTGCAGCTCTCGGCAGCCCACAGCGCCGACGACGTCGAAGCCTGCGTCCGCGCGTTCGTCGCCGCCCGCGGCTAGCAAGTAAGCGGCAGCCGCCCGATCGCGAACTTATGCGCAGGACCCACGGCGGGTTCTGCGCATAAGTGTTTATGCGCAGGACCCGACGTGGGTTCCACGCATAGTTTCACGGTTCAGCGTGCGCAGCTGCAAAGTGCGCGCCCATGGCAGGATAAAACCATGACTTTAACCTGGGACATCCGTGCACGTGTGCAGTTTGAGGGCGACGCCCACGTCATCGAGGACAGCTGCGGCTTCAACGGCCCCAACGCCTGGATTGTTGACGGGGCCACCAACTTGCTCGAGCCCCTGGAGCTGCCTGCCGCCTCGAATCCGCAGTGGCTGGCCGCTGAGTTGAGCACCGAGCTGGCCAAGGCGCCCCAAGACCCGAGCCGGGCGGGCGCGCGGGCACTCATTTTCGGGGCGCTGGCATCCATTGACGCCACGGCCGCAGCCCTGGTGGGGGAGGAGCGGGTGCGGTTCCCCAGCGCGGCCCTGTCCGTGGCCCAACTCAATTCCGACGGCGTGGAGATCGCCAGCCTGGCCGACTGCACAGTTGTGGTGCGCACGGCCGACGGCGCCACCCACCTGGTGCGTGCCGAGCTCGCCGACTCTCGGGTCGACGCCGTGGAACCCGCCGAACGGCTGGCACAACTCAAACGCGACCGCGAGCTGCGCAACACCCCCGGCCGGCTCTGGGTGGCGCGGCGTGAACCCGAGGCGGCTGACCACGCCCACGCGGTCCAGCTTGGCCGGCCAGAGATCATGGTCATGGCCACCGACGGGGCCTGGCGCGCCGTCGACCTGGGCCTGGTCAGCGGCCCGGAGGAATTCCTGGCCCGCACCAGCAACCCGGCCGATGCGCTTGGGCTCATGCATGAGCTGCGCGTCCACCAGGGCCGCATTGGCGAAGTGGCCGACGACGCCACAGTCCTGACCCTAGCGCCCACTCCTCTCTAGGTCTATGACGCAGTTGTTGCAGCAAAACAGGGTAAGTAAGCGCTTTCCCATGTAATAACTGCGTCATAGATGGGGGAGGGAGGGGGTGTTGCTCAGAGCGCCGGCGCGGCGATGGTCCTGAAGCCCAGGTTGCCGCTGGCGGACTCGGGCGAGTTGGAGCTGCGCGCGGCCAGCCGGTAGCGGTTGCAGTAGGAGTCGTGGCACAGGTACGAGCCGCCCCGCATGACCCTGCCCCGGCCAATCGTGGGTCCTGCCGGGTCCAGGACTGTGCCCCTGGCCAGGCAACCCTTGTAGTACTTGGGCAGAAACCAGTCGGCGCACCACTCCCACACGTTCCCGCTGGTTTGGAACAGCCCCCAGCCATTGGGCGCAAAGCTGTCCACGGGCGCTGTGGTGAGGAAACCGTCGTCGAGAGTGTTTTCCGTGGGGAAGGTGCCCTGCCAAATGTTGCAGTGGTGCACGGTCCCGCCAGCCGGATCGCTGCCGTGCAGTTCATTGCCCCACGGGTAGCGGGCCTGGTCCAGGCCGCCCCGGGCCGCGTACTCCCACTGCGCCTCGGTGGGCAGCGCACGCCCGGCCCAGGCACAATAGGCAAGGGCATCCGTGTGGGAAACCTGGGTGACCGGGTGGTCCGGGATGTCCTGCCAGGACGACTGCGGCCCGGCCGGGTGGGCCCAATCCGCGCCCCGGACGTTCAGCCACCACGGCGTGCCTGCCGCGGTGCCCAGGATGTCAGCCGCAGCGGCCTGCACGGCCAGGTGGAACACGGCCGAGGTGCCGTACACCTCCGACTCCGTCCGGTAGCCGGTGGCGTCAACGAACGCGGCGAACGCGGCATTGGAGACGGCAGTGGTGTCGATGCGGAAGGCGGAAACCTTCACCTGGTGAACGGGGGTTTCGCCGTCGGCCGGGTACCCCTCATCGAAGGGGTCGCCCATGGCAAAAGTGCCCGCCGGAATGGCGGCCTCTTCATGAACGGCGCCCGCCGCGGGCGGTGGAACGCTTAAGGAAAACGTCTGCGGGGCCGCCGGGGTGTGAATACCGTGTTCGGACCGGCCGTCGGGGCTGCAACAACTGTTCATGGGCTCTCTTTGCAAGGGGAACTGTCAGGGGAAGCGGGGAGTTCCTTCAAGTCTATGCCGGTGACGGCCGTTGGCGGACGGGCAGCCGTTTGTGTCAAGATGGCGCCATGGATGCGCACATAGTGATCATTGGCGGCGGGATTGCCGGACTGTCCTTGGCCTGGCGTTTGGCGCCTGCGGTTTCGGTGGTTGTGGTGGAGGCCGAGGCGTCCCTGGCGTTCCACAGCTCCTCCAGGTCAGCGCGGCAGATGCAGCCAAGCTATGGCCCGGCGCCCATCCAGGAACTGACCCGGCGCAGCATTGCCATGGTGGGGGACATTTCCGCGGGCCTGCCTGCAGCCATCCTCAAGCCCCGGCCCCTGATCACCCTCGGCTCCGTGGCGCAGGCCAACACCTTGGCCGCCGGGAACACCAACCTGGTCCGGCTGAGCCATGCTGAAACCATGAAGCTCAGCCCCGATTTGCGACCCGAGGCGTTCGCGGCGGCCGTCCTGGATGACACGGCCATGGAGGTCGACGTGCCGGCGCTGGTGGAGTTTTACCGCAGCCAGGCCGTGGCCGCCGGCGCCGTGGTGCTGACCAACGCGCCGGTCACCTCGGCAATGGCCCACGAGGGCCGCTTTGAGGTGGTGGCGGGGGAGCATGTTGTCTTGGCAGGCATTGTGGTGAACGCTGCCGGGGCCTGGGCCGACCCAGTGGCAGCCGTGTTTGGGGTGCGTCCCCGCGGCCTGGTCCCGCACCGGCGCAGCGTGGCCATCGTCTCCACGGCGACGCCGGCCAACCCGGCCGGTCCCATGGTGGAGCCTGCCGACGAGTCCTTTTACTACCGGCCCGACGGCGAGCATCTGCTGATCTCCCCGTGTGAGTCCGTGCCCACCGAGCCCGGGGACGCCCAGGTCGTGGCGGAGCACATTGCCGAACTTGTCCACCGCATTGACGCCGTGACCAGCCTGGGCATCACCGGCGTCGAACGTTCATGGACGGGTCTGCGCACCCATCCTGCCGACGGCCTGCCCGTGGTGGGTTTTGACGCCGCCGTGCCCGGCTTCTTTTGGCTGGCCGGGCAGGGCGGCTACGGCATCCAGACCTCGGCGGCCCTGGCCACCCTTGCCGCCGGGCTGATCACGGGGGAGTTGGCGCCGGACGACGCCGGACTGGCGGCGGCGCTGAGCCCGGAACGGCCCGGTCTGGCTGGGTCTTAGCGGGCTGCGATCTTAGCTGGTGGCGCCGGAGGCCATGACGCCCACGCCCAGCACGGCCAGAATGCTGCTGCTGATGCGTTCAATGAGCGTGTTGACCTTGGGCTTGCGCAGCCATTTCATGGCCTTGTATGCCACAAAGGCAATGACCGTCAGATACAGGGTGCCGATCACGGCCAGGGTCAGGCCCAGGATCATGGCCATGCCCAGGGTGTTGCCGCCGTGCGGGATGAACTGCGGCACCACTGCCAGGTAAAACAGGCCAACCTTGGGGTTGAGCAGCGTGGAGACAAGGCCGGAGGCAAAGGCAGCCCTGATGCTGTAACGCAGGGGCTGCTGGCCGTCGTTTCCGGCGGCGATGCCTTCCTTGGCAGCCTTGCGGGCCTTCAAAAACGATGACACGCCCAGGTACAGCAGGTACAGCCCGCCGGCAATCTTCAACCACCGGAACACTTCCGCCGACTGTTCCAAGATGGCGGCCAGGCCAACACCCACCAGTGCAGCCCACACCAGCGCGCCCACGCCGGATCCCACGGCGGCGGCAATCCCGGCGCCGGCACGGTTCAGGGAAATGCGCAGCACCAGGAACGTGTCCGGTCCCGGAATCAGGGCAAGCATGAGGCATAGGCCGGCAAAGGCCAGCAGGGAAACGGCAGTCATGAAATCCATTGTCCGCTCTGGGTGCCCCCAATCGCAAGACGCCCCACCTGCCGGTGTCTGCCATGCCGGACACCGGCAGTGTTGCTCTTGGCCGGGCCGCGGCGCCCTTGGCCGGGCCGCGGCGCCCTTGGCCGGGCGAGTTGCCGCCGGCTAGGCCAGCGCCACCGCAAGGTGCGTGGCGATGCCGCAGCTGCGCCCCGGGTAGTCAAGGCCGCTGAAGTACTGGTTGGTGTGCGCCACGATCTGCTCCCCGCTCACGGGTACACCGCCAAATTCGGTGTCTTCGGTGGTGTGGCAGTCGCTGACCAGCACAAAATCGTAGCCCTCGATGGCCGCGCGGTGGGCCGTGGTGCGCACACAGTAGTCGGACTGTGCGCCGGCCACGATGATCCGGCCCACGTTCAGGCGTGCCAGCTCCGCGGCGAGCGTGGTGTCCTCGAAGGAATCCCGGTATCGCTTGAACACCAGCGCATCCCCGCGGTGCACGGGCAGCGACGGATCCAGCTCCCAGCCGCTGCTGTGCCGGGGCATGTCCGCATCCTCGTGCTGGACAAAGATGACAGGAAGCGCCGCGGCACGGGCCCTGCCAATGAGCGCAGCGGTGCGGGCCAGCACCCCGGCGGTGTCAATGCACGCCGCCAGCACGTCGTTTTGCAGGTCAATAATCAACAAGACGGTTCCGGGACGTTCATGGGGCTGGGTCACCCCCTCAGTATTCCATGCACCGCCGCTGCAGGACAGGTCATTGTCTGCCATGCCAGACGCACACCGCGGCGCAGGCACCCGGCCCGGCCGTGCGGCGTCGTACGCTAAGGACATGAGCGAACTGATCACCAACATCGGTGAATTGATGACCCAGGACAGCGGGCAGGGCACCCGGCGCAACGCGGCAGTGGTGCTGGAGGGGGAGCGGATCGCGTGGATTGGCGACGCCGTGCACGCGCCCGCCGCCGACACCGCCACCGACGCGCAGGGCAGGGCTGTGCTGCCGGGCTGGGTGGACTCGCACAGCCACCTGATTTTTGCCGGGGACAGGACGGCCGAATTTGAGGCGCGCATGGCGGGGGAGAGCTACAGCGCCGGCGGGATTGCCGTCTCGGTGAACGCCACCCGCGCGGCGAGCGACTACGACCTCACCCGCATGGCGATGGGCCGGGTGGCGGAGGCGGTGTCGCAGGGCACCACGTACTTGGAAACCAAAACCGGCTACGGCCTGGATGTGGAGCATGAGCGGCGCAGCGCCCGCATCGCCTCCACCGTGGCCGACCAGGTCACCTACCTGGGCGCGCACCTGGTCCCGGCGGGCATGGACGCCGACGCCTACACGGAGCTGGTGTGCACCGGGATGCTCGACGCCGTTCGCCCGTACGTGAAATGGGCCGACGTGTTTTGTGAGCGCGGCGCCTTCAACCCGGAACAGTCCGCTGCCGTGCTGGCGGCCTGCCGCGACGCAGGGCTGGGGCTGCGCGTCCACGGCAACCAGCTGGGCCACGGCGACGGTGTGAAGCTGGCCGTGGAGTTCGCTGCGGCCAGCGTGGACCACGTGAACTTCCTGACCGATGCTGATGTTGCCCTGCTGGCGGATTCGTGGGTGGGTTGGGATGATGCTGCGGATTCGGGCAGCGGCGGGGTGCGGGGAACCGTGGCCACCGTGCTGCCGGCCTGCGACCTGTCAACCCGGGCCCCGCTGGCCCCGGCCAGGCAATTGCTGGATGCCGGGGTTCAGATTGCCATTGCCTCCAACTGCAACCCGGGGACCTCCTACACCTCATCCATGGCGTTCTGCGTGACCACGGCCGTGCTGCAGATGGGTCTGAGCGTGCACCAGGCGGTGCGGGCCGCAACGTATGGGGGAGCGCTGGCACTGGGGCGGGAATCGGGTTTGGATGAGGACGGGCAGCGGGCCGTTGGCTCGCTCGCCGTGGGGCACCGGGCGGACCTGCACATGCTCAAGGCGCCGTCGGCCACCCATTTGGCCTACCGCCCCGGCATTCCGCTGACGGCCGCCGTGTGGCGGGCAGGGGTCCGCGAGGTCTAGCGCCCACCCCGGATCACGGTCGGTGCGCCGG
>JBDTQM010000170.1:0-8552 GCA_039932175.1 Specibacter sp.
CCAGACGTCGAAGTTGACGCTACCCGCACCAAAAACTGCTGCGGCAGTGGAGCGCGACGGATGAGGCAGCCGTCGTCGGCGCCATGGCAGCCACGGGCGTGGAATCACTGTCCGGGCGCCTCGTTGACGGGCTGTCCGGGGGCAGCGGGTGTGGGTGGCCATGGTACTGACCCAACAGACCCCCTGCTACTGCTGGAGGAGCCCACCACGACTATCACCACGATGGCAGGCCTGACCCGGAGCACCTCGGGCCCGGCCTCACTCAAGTCAGCGGCCAGCAACGGCACCTGCACCAACAACAGGCCGGCCAATCCCACCGTGAGACTCATTCGCAGCGCCAGAACAGTTAAGCGCCCCATCACAATTCTTCCATCGAGCAACGATGCAAATAGATCGTCAATCGATGGATTCATCAAGGATGTCGTGCTCGTGGGGCACAGCTACGCCAACAGCCCTGGTATGAGGGTCAAAACCATCCCGAGCCCCAGGAGCACAAGAGAACCTCCCGCAACCTTCGTCATCCACGGCAGGAAGCGGGACAGTTTGGCGAGTGCCCGCTCCGATCCCAAGGCAATCGCAAGAAAGAGGTCCCACAGCAAGACCACGGCGAACATCCAGGCGCCATAGAGTTCCAACGACACGGCATCCGCCGTGGCAAGGCCCGCCGCGAGGCTGACATAGAACAGAGCATTTTTCGGATTGAGCAGGCCGGAGGCGAATCCCAGACCCAGGTTCTTTCCCCATGCGCCGCCCGCCGCCACTGACGCATCAAGGACAACCGCGGCGGTGTTGGAGCGCAGAAACACCACGCCGATATGGCAGAGAAAGATGCCACCGGCGGTTTGGATGGTGCCAAGCACTACGGGGTGGGAGATCAGGGACAGTCCCGAGAACGCGGCCGCGATGAACACGCCGTTGGCTAGGGCAATACCAAGGCAGGCACCACTGGCGTTGCGCCATCCGTGGCTCATGGTGGTGCGGGCGATCAGGAAAAAATCGACTCCGGGGATCAGCAACGCCAAAAAATGCGCTGCCGCCACGGCAAAAAACTGTTCCATATGTCTCCCACTGCTTCGACTGCGAACTTGGTCAAGTTTGCAGGACGGCAGCGGTGCGGTCTTGTACGATATTGCGCCTAGCTGCGGTAGCTGCCAGGGGATGAGGCCACGTGGGCGCGGAACACGCGATGGAAGTGGCTTTGGTCGACAAAGCCCAGTGCGTGGGCAGTCTCCGCCAGCGGCCGTCCCGCGCGGAGCATCTTCCGCGCAGTGATGACCCGCTCGTTTTGCCGCCACGCCAGTGGCGCCAGTCCTGTCAAGCGCTTCATGGCGCGGATAAGCTGGTATTTATCCATCCCCGCAATTTCGGCCAGTTCATCGAGCAGCGGGTTTGCTTCGTCCTCGCGCAACCGGATGAGCACGGGGTTCAATCGGTTGAGGAGTTCGACGTCGGTCGTGGCACGCAATCGATGCTCAGGTGCCCGTCGCGCACATTCTGCCAAGGCGCCGCGGAACCCTGCTTCGATCCTGCCCGGTTCCGCGCCAGCAAAGATCAGTTCGTTGATGAGTGAGAACTGCCTGTACATTTCCGGCTGCCGGTACACGCTGATTCCCCAGACTAGCTCCGCAGCGCGGTATGGCAGGAGCCCGCCAACCCAGTCTTGATCGATTTGGATCATTTGGTACCGCCAGTGGCCGCTGTCCGGGTTGCAGGCGTGCACGTGCCCCTTCGGGATGAGAATGACATCGCCGGCGGCTAAAGGCACGGGATGTCCCGCGGCCCCGCTGAACACAGTGGTCCCCGAGTCGATCAGGCCAACTGAAAACTTGTCATGGCTGTGTGGCCGGTAGCATGCGCTATCTTGGCACGAGCGGCGCGATTCCAAGTGCGGCAGTGCTTTGCTGTGGCAGAACTCAGTCACCGTTTTACCACCGCTTCCACAATACTTTTCACCCGAGGCCTCATCGGCACTTGCCTGTGGGATTCACGGGCTGCCCAACAATTCTAGGCAGCAACGACAGTTCTGAATTCCACGCGGAGGCCGGCTCACCGGTGCTGATCGATGATGCCTGCGATCTCCGCAAAACCAAGGCGCTGCGCGTTGTCCAAGGCCGTGCGCCCCAGCGGGTCCCGGATGCCGGGATCGGCGCCCGCTGCCAGCAATTGCCGAACAACCTCCTGCTGCCGGGGCCCGCCGTCGTTGAGCAGAACCGCCTCTTGCAGGGCCGTCCAGCCAAGGTTGTTGACGTGGTTCACGGGCACCCCGGCGGCGATGAGAATCCGCACCGTTTCCACATGCCCGTGCTCGCTGGCCGGGATGAGTGCCGTCCCTCCATAGCGGTTGATGCTGGAAACCTCCGCCCCATGGACGAGCGTGAGCGCCAGGATCCCATTAAACCCTTCGGCGCCTGCGTAGAGGAACGCGGAGTCCTGAATCGAATCCTTCGCGTTGACGTCGCCACCAGCCTGGATGAGCCGGGCGACATGCGGCAGATCGTTGGCCTTGGCCGCGAGCACCAACTGTTGATCTAGTTCCCGTTGGGCAACCGGAGACAGCTCGGGACGGGTGGTTGCGGGCGCCGGCGGGGCGGCAAGAGGTGATTGACTCACGGCCGCGAACGACGGCGGCACGTGCGTTGCCGCCGTCGACCCTTCAGTTCCGGCGCAGCCAGAGACCAGCACCGCAAATGCCACCGTCGCGACCAGATGCTGCAGGTGCCGGCTTATGTTGGGAGCTGCGAACCGCATCACGGGCAGGGGCTACTTGGCCAGAACTGCGGCACCGGCGTTGGCGCACGCTTCGTCCAGCATGCCGTCCGGGGCGCCACCCACTCCGATCCCGGCCACGGAAACGCCGTTGATCTTCAGGGGAACGCCGCCGGGCAGGAACAAGGTCCCGGGCAGGTCTGCAATGCTGGGGCCGCTGCCCTGGATGCGCTTGGCCAATTCGCTGGTGGGGGCACCGAAGGCGGCGGCCGTGTAAGCCTTCGCCCTGGCTGATTCGATGGTGTGTTCGGCGGCATTGTCGCCGCGCAGGATTGCCTGGACCGTGCCGAACCTGTCAACAACGGCAACGGTCACGAAGGGCAGCTTGTCAGCCTGGCATTGTGCCAAGGCGGCTCCCACGGTCTTGGCCGAAGCACCGACGGAAACCCGGTTCTGGGGCACTGCGTTTGACGCGGCAATGTGGACGTCCGCGGCTGGCTTTGCGGCAGGGGCAGCGGGGCTTGTCCCTGCATTGGCAACAAACGTGGTGCCTCCTGTGAGCAGCAGCGCAGCTACTGCGGCGGACGTGATCCTGGTGGACTTCTTCATTTCGGGCTCCTTGGCTGGTGGGTGGGACAGGCAGGCTGCAGAGATGCAGGGGCCATGTACCCATGGTTACGTGGGCGGCCATGCCGGCGCATCAGGCGTTGGCCTGCTTCGGGATCAGCCATTCCGGCGGCCTTGTCAGCCAAAAGGCTGAGAGACCAGCAGCGCCAGACGCCTTAGCATGGGAGGAACGCCCACTTTCTGCGCTCCGCGCAGCAGCGCACCGGAACAGGACCATGCCCCCTTCAGCTCCAGCCCCCGCGCCCCACCCCGGCGGCCCGGGGGACAGCATCCATGAACCAGCCATCACACCGTCGCGCCCGTTGGGCCGGATTGATGCGGTGGTTCATCTTGGCTTTGCGGTGCTCATGGCGGCATCGCTGGTCAGATACGTCATGCGGCATCCCCCTGCGGACAATGTCTGGATTCTGGCCCTTGCGGCCGGCGTGTGCGCCATATACGTGGTGGTGGCGGTCCTGGCGCAACGACGCCGGCCGTGGGCGTTATGGATGTTCGCCCTGGTTGCCCTGTGGTCGGTGCTGGTTGTCATGGCGCCAAGTTTTGCGTGGTGCTCCTTCGCCATGTTTTTCCTCTGCAGAACCGCGCTGAGCAGAACCGCGCTGAGCCGAACCGCGCTGAGCCGAACCGCGCTGACGGGCTGGGCGGCACCCGTGGCAGGCGGGGTGATCGCGGCGGCAACGTCCGCCGGATTGTTCAGGCTCAGCGGCGGCAGCGACATCGCCATGGTGTTGGGTCCCTTGGCCGTGGGCGCCATGTTGACGCTGATCCACGACCGGATTGAACACGATGCCCGGGAACAGCGCCGGCTCCATGCCGAAGTGTCGGCGGCCCAGGAGCGGCTGGCCGTAAGCGAGCGCCGGGCCGGCACCATTGCCGAGCGCGAGCGGGTGTCCCGCGAAATTCATGACACGGTGACCCAGGGCCTGGCCAGCAGCCTGCTGCTGCTGGAGGCCGCAAGCCGGACCTGGCCAAATCCGGGCGCCAAGGGTGATGTGGGCCGGGCCAGCGAACTGTTGCGGCAAAACCTCACGGACACGAGGAGCCTTGTGCATGAACTGGCCTCGCCCGGGCTGGATGCCGCCCCGCTGGCCGAAGCGCTGCTGCAGGCTGCCCTTCTGTACATGCCCGGCGTCAGGGTGCAGGCAACCGGCGTGGAGCGCCCCATACCCGCCGAGGTCCGGCATGCCCTGCTCCGGGTGGTTCAGAGTGCTGCGGCCAACATCAAGCTGCACGCCGCGGCACCCCACGCAACGGTGACCTTGGGCTATCTGCCGGGCACAGTCACCTTGGATGTGTACGACGACGGCAACGGCTTCGACCCGGGCAGCACCGCCGCGCCGTCGGAATCCGGCGGCTACGGACTGCGCGCCATGCGGGCGCGGGTGGAGCAGCTGGGCGGGGTGTTCTCGGTGGAAAGCGCCCCGGGCGAGGGCACCATTGTGGCTGCGCAGTTTCCCACGGAGGACATCCACCATGACTGACATTTCAGTTTTGCTGGTTGACGATCATCTGGTGGTCCGCAGCGGGCTCAAGGCGCTGCTGGGCACCCAGCCGGACATCGGCGTTGTTGCCGAGGCTGCGTCCGGGGAGGATGCCTTGCTGGCCATGGCGGAGCACAGTCCCTCGGTGATCATCATGGACCTGGCCATGGGGGCCGGCATTGATGGCATTGAGACCATCAAGCGGGCCCGGCGGATCAACGCCCGGCAGGCCATTCTTGTGTTCACCACCTACGATTCCGACGCCGACATTGTGCGGGCTGTGGATGCCGGAGCCATGGGGTACCTGCTCAAGGACGCCACACCGGAGGAGATTTTCAACGCCGTCCGGGGCGCGGTGCAGGGAAAAAGTGTCATGAGCGCCCCGGTGGCATCCCGGCTGTTTCAGCAGCTGCGCAACCCGGAGGAGGTGCTGACACCCCGGGAAGCTGAGCTGTTGAGCCTGCTGACGGAGGGGCTGAGCAACAAGCAGCTGGGGCAGCGGCTGTTCATCTCCGAGGCTACCGTCAAGACGCATCTGGCCCACATTTACGCCAAGCTGGGGGTTGAAACGAGGGCTGCGGCCATTTCCACGGCCATCCGGCGCGAGGGCATGCGCTAAGGCGTCAAGGGGTGCCAGGAGCTGATGCGCAGGCAAATCCCAACAGCTCAACCAGCAGAGAGTCGCAGCTCCCATTCAAGCGGCCGGCCCCGCCGGAGCCTGAGCACCCGCTGGCCGGCCGCCGCTGCGGAGAGCCTCTCGCCCCACGCCGTCGAGGGTTCGACGGCGATCACGGGCTCGGCGGCAAACTCCCCGTTGTCCCAAAAAAGGCCCAGATAGGGCAGTTGCCCCGCATCCCACTCAAGGCGCAGGGACCGGCCCCCGGCGACCCGCAACACAGCGGCATCCACGCTGCTTCCGGGCTCAACAAACGCCTTGAGTGAGGCCCCCTGCGCCAGCCCGTGGTGTGCGGGCCCGGCGGGAAAGGCGCGGCGCCGCCCCTGCGCGGGATGCATCTCCACCAACTCCGGGGCTATTGGCCTGCCGGCAGATTCCAGTGAAAGCGTGGCGCCTGCCCCGGCCGCGAATTGCGGGTGCGCGCACCAAAGCAGCGGCAGGGGTTCCACGGACGGGGTACTCGCCCGGTAGCTGAACCTCAGTCCCGTGGCATTGGCCGCAATGGTGCGTTCCAGGGTGACGGGCAGGCTCCACAGGTTCACCGAAGCCGTGAGCGAGGTCGGCGTGGCCGCTTCCACCTGCCACGGAACATTCCAGATGTCGCCGTGGTCCGGCAGAGTCTTCACCAGGGCGCCCGCAATATCATCGCCGGCGGGATCTGCCTGCACCGTGGGCGCCACCTCGTCCCAGCCACCCATGCCGGGGCGCACAAAGCCCTGGCTGCGGCCCGGGCTGGCGGTGCGTTCGCTGGCCGCGAGCCATTCGAGTCCGTCGCCGCTGCGCAGGCTCACAATGCGGGCACCCCGGTCCAGGTGCACCTCGCAGCCAAGACCGGGGCCGCCCACGGCATGGCTCATCCGGGCAGGCTGCACAGGAGGCCGAGTTGTTCGCGCAGGAGTGCCGCGATTCTCCCGCGCCCGTCCTGGGGATCCTCGTTGAACAGCAGCATGGTGGGCAGCGAGGTGGCAAAGAAGTCGATTGTCGCGGGGGTGCAGGCAAGTTCCTCGAGGTAGTCGGCGATGCCGGCTGTGAGTTCATCAGCTTCCGCCGTGCGCCCCAGGTTCCGCAAGGCCAGCACTGAGTAGCAGCTTTGCTCGCTGCAGCTCTGCACGGCCATGCTCGTGAAGTCTCCGCGGAACCTCGCGGCGTGCTCCCAGGCTGCCTTGGCGTCCTCCGCCCGGCCCAGTGCGGCGAGGGCGTCCCCGCGCAGCAGTGCCAGCCGGGCCGGGTTGGCCAGCGGATGCCGAGCCTCGCCCAGGGAGGCCGGGCTGTCCACGGCGGAATCCAGCCAGCGCAGGGCCACCACTGCATCCCCGACGGACAGCGCCTCTTCGGCCAGCGCAATGTTGGCCGCATCCCACGCTGCAAGGGCCTGGCCCTCCCCGCCTTCCCACGGTTGGAAGTGGCGGGTGAGCAGCCAGCTGCGGGCATCCGCTGCCCGGCCGGCGTGCGTGAGCAGGCCGGCGTAGACAACACTGAGGTCATCGCGGGTTTCTGCGAGCGCCCGGTGTCCCTCCAGGCGCTGCAGACGTGAGGCCCCGGATGCGCCCAGCCGGGCGGTGAGCTGGTCGTATTCGAACAGGAGCTTGGCATCCTCCGGGGCCAGGGCCCGTGCCCGCTCAAAGAACTCCAGCGCCACGGCGCCGTCGCCGTGCACATTGTGCGCGGCGAGCCCCAGGTTGCGGAGCACTATTACCAGCGAGTCGCGTTCCTGCGCGGTGCCGGCCCCGGTGTCCGCGCCGCCCGCATTGGTGCCGGCCCCGGTGTCCGCGCCGCCCGCATTGGTGCCGGCGCCAAGCATGGCGGCTGCGGCGCCATGCCACAGCCCGATGGCTTCGGCGTAGCGGCGCTTGTCGTAGTGCCAATTGCCCAGCAGCATCGCGGCGAGGGCGTCGTCGCCGTGGCTCAGTGCCCGTTCCAGCGCCGCGACGTCGGCCGCCCGGGACGGCTGGCACAGGGTGCGATCGGCACGGTGCGCCTGGGCACGTGCGGCGGAGGCTTCCGCCGGCCTGCCAGCGGCGTCGAGCAGCATGGCACGGTGGTAGTGCACCAGCGGCGCCACCTGCACCTGGCCCAGCGCGTTGTTTTCTGCCGCTGCGGCCGCCAGGTCAAGCACGCGCAGCGCGTCATCGGCGAACCCGGCGCTGGAGTATTCTACGGCGACATCCACCAGGGTGGGCGCATCGGCGGTCACCGGTAGGCCGGCCAGGTCGCGTGCCCATTGGTCCAGCGGGTCCAGTCCGAGCGTCGCAGCCAGGCGGGTTTCGGCCTCCGCCGTGCAGTCCATCGCGCGCAGCACACGGACCAGCAGGTCCGCGGCCTGCAGGTGCGACCCGTCCAGCGCCAACACCTGGCGCAGTTCGGCGGCGGCGGCCGTGAATCGGCCGGCCCGTGCCTGCACCTTGGCCAGGGCGAAGCCTGCCGGCACGCGCCAGGCCGAGTTCCAGCAGGCCTTGGCAAGGCAGCCTGCGGCTTCACCGTCGCGCCCGGCCCGGGTGAGCACCACCCCCAAACGGTAGTGTGCCTCGCCGTCGGCGGGGTTGGCGGCGTGGGCCACGGTGCGCCCAATGGCTGTGCGCAGCAGCGCCTCGGCCTGCGGCAGATCCCCCGCCCACAGGGCACGCCCGGCCAGGGCGGTGTTGCAGCGCACATCACCGGGGTCGCGGCGCAGCGCCTCACGCCAGTACGGTTCGGGCAGGCGGGTTGCGTGGCGGTATTGGTGCAGGTACTGGCCAATGAAAAACAGTTCGTCGACCGAGCCCACGTCCCCGGGCGCCGGCGGTTCGCTCGCCGCATCCGCCACCTCACCGGCGCAATCCGCCTGCATGCGCGGCTGCCAGCGGATCAGCTCCGCATCGCTCTGGCGGACCGTGAGCACCAGTTTCTCCGCTGCGATGCGCCGGTCCAGCTCCACCGTGAGCACCAGCGGCGTGCCGGGTGAGAGGTCAATCCCCTGGGTGTGCAGCAGCTCTCCGCCCGCCGTGTGGAGTTCGACGGCGCTGCCCGGCAGCCGTTCGGCGGCGGCGACTCCCAGAACCACGCGGGTCGCGGCGCCCGACGGG
>JBDTQM010000171.1:0-8500 GCA_039932175.1 Specibacter sp.
GGTGTCGATGAATGTGCTGGCCGCTTCCGCATCGCTTAAGGCACCCGCCGTCGGACGTTAAAAACAAACTGACCCGCGGCAGTGGTCGAAAATATCTCGATTTTTCGACCACTGCCGGGGCCACTCGCCCGCGGATTACCTAGCCGAGGTATGAGGCGAGGGAGGGCGTGGGGAGGGTTGGTTGCGAAATTCTACTCGTAGAGGTTCGCTGCGATCTTGGGATCGGCAATGTTGGTCTTGTCGTACCAGTAGAAGCCGGTGTCGATGACCTTCGCCACAGTCTCTCCCTTGATGGCGGCAACGGCTGCCTTGACGGTCTCGTAGCCAATGCCAACGGGGTTCTGCGTCACGGCGCCTGCCATGAGGCCGTCCTTGATGGCATCCATCTGGGCCTTGCCGGAGTCGAAGCCAACAATGACCAGCTTTCCGGTCTTGCCGGCTTCCTTCACAGCATTGACGACGCCGATTGCGGCGCCTTCGTTGGTGCCGTACATGCCGGCCAGGTTCGGGTAGGCGGTCATGATGGACTTGGCGGCGTCGGTGGACTTGGCCTGGTCGCCGTCGGCGTACTGGATGTCAACGATCTTGATGTCCGGTGCGTTGGTCTTCAGGTAGTCAACGAAGCCGTCGCGTCGGTCGGTGCCGGAGGTGGCCGTCTGGGAGTGGCCGATGATGGCGATCTCACCCTTCTTGCCCAGCAATTCGGCCATGTGCTTGGCAGCCTCGGCGGCGGCAGCCTTGTTGTCGGTGGAGGCGGTGGCCAGCGGGATGTCGGAGTCAACGCCGGAGTCAAAGGCAATGACGGGGATGTTCTTGCTCTTGGCGTCCTGCAGGATGCCTTCAGCTGCCTTGGAGTCCAAGGCGGCCAGGGCCAGGGCCTGCGGGTTTTTGGCCATGGCGTTGTTCAGCTGGTCCATCTGCTGCTGAACGTTGGTTTCCTTGTCCGGGCCTTCAAAGGAGATCTCCACGTTGAATTCCTTGGCGGCGTTCTCGGCACCCTGCTTCACTGACTGCCAGAACTGGTGCTGGAAGCCCTTGGACACGATTGCGATGTAGGTCTTGCCGTTGGTGGCGGCACCGCCGTTGGCAGCCGGGGTGGCGGCAGTGTCACAGGCGGCGACGCTCAACGACAGGGCAGCAACTGAGGCCAGGGCCAGAAATTTTCTTCTTTGCATGGGGTCTAACTCCTTTGTATAAACACGTGAACACTAGGGGGTGAAGCTGTTTTTTGAAAACTAGTTGGTGGCCTTTTTGCGGCGCATCATGTCCAGGTAGACGGCCAGCAGGATGACCACGCCCACGGCAACCTGCTGCCATTCCTGCGGGATGGACATGATGGACAGGCCGTTGGTCAGCACCGACATGATCAGCGCACCAATCACCGTGCCGATGATGGATCCCTTGCCGCCGGCCAGGGAGGTGCCGCCAATGACGACGGCGGCAATCGCCTGGAGCTCCAGGCCTGCCCCGCCTGCGGGCTGGGCCGAGTTCAGGCGTGCCGTGGCGATGACGCCGGCCAGGCCGGTGAACGTGCCGGCAACCGTGTAGATCAACACTGTCCACTTGGTGACGTTGACACCGGACAGTGCCGTGGCCTGCATGTTGGAGCCGATGGAGTACGTGTAGCGGCCCAGCACAGTCTTGGACAACAGCAGGCCTGCCACGATGGCGGCAGCGAACAAGATGAACACGGCATTGGGGATGACCAGGCCGGGGATCGACTTGCCTAGGGCGAAAATCTTCTGGAAGCCTGCCACATCAGTGGTGTAAACAGGCTTGGTGCCGGAGATGACCAGGGCCAGGCCCGCGGCAACCATCATCATGGCCAGCGTGGCAATGAAGGAGGGTATCTTCATCACGGCCACCAGGAAACCGTTGATGCCGCCCATCATGGCGCCGAATAGGACACCGCACAGCACACCCACAATCATGGGCATGCCCAGCTGGGTCATGAAGACGGCCGTCATCACCGAGCACAGGGTCATGCCCGTGCCGATGGACAGGTCAATGCCGCCGGTGATGATGACAAATGTTGTGCCCAACGCCAGCAGGCCCGTCACCACTGTGGAGAGCAGGATGTTGGAGAGGTTGGCGGCCTGGTAGAAGTTGGCGTTGGCCACGGAGAAGAACAGCACCAGCGCCAACAGGCTGGCGAACGCCAGCAGCTGTTGGAAGCTGGCCCGGAGCCGGGTGTTCAGTTCCGATTTTTTGTGACTGGCAATCTGGGCAGCTTGCGCAGCGTCCTTTGTCAAGGTCATTGTCTTTGCCGTACTTTCTTACGTCGTGGAGCGCTGCGCGCTGGAGGATGGGAGGGGCTTCAGGACGGAACTCCCAATATTTTGAGTTGCCAGTTCCATGATGTTTTCCTGGTTGGCTTCGGCGTTGCTGAGGAAGCCGGTGAGGCGGCCCTCGCTCATCACGGCAATGCGGTGGCTCAGGCGCAGGACTTCGGGCAGTTCCGAGGAAATCATGATGATCGACTTGCCCGCAGCCACGAGATCGTTCAGGAGTGCGTAGATTTCTTCCTTGGCCCCAACATCGATTCCCCGGGTGGGTTCATCGAAGATCAACACGTCGCAGTCCTTGACAAGCCACTTGGCAATGACAATTTTCTGCTGGTTTCCGCCCGAGAGGTTCTTGGCAATTTGTGCGCTGGAGGGGGTTTTGATCCGCAGCTTGTCAATGTAGGTGGTGGCCGTTGATTTCATGGCCTTGCTGTCCAGCACGCCCATGCGGCTGAACATTTTCAGCGAGCTGAGGGCGATGTTGTCTTTGACGTCGCGCTCCAGCAGCAGGCCCAGGTGTTTGCGGTCCTCGGAGAGGTAGCCCACGCCCAGGCTGGCGGCGACCGCCGGGTTGCTGATGCTGACAGCCTTGCCGTTGAGCTCAATGCGCCCGGCCGAGATGCTGTCGGCGCCAACAATGGCACGGGCAATCTCGGTGCGCCCGGCACCCATGAGCCCGGCGAAGCCAAGTATCTCGCCCTTGTGCAGCTCAAAGTTGATGTCCTGCAACAGCGCCTTGGTGGACAGTCCGCTCACCTTCAGGACCACTTCGTTCGACGGCGTGGCGGCCGCCGGACGCTGGTTGCCGGAAATTTCACGCCCCACCATGAGGTTGATGACCTCGCGCATGGTGGTTTCGGCAGTGCCCACGGTGTCGATGTATTCTCCGTCGCGAATCACTGTGATGCGGTTGGAGATGGCCTTGAGCTCATCCATGCGGTGCGAAATGTAGATGACACCGGTTTTTTCGTTCGTGAAGTTGCGGATCAAATCGTGCAAGGTGGCCACTTCGGCGTCGTTGAGGGCCGCCGTGGGCTCGTCCATGATCAGGATCCGGGACTTGTAGGAAAGCGCCTTGGCAATTTCCACCATCTGCTGCTTGGCAACTGTCAGGTCCCCCACCCGGGCCTTGGGATCAAGGTCAATGTTGATCCGGTCAAAGAGCAGGCGGGCCTTGCGGTTGAGCGCGCGTTCGCTCAGGAAGAGCCCCCCAACGCGCGGTTCGCGGCCAATGTAAATGTTCTGGGCCACCGTCAGGTCCGCCATCAGGTTGAATTCCTGGTGGATGATGCTGATGCCCAGTTCCTGCGCATGCTTGGTGCCGTTGATGGCGACCTGCACGCCATCAATTTCAAAGGTCCCGGAATCCGGGACGTGGATGCCCGAGAGCAGCTTCATCAGGGTGGACTTGCCGGCACCGTTCTCGCCAACAAGAGCCAGTACTTCGTTGTAGCCCAGATCGAGCTGCATCTGCGACAGCGCCTTGACGCCGGGGAAGCTCTTGTTCACCCCGGAAATCCGGAGAAGTTGCTTGCTCATACTGCCCTTTCAAGCTTCAATTCATAAGATCTGACATCAGACCTCTTATGAAGCCCTGCGTCGTTGACAGAAATCAGTCTTCTCGCCAGTGAATACCCTGGTTTTGGCCTATTTTTGCGGACCCTTGGGTCCCCAGTGCCGTTCAACTTTCACCATGGTATGTTACCTGCGACACAAATACATAGTTTTATTGCGAATACATCCGATGTTTACGAAAATGTTATCGCTTGTATACGCGCTGGGCCGTTCCGGCCCAGATGGCCTGCGCTTCCGCGCTGCCCAGTGAGTCAATCAGCGTTGCCGCTAGCTGTTTTGTTTGCCCATAGCTGCCGCCGAGCAAACTCACCGGCCAGTCCCCGCCAAACATGAGCCGCTGCGGGCCGAAGGCGTCCAGCGCCACATCCCAGACCTGCCCCACGGCTTGGGCGGAAAACTCCGCCGCATCCGTGTGCAACCCGGATACTTTGGCGGCCGTGTTCGGCAGGGCTGCAACAGCGCGGATTTGTTGCTCCCACTGTTGCATCTGCTCCGCCGTGCCCCCACGCGGCGGCTTCGCCAGATGGTCCACAACAATGCTCAGCCCAGGCAACGCAGTGGCAAGATCCGCCACCTGGCCCAGATGGCGGGGAAACGCGTTGGGCACCTCAAAGGGGATGCCGGCCCCGGACAAAAGGGCCAGCGATTCCCGCACAGCATCCAGCTCCAGCACATTGGGGCGTGGATCGTCATGGATCAGGGAGCGGACTCCGCAGAATTTGCTGCTCTCCTGCCACCGCTCCAGCAGGGCGGCCGCCTTGGCCGGTTCTTCCAGCGGCAGCCACCCCACCACCCCGACGATCCAGTCATGGGCGGCGGCTGCTGCCAGCATGGCCTCGGTGTCGGCGGCAGTGTCATCGGCCTGCACCAAGATGGCTTGGCCAACCCCTTGTGCCGCGAGCGCCTGCCGGGCCTGCTCAGGGGTGAACGTGTCATACAAAACGCCGTGGGCGGGTTTCAACCAGGAATACTGCCCGTCAGCCAGGGTCCACAGATGCAGGTGGGCATCAAGCCGAAACGGTGCACCGGCGTCGGACCGGTCGGCGTTAGTCATGGACAAGCCCTGCGTCCAGGAGACCGCGGGAGACAAGCGCTGCCCACAGTTCCCGGGGGATGTCGGCCGCCATGCGCGCGGCCGTTTCCGTGATCTGCTCGGCGTTGGAAGCGCCCACCACCACGTTGCACACGGCCGGGTGCGCCTGCGCAAACTGCAGGGCTGCCGCCGGGAGTTCCACACCGAATTCATTGCAGCACGCGGCCAGTGCCTTGGCCTTGGCCAGGATGTCCGCCGGGGCCGGCGCGTAGTTGTAGTTGGCGTGCTCCGGCACGACCGGGCGGGCCAGCAGGCCGGAGTTGTAGACGCCCACGTTCACCACCCCGACGCCGCGCTCCCGGCACAGCGGCAACAGGTCAGCGGCGGCCGGCTGTTCCAACAGGGAGTAGCGCCCCGCCAGCATGATCACGTCGAGGTCGGCGCCGAGCACGCAATCACGCAGGGCGTCGGCGGAGTTGGCCCCCACGCCAATGGCCGTGATCAGCCCTTCGGCCCGCATTTTCTCCAGTGCCGGCAGTGCCTGCCGGATGCCGGCGTCGAGGTCGTAGACATCGGGGTCGTGCAGGTAGGCAACGTCGATCCGGTCAAGGCCTGTGCGTTTTAGGGATTCCTCGATGCTGCGGCGAACCCCGGCTTCCGAGGGATCCCAGCGGCGGACAGCATCCGCCGGCACCTCAAAGCCTTGGGTGTCCCCGGCGCCGGCGGGGTTGGCCACGGGTTCCAGAATCCTGCCCACCTTGGTGGAGATGACAAACTCGGGGCGCGGCTTGGTGGCCAGGAAGGCGCCAATGCGGCGTTCGGACAGGCCCAGGCCGTAGTGGGGTGCCGTGTCAAAGTACCTGATGCCGGCGTCCCAGCCGGCGGCAAGGGTGGCGGCAGCAACGTCGTCGGACATGGCCCTGTACAGGTTTCCGATTCCGGCGCCGCCAAACCCCAGGCGGCCCAACTCCGGCACGCTCATGGCAGTTCCCACACTTTCGCCAGACCCATGTCGTTGCCCGAGTAGTCATCTTCGACCTCGAGCAGTTCGCCCATGACGGCCTGCCAGGCAATGTTGACGGGGTTCAGCGCCAATTCCTTGCGCATGGCCTGGTAGTCGGCCACCTCCACCACGTGGAAAAGGTCCCGCCCGCTGCGCCAAATGTTCCAGCCGGTGACACCGGCGGCACGCAGGGCAGTGTCCAGGTCGTCGCCGATTGTGGCGTGGACGGAATCGTACTCAGCCTCCTTGCCGGGCAACAGCCGGGTGTGGAGGGCAATCTTCTGGCTCATGCGAGCTCGCTTTCCTCGTTCAGGAACAACTCAATGACTGGTACCGCAACGTTGGGGCGCTGCACGGGGAGCTTGATGGTCAACGTGCCGGTTTCCTGGCCGGCGGGTGTCATGTGCCCGGCTTCCTGCCCCGGATCCAGCACCATCATGGTGACTTCGGAGGCGTCGTTGAGGAGCTGGGCGTAGCGGACCTTGCCGGCCAACCCTGGCAGGTGCACGAATTGGAAAGGCCAGGCGAACAGGTGCGCGTACAGGCGGTTGCCGCGCCGGGTGTACCGCACGTCCGACGGCGGCAGTGCGGAGGTGGCCTCGGCACCGTAGATGGACCTGCCGTGGACACGCATCCACTCCCCCATGCCGCTCAGGGCCTGGTGGGCGCGGGCGTCAATCTCGCCGCGGGCCGTGGGCCCCACGTTCAGCAGCAGGTTGCCACCCTTGGAGACGCCGTCGATCAGCATGCGCACCAACAACTCGGGGCTCTTGTAGTCCAGGTTGTCCCTGTCGTAGCCCCAGCTGCCGTTCAGTGTCTGGCAGGCTTCCCACGGGACCAGCTTGTCCCCGCTCATCATGGCCCCGGCAGGCTGGTACTGCTCCGGGGTGACAAAGTCCCCCGGGATGTCCAGGCGGTCGTTGACCACAATGCCCGGCTGGAGTTCGCGGATCATGCCCATGAGCTCCTCGGAGCCCCAGTCCGCCCGGCCCTTGCCCGGGAACTTTGTCCCGGCCGACGCCGTGCCCCCAACGTCCGGGTAGGAGAAGTCAAAGAACAGGTAGTCGATCTGCCCGTAGTTACTCAATAATTCCCGGACTTGGCCGTGGAGGTATTCACGGTATTTGGCGCCGTCGCGGGTCTTGTTGATCTCGAAGGCGTCCGGGTTGTTCCGGTCGGCATGGTTGCCGTCGATGGCAAAGTCCAGGTGGTGCCAGTCAATGACGGAGTGGTAGAAGCCCACCTTGAGTCCGGCCTCGCGCAATGCCGCAACGTACGGGCTCAGCAGGTCCACGCCGTACGGCGTATTGGTGGCCTTGTAGTCGGTGAGCTTTGAATCCCATAGGCAGAATCCGTCATGGTGCTTGGTGGTCAGCACCACGTACTTCATGCCTGCGTTCTTGGCCGCCGCGGCCCACTCCCGCGGATCGTAAAGGTCCGGCTCAAAGTGCTCAAAGTACTTGCGGTACTCCTGCGCCGGAATCTGTTCGCGGTACATCACCCATTCATGCCGGGCGGCCAGGGAGTACAGGCCCCAATGCACGAACATCCCGAAGCGGTCCTGTGTGAACCACGGGGCATGGGGGATGACAGCCTGGGTCGTTGTTGACATGTTGCTAGACCAATTCCTTCTGAGTTGCGTCCTGTGCCGCGTGGGCCTGTTCCGCGGCGGCCCGTTCCGCGGCGTCCTGTTCCGCGGCAGCCTGTGCCGCGCCAGCCTGCTCTGCGGCGTCGCCCACCCAGAACCCGCCGTCCGGGAAAGTGTACTCAGCCACCGAGGCTGCGTGCATTTCACTGCCGCCGCCGGGGGCCAGCGGTGGCCAGTAGCAGCCGTGGTGCACGTCAATGGGGGTCACAAAGTGTTCGTGCAGGTGGTCGACGAACTCGATCATGCGGTCATCTTTTTTGCCTGACACTGCCACAAAGTCAAACATGGACAGGTGCTGGACGGCCTCGCACAGGCCCACACCACCGGCGTGGGGGCAGACGCGGATGCCGAATTTGGCGGCGAGCAGCAAGATGGCAACGTTTTCGTTGACGCCAGCCACGCGGGCAGCATCGATTTGGAGCACCTGCAGGGCGTCCGCCTGGAGCATCTGCTTGAAGACCACCCGGTTTTGCACGTGCTCGCCGGTTGCCACCGGGATGGGTGCAACACCGCGGGCAATAGCTGCGTGGCCCAAAATGTCATCCGGGCTGGTGGGCTCTTCAATCCAGGCAATGTCGAATTCCGCCAGGTGGGACATCCACTCGATGGCCTGCGCCACGTCCCAGCGCTGGTTGGCGTCAACGGCAATCTTGATGTCCGGTCCGACGGCGGTGCGGGCCGCCCGCAGGCGGCGAATGTCGTCATCCAGGTCGGCACCGACCTTGAGCTTGATCTGCTTGAAGCCGTCGGCAACTGCTTCATGCGCCAGGCGTGTCAGCTTCTCATCCGAGTAGCCCAACCAGCCCGGGGTGGTGGTGTAGCCCGGGTAGCCTTCAGCCAGCAATGTGGCCGTGCGCTCCGCGCGGCCGGGTGCTGCTGCGTGCAGGATTTCCAACGCTTCTTCGCGGGTCATGGCGTCCGTCAGGTAGCGGAAGTCAACCAGGTCAACCAGTTCC
>JBDTQM010000172.1:0-8497 GCA_039932175.1 Specibacter sp.
TGCTTTTTGTGCAACAACTGCGTCATGGATGTCACCGGCCGCCGCCGTTGCCCACCTGCTCCCACTTCTCGCAAGCTCGAAGCGGGGCCCCGGCAGGCGTGGGCCCAAGAAGAGCTAGATCCACATTGCCGGGTCAATGTATTCGGCCGGGTCCACGGCGGGGGCCATTTCCTTTTTTGCATCCCTGTGCCGCACAACTGCCGGGATCCCGGTGAGGATGGAGTTGGCGGGCGCGTCCTTGACCACCACGGCGTTTGCCCCCACGGCGGAATCGTCACCAATGTGGATGGGGCCCAGGACTTTTGCCCCTGCGCCAATGGTGACCCGGTTGCCGATGGTGGGGTGGCGCTTGGTTTTGGCCAGTGAACGCCCGCCCAGGGTGACGCCGTGATAGATCATGACGTCCTCACCGATTTCGGCTGTCTCGCCAATGACAACACCCATGCCGTGGTCAATAAAGAATCGCTTGCCAATCGTGGCACCGGGATGAATTTCAATGCCCGTGGCAAAACGCGTCAGCTGCGACAGCACCCGGGCCGGGAATCTCAGTCCGGGTTTGGCCCACAGTTTGTGGGTCAGCCGGTGCATCCAAATGGCGTGCAGGCCGGAGTAGACGAAAAAATTCTCCAAGGAACCACGAGCGGCGGGGTCATGTGACCGGGCGGACTCTAGGTCTTCACGTATTCTGCCGAAAAATCCCACAGACTTCTTTCAGTTGGTCGCCGTCGTTCTTCTTCGGCGGAGTTCGCAATGCGGTCGGGCCCACATGCCAGAAGACCCGCATCATCGACGCAGGGGCGTCAATGATGCGGGAACATGCTGTGCAGTGCGGGCCCTGGTGAGGGGTCTAGCCCCGGATGTCGTCGTACAGCACAGTGGAAATGTAGCGTTCGCCGAAGTCGGGAACCACGGCGACAATGAGCTTGCCGGTGTTCTCTTCACGCTTGGCCAGCTCCAAGGCGGCCCAGACCGCTGCGCCGGCGGAGATGCCGCCCAGGATGCCTTCCTGGTTGCCCAAGGCGCGTGCCACGGCCACGGAGTCCTCCAGCGTGGCGTCAAGGACTTCGTCGTAAATGTCCTGGTCGAGCACCTCGGGGATGAAGTTCGCGCCCAGGCCCTGAATCTTGTGCGGTCCGGGGGCGCCGCCGTTGAGGATGGCCGAGTCAATGGGCTCCACCGCCACAACCTTGACGTTGGGATTGCGCTTCTTCAGAAGCTGGCCGGCGCCCGTGATGGTGCCGCCGGTGCCCACGCCGGCAACCAGGATGTCCACTTCGCCGTCGGTGTCTTCCCAGATTTCCTCGCCCGTTGTGGCGAAGTGGATGGCCGAGTTGGCGGGGTTGGCGAACTGCTGTGCCCAGATCGAGTTCTCCGTGGTGGCCACAATTTCCTGGGCCTTCTCCACGGCGCCGCGCATGCCTTCGGAACCCGGGGTCAGGACAATGTCGGCACCGTAGGCGCGAAGCATGACGCGGCGTTCGGTGGACATGGTCTCCGGCATGGTCAGGATGACCTTGTAGCCACGGGCAGCACCCACCATGGCCAAGGCGATTCCCGTGTTGCCTGAGGTCCCTTCCACAATGGTGCCGCCGGGTTTGAGGTCCCCGGACGCTTCAGCGGCGTCAATGATGGCCACACCGATCCGGTCCTTGACGCTGTTGGCAGGGTTGTAGAACTCGAGCTTGACAGCCACAGTGGCGTTCAAGCCCGCCGTCAGGCGGTTCAGGCGAACCAAGGGGGTGCCGCCCACAAGCTGCGTGACGTTGTCATAAATCCGTGCCATGTTAAGGGTCCTACTCTCAAGAAGTCGCCACGGGCCCGGTTGATCCCAATGCGCGCGTGGATGGGTGCTTGTTTCACAGCGTAACCAGCGGTTCTGCCGGTTTCTAGGCGGTGAGCCACTGGGCGTAATGTTTTCTTACTTTTGCAATCTTGGGGTCGATAATGACCCGGCAATACCCCACTTCGGGACGCTCTGCGTAGAAATTCTGGTGGTCGGCAGTGGCCTGATACACCTCGCCCAGAGGCGACACCTCGGTCACGATGGGGTGGCGCCAATGGGGCTGGTTGCGCACAATGGCATCCCGGAAGGCCGCCTCATCCTCGGCATTGGTGTAAAACATGGCTGACCGGTATTGGGTTCCGGTGTCGTAGCCCTGCCGGTTCAACGTGGTGGGATCGTGCTGGGTGAAAAACATGTCCAAGATGATGTCCGCCGGGATGACATCCTCATCGAACGTCACCGACACTACCTCAGCATGTCCGGTCCTGCCCGAACAGATCTGGTCATAGCTCGGGTTGGGCAGTGCGCCACCGGTGTATCCGGACACCACCGATTGCACGCCCCGGGTCATCTGATATACGGCGTCAAGGCACCAGAAACAGCCGCCGCCCAATACAAAAGTCTTCATGATCATTTATAAGTCATTTCGCGCCGCGTACATTCCCGTGCAGCGCAGGGGCCGCGCGCCAGTAAAGTAGAAACATGAGCATGGAACCAACTTTTCCCACGCCCCACGCTGTTCCTGACGTGGACGACGCCGACGCAGAAGCGCAGGAAACCCGGGACGGCAACGGTGAGGATACTGACGGCACCGACACGGAGCAGCTTGAACCAAGCAGCGCCGATGGCCTTCAGACACCCGTTCTTGCGGACGTTTTGTTGGCTGTGGAGGAACTCTGGCCCGAATCGCTGGCAGAAGACTGGGACCGTGTTGGCCTGGTGGTGGGACGCCCCGAAGCCGAGGTGGACAGGATCATGTTTGCGGTGGACCCCACACTGGAGGTCATCGACGAGGCGCTCGAGTGGGGTGCGCAACTGCTCATCACCCACCACCCCCTGCTCCTGAAAGGCGTGAATTCAGTGGCAGCAACCTCCGGCAAGGGCCGGGCTGTCCACCGCCTGATCGAGGGCGGTTGCGCCCTGCTGACGGTGCACACCAACGGCGACAGCGCCGTGGGGGGTGTTTCCGATGTTCTGGCCGATGTTCTGGGGCTCAGCGATGTCCAGCCGCTGACGCCTGCAGCTCACGGTTTGGTTGAAGAGGGGATTGGGCGCGTGGGTCTGCTGCCCGGTGTTGAAAAGTTGGGCGATTTGGCCGCCAGGGTGTTCCTGACCTTGCCGGCCGTGGCCGGCGGGGTCCGCGTTGCGGGGGACAGGGACGCATTGGTGCACAAGGTGGCTGTGTGCGGCGGGTCCGGGGACAGTTTGTTTGATGCGGTGCGCTCCAGCGACGCCGACGTTTTTGTCACAGCAGATTTGCGCCACCATCCGGCGTCGGAAGCCCGTGAGGCGCGGATTGACGGCAAGCCGTATCTGATTGACCTTTCACACTTTGCCAGCGAATGGCTGTGGCTGCCGGCAGCTGCCAAGGCGTTGGGCAATGTGCTGGCAGACCTAGGGTTTGAGGCGGAGTTGGTTGTCAGCCAAACCAACACGGACCCGTGGGACTTTATCCTGACCCCCGGCAACTAGGCTGTAACCAGGATTGCACCACCCACACGAAGTAGCAGGAGGACTTACATGGCTAAGGCAGCACCGGCAGAGCAGATGCGATTGCTGGATATCCAGATACTGGATGGCAAATTACGGGCCCTGGATGTTCAGGCCAAGGCGCTCAAGGAAGACCCCAGGCTTCCGGATCTTCACTCGGGACTCACAGTGGCCAAGAGCGATCTGGTGGTCCATGACACGGCCGTCAGCGATGCCCAGCGGGCACTGACAAAGGCTGAAGACGATGTGGCCGCCGTGGTGGCACGGATTGAGCGCGACGACGCCAAGCTCAACAGCGGCACCGGTCTGTCCAAGGACCTCATGGCACTGCAAAGTGAGCTGGTGTCGCTGAACAAGCGCCGCGGCGAGCTCGAAGACACCGAGCTGGAGATCATGGAGGGGTTCGAGGAGGCAACGGCACGCCAAGGCGCGCAGCAGGCCCTGGTGAAGCAGATGCAGTCGGTGCTTGATGAAGTTGTTGATGAATTGCGCAGCAAGCTGGGTGCCTTGAAAATGGAGCGCGATGCCACCCTGGCTGAGCGTGCCGAATTGACTGCAACCTTTGCCCCTGAGCTGTTGGCCATCTACGAGCGGTCCCTGGCCAAATACGGGGTGGGTGCCGCCCGGTTGTTCCACGGAAAATCGGAAGGATCGGGCATGCAGCTCAGTGCCGGGGACTTGGCCGACATCAAAAAGGCCGCACCCGAGACAATAGTGTTCTGCCCGGATTCCGGAGCCATCCTGGTCCGCTCGGAGGAGTGGAACTAACACCCTTCATTCCAACTAGCCCGCAGAAGTGGTCGAAAAAACACGATTTCGCGGTGTTTTTCGCCCACTGCTGCGGGTTAGTTGCGTTTGGTGCTTGGGCTGTGCACGGGTTGTCAGCCGGCGAGGATGATGTTCAGCGCGTGGGCCTTGCGGGCTGTGCCGGGCACCAGCTCCACCTGCCACTTTTCCGCGGCCGCCTTGGCCAGCTGCTCAGGGGTCAGCGGTTCCTTGCCGCGGCGGGTGACCAGGTGCCGGGCCAGTTCCCCTCGCGTGTGCTTGGCAAAATGGGAAACCACTTTTCGGGTTCCGTCGCGTTCGGTGAAAACGTTGATGGCCACAGTGCGCGCCGGATCGGGCGTCCACGCTGCGGCGTAGCTGCTGGAGCGGCAATCAACCAGGAGGTGCCCGGCGGCGTGCTCATTGAGCGCCTCGGCCAGTTTGGGCTTCCAGAAGCTGGCCAGCTTGCCCAGGCCCGGCAAACCCACGGACATGGATAGACGGTACGCGGGGATCCGGTCTGCGAATCCCACAGCTCCCCACAGTCCGGAGATGACCACGACGGCGTCGTCGGCCTTGCGCCGTTGGGCAGGGGTCAGGGTGCTGTAGCCCAGAGCGTCGTACAGGACCCCCGAATAAATGGTGTGCGCGGGCGCTGCCGGTTCGTGCGCCAGGCGGGTGTTGCGAAGCACCTCGTGGCCCAACGATGCGCCGACCCCCAAGTGCGCCAAAGCGTCCTCCCGTGCCGACACGGCAGCCAGTGCCTCGGCCACGGCCTGCCGGGACGGGGTCAGCTCCGGAAAGTGCAGCTCGGCCAGAGCCACAGGAGTTCCTGCGTCGGCGGGGGTCTTACCTTCGGACGGGGGCAGCAAAATTAGCACACTTGAGCTTAGCGGCCGCTGAGCCATCCGCAGGCCATATCCTTCCCCTGCACAACGGGGCCTTTCGCCTCGCGAACGGGGAGCAATTGTTGGTGTTGACGCTCACCATCAACAATGCTGCCCGTTCGACTGGGGAATAGGCGGGCGCATGCATAGACCGGTCTAGTGAATTGAATCACTGAACTCGCGCGTAGCCTCGGCGCGCTGTCACACTGGTTTTGGCTTGAACCAAGGGTGTTTTGAGCTAGAAGAGGTAGAAAACGTGACGCACAACGACGTGGCACTGAAAAGTGACGCCGCCCTGGACACCTGGATCCAGCGCGAAACCATGGCCGAGGCACTGATCCCGCTCATCGGGCGCCTCTACCGAGAAAACAATGTCATCACCAGTGTCCACGGGCGCTCATTGATCAACAAGTCCCCGTATGACATCCTCAAGGCCCACCGCTTCGCCCGGCACATCGACGACGTGGAACTTCCCTTGGCTGAAACCCTGCCACTGATCCAGGCCCTTGACACACTGGAGCTTGGCTCGGCGTCCTTGGACGTCGCCCGGCTTAACGCGAGCTTCAAGGCCTCGGGCGAGGCTGACCTGGAAACCTTCCTGCGCAAAGAACTGGCGGAGATCGTGGGCCGCCGCGGCGAAGACGGCCGCACCAGCACCGACGTGGTGTTGTACGGCTTCGGCCGCATCGGACGTCTGCTGGCCCGTATCCTCATCGAACACAACGGCGGTGGCCACGGCCTGCGCCTGCGTGCCATCGTGGTCCGCAAGGGCGGCGACTTCGATCTGACCAAGCGCGCAAGCCTGCTGAGGCGCGATTCCGTCCATGGCCCCTTCGACGGCACCATCACCGTTGACAAGGACAGCAACATCATCCAGGCCAACGGCACTGCCATCCAGGTCATCTACTCCGACAGCCCGGCAACCATCGACTACACGGCGTTCGGCATCGAGGACGCACTTGTTGTTGACAACACCGGCCGCTGGCGCGATCAGGAGGGCCTGTCCCAGCACCTCCTGAGCAAGGGTGTGGCCCGGGTGCTGCTCACGGCCCCAGGCAAGGGTTCACTGAAGAACATCGTGTACGGCATCAACCACGACATGATTGAGGCCTCGGACAAGATCGTCACCGCCGCATCCTGCACCACCAACGCCATCACGCCGGTGCTGAAGGTCCTCAACGACAAGTACGGGATCGTCCATGGCCATGTCGAGACGGTCCACTCGTTCACGAACGACCAGAACCTGACCGACAACTTCCACACGGGTGACCGCCGCGGCCGTTCGGCGGCACTGAACATGGTGCTGACCGAGACAGGCGCCGCGAAGGCCGTTGCCAAGGCGCTGCCGGAGCTGGAAGGCAAGCTGACGGGCAACTCCATCCGCGTTCCCACCCCGAACGTGTCCATGGCCATCTTGAACCTGACCCTGGAAAACGGGACCACCAAGGATGAGGTCAACACGTACCTGCGCGACATGTCGCTGAATTCTGGCCTGCGCAAGCAGATCGACTTCATCGACTCGCCCGAGGTTGTCTCCAGCGACTTTGTGGGCTCACGCCGCGCCGGCATTGTGGACGGCCTGGCCACCATCAGCAACGACAAGCATTTGGTGCTGTACGTCTGGTACGACAACGAATTCGGTTACAGCTGCCAGGTGGTTCGGGTCATGGAGGAAATGGCCGGGGTTCACCCGCGCGCATTCCCGGCACTCGAGCCCGCTGCCGAGCCGGCCGCAGTGCTCGTCTAACCTTCGCACCCAAGGCGGGTCCGGCGTCGGACAATAATGTACGACGCCGGGCCCGCCTTTTGCGTGCCGGCCCGCCGTAGGCGCGTCCCCGGATCGGCCCTCGCCCTGTAGACTTGGTCACTGGATAGGGCAGCTAGGCAACCGCGCGTCACGCAAGTGGCTCGAGGAACGTCCGGGCTCCACAGAACAGGGTGGTGGGTAACGCCCACTCGGGGTAACCCGCAGGACAGTGCCACAGAGAATAGACCGCCCGCACGGTTCGCAAGGACCGGCGCGGGTAAGGGTGAAACGGTGGTGTAAGAGACCACCAGTTCCCTAGGTGACTAGGGAAGCTAGGTAAACCCCACCCGGAGCAAGGCCAGACAGGGCATGTTTGAGGGCTGTTCGCCCGAGTGTCTGGGTAGGCTGCTAGAGGGCGCCGGCAACGGCGTTCGTAGATGGATGGTTGCCTCTCCGCCGCGGGTAACTGCGGCGGATGACAAAACCCGGCGTAACGGCTGCCCTATCCAATTCACCGCGGATTCCCGCATTCCCGTACCGTACCCGCGGCGCCTGTGGATAACTGCCGCCGCTGCGCCGTGCAGCCTTCTAGACTTAAGTGACCGAGTTACCGGCACTACAAAGCTCCGGCGTCCAAAACTCCCACTGTCCGGGTTTGGCAGAACCCCCACCCGCGGAGTCCAGGCTTGGGGCAGGTCAGGGGTGAGGATGTCCCATGGCACGGCACGCACAAGAGTTCACCCATGCGCGCACGCAACGGCAGGGCGGTCCCGCAAGGGACTTCCGCGGGCGCGCGCCCGCCCTGCAGCACGGGGCAGCCCAGCAGCCCCGGGCGCCCGTGTGGACAGCTGTCTTGTTGGCCCTTGTTGTCCTCGTGGTTTTGCCCGGGTGGCTGCACAGCTCGGGACGGTGGCCGTTTGAGCCCAATGCCGGTCCTGCGCCGGTGTTGACCACACCGTCGCCGGCATTGGGCCGGCCCGTGGTGGTCCTGGCGCCGGCAACAGCCTTGGCTGTTTTGGAAACCCTTCAGGTCAAAGGCAAAACGCCGCGCCATGACTACCAGCGCAGTGCATTTGGCGAGGCGTGGCTGGATGCAGATGCCAATGGCTGCGACACCCGCAACGACATCCTGCGCAGGGACTTGGCGGCAGTCGCCTTCGCCAATGGTTCCTTGTGTGCGGTGGCGTCTGGCACGCTGGCCGAACCGTACACTGGGCGGAGCGTTCACTTCACACGCGGCAAGGACACCAGTGGAGTCGTCCAAATTGATCACGTGGTGGCCTTGGGCAACGCCTGGCAAACGGGGGCTGCTGTCCTGACGCAGCTGCAACGGCAGAGCCTGGCCAATGATCCGCTCAACCTCTTGGCCGTGGACGGGGACGCCAACCAGGACAAGAGCGACTCCGATGCGGCCAGCTGGCTGCCACCGTCAAAGAAGTTCCGCTGCCACTATGTGGCCCGGCAAATATCGGTCAAGGCCGCCTACCAGCTGTGGGTGACGCCGGCCGAGAAAGGAGTCATGGAAAACGTTCTAGGCCGCTGTCCCCAGCAGGCGGCGCTAAGCACCGGCTACCTGAAATAACGCGAAATGCCGGTGTGGTGGGC